>CALMPG010000001.1 GCA_937871915.1 uncultured Phycisphaerales bacterium
AACGCGGTTTGACAGGGCGCCGGGGGGGCGCGGGGGCGGCGGGGCGGGACGGGCGGGATCGGGGAACATGCGCGTGAGCGTGGGGGGCGGGGAGAAGGGGGAGATGCCGGGGTACGAGCATGTGGCGGTGCCGATGCGCGGGGAGCATCAGGCGCTGAACTGTGCGGTGGCCCTGGCGACGCTGGCGACGCTGGGGGAGCAGGGATTCAGGCTGCCGGAGGAGCGGGTGACGATGGGGCTGGAGACGGTGTTCCTGCCGGGGCGGCTGGAGGTGCTCAAGACGATGCCGCGGGTGGTGCTCGATGGGGCGCACAACGCGGAGAGCGTGATGTGGCTGATGAAGACGCTGCGCGGGCAGATGGCGCGGGACTCGCTGGTGGTGGTGTTCGGGTGCGCGGCGGACAAGGACACGGAGGGGATGCTCAGGGAGATGGCGGGGGGCGCGGACAAGGTGATCTTCACGAAGTCGAACAATGTGCGGGCGGCGGACCCGAAGGAACTGGCGAAGCGGTTCATGGAGATATCGGGGAAGGTGTGCCAGGTGGCGGGGGATGTGCGGGCGGCGATGGAGGTGGCGAAGAAGGGGGTTGGGAGGGAGGACTTGATTTGTGTGACGGGGAGTTTGTATTTGGTGGCGGAGGTGCGCGGGATGTTGGGGTTGAAGTAGGGGAGCGGGGGAGCGGGGGAGCAAGGGAGCAAGGGAGCAGGGGAGCAGGGGAGCAGGGGAGGATTGTGTTTCTCAGCGCTCGTCGAGGATGGCCGCGTGCTTGGTGTAGAGGGATTCGAGGCGTTCGGAGATGGGGGCGTTTTCTGGGAGTTTGGCGCCGATGGCGGTGAGGAGGGCGATGAGGCCGAGGTAGTCGTCTTTGTGGATGAACTCGCGGGCGATCTGCGGGGGGCCCTTGGCAGCGTCGTAGGTCTTGTCCTGCACGGCTTGCAGGTCGGCCATGTTGTGGTAGTTGCCCAGTGGGAGGCAGAGGCAGGTGGCCTGGTGGCCGTAGGCGCAGAAGACGGTGGCCTCGCAGGCTCCGCCGGCCATGAGTTTGCGCTGCCAGGGGATGGGGGCGCTGGGGGAGGCGGCGATGTCCTCGGCGCGCTTGGCGCAGGCGGCGGTGAGGCGGGGGTCGAAGATGCTCATGCGGTCGCCGACGCGGACGATGGGGCCCGAGCCGATGGGGGAATCGGGGAAGGAGCGGCTGTTTTCGAGGGCGATGACGCGGGCGTTCTTTGGGATGGTGCCGAGTTTGCAGGCGGCGAGGGCGCCGGTGAAGCCGATTTCTTCGGCGCGGGTGAAGAGGAGGCGGACGTCTTCGGTGGGGAGATCGGCCGCGCGGCGGGCGCGGAGTTCGTCGAGGGCGCACAGGGCGGCGGCGGCGGCGGCGAGGTCGTCGCAGGCGTGGGTGTGGACGAGGCCGTGTGCGTCGATCTCGGCGGGGGGGAGGGACCAGGTGGCGACGTCGCCGGGGCGGATGGAGGCGGCGAGGTCGTCGGGGGTGGAGGGGTCGAGTTCGGCGAGGTAGTGGTTGAAGCCGGAGGGGCCGGTCTGGGTTTTCTGGGTCAGGGTTGCCAACAGCACCGGTTGGGGCTCGGAGCCGCGGCGACCGGTGGCACGGTCGCGGGTGGCTGGGTGGATGGTGATGCGGGCGTGGTCGAAGTAGGGGTCGAGGACTCCGCCGCGGAAGGCGAGTTCGAGGATGGTGGGGGCGATGATGCGCTCGACGACGAAGGCGGGGTGGTCGAGGTGGGCGGTGATGAGGATTGGGGGACCGCCACTCCCCCACTGCTGCTTGGGGGCGATGGTGAGGTTGCCGGCCGCGTCGGGGGTGATGGAGAGGTCGGGGCGGGCGGCGGTCCAGGCGTGGAGGAAGTCGATGACTCGCCACTCGCGGCCGGAGGCGGTGGGGAGTTGGGTGAGGGTGAGGAGGAGGTCGAGGCTGGGAGGATGGGGGTGGGCGGGGGCTTGGCCGGGCATGGGGGAGGGTATTGAGGAACTCAGATCTCAGATTTGAGACTTGAGATGAAGGCCGAGCGGACGCGCGGGGGCGCGGGCGAGGTGAACGGCGGCTTGGTGTGGATTTGGGCGCGGGGCGCTGATTCAGCAGCCGGCGAGCCAGGCGTTGAGGAAGTCGAAGATGTCGGGGACGTCGATGGTGCCGGAGTGGTTGAAGTCGGCGGCGAGGTTGGCGGCGAGCCAGGTGTTGAGGAAGTCGAAGATGTCCTGCACGTCGAGGCCGCCGGCAGAGTTGAAGTTGGCGGGGCAGCAGGTGGTGGGGTTGGCGGGGTCGGGGGAGCAGGCGGTGTTCGGGCCCTGGAACGTGCCGGCGCAGGCGGGGAGGGTGGACTGGGTGCAGCGCGCGGCGGTGCAGCAGGCGCCGAGTTGCGGGGTGCAGCGGGGCGTTGGTGATGCGTGGTCGAGGGTGAGGGACCAGGAGTGGAGGACGCCGGAGTAGCCGGTGCTGGCGTCCATGATGTGGAGGGTCCAGTCGCCGCTCGATGTGTCGCCGGCGAACGTCTGGCGGAGGGAGACGGGGTTGGCGAGGGTGTCGGAGCAGACGTAGGCGCCGGGGGGGACGGGGTGGCCGCTGGCGGGCGTTGGGGCCTCGGCCCAGATGGTGGCGGGGGCGGTGTCGGTGAAGGTGAATGCGCCGTGGAGGGTGGCGTCGGAGCCGAGGGTGCCCAGGCCGACGCGGTGGATGATGGTGGCGGTGCGGGGGCCGTGGGCGAGGGTGATCATCAGGTCGCCGATGAAGCCGTGGGTGAGGTCGATGGTGAGGCGGACATCGCCGAGGGGGAAGTCGTCGGCGATGGTGAGGGTGCGGTCGAGGGATGCGCCGGTGTTGTCGGGGATGGGGAGCTCGGTGGCGGAGTCGGGGAAGGATTGCGGGGTTTGCGCCGCGAGCGTGCAGGCGGAGAGGTCGCCGGCGTAGGCGCCGGAGGCGGCGAGACAGTCGGGCTGGGTGGTGACGGCGCAGGAGCCGGAGGGGTTGCAGCATGCGCCGAGGGGCGCGGCGGGGCCGGTGATGGAGAGGGCGTAGGGGCCGGCGGGGGAGGCCGCGTCGAAGGCCGCGACGCGGATGATGTAGGTGGTCTGGGCGGCGAGGTAGGCCTTGAGTGTGGAGGGGATGCCGACGTCGTTGGAGCCCGGGGCGCGGCAGCCGTCGTCGTCGCAGAGGATCTCGGTGGTGGCGTCGGCGGGGCAGGCGGAGTGGAGGCTCAGGACGGAGTCGAAGGGCTCGGAGGTGCACAGGGAGAGGAGGTAGACGCCGGGGGCGGTGGTGGTGAGGGTGTGGAAGGCGTCGGGGGCGGGGGAGCCGGAGCATGTGGAGTCGCCGTCGGGGGTGGCCGACAGGAGCGTGCCGGGGGTGGTGGCGGCGATGGGGGCGGGGATGGCGGAGGCGCAGGTGTTGTTGGCGGGCTGGGCGAGGGCGCGCGGGGCGCAGAGGGCGAGCGCGGCGGCGAGGAGCGCGGCGGCGCAGCGGGGGTCGTGATGGGCGCGATCTCTCCTCACTCGGGGCTCCGTGGGCGCGGGCGGGCGCGGGGCGGGCGGGAAAGCCCGGCGAGATCAACGTACCCCACGGGAGGAGGCGGGCCAGCGCGTGGGCGGGACTCGGGGAAAAAGACGAGGGCCCCGCCGGTTATCGGAGGGGCCTTGGGGGGCGGATGGTGTTGGCGTCCGTGCCCGGGCTTGGGCCCGGGCCTCTGCTCAGGGCGTGCAGCCGGCGAACCAGGCGTTGAGGAAGTCGAAGATGTTCTGGACGGCGAGGGGGCCGGGGGAGCCGTTGCCGCCGGTGTTGGCGTAGGGGGAACCGGCGAGCCAATCGTTGAGGAAGTCGAAGATGTCCTGGACCTCGACGCCGTTGAGTTTGTTGTAGTCGGCGTAGCAGCAGGCGGCGATGGTGGAGCCGGTGCAGGCGGGGCCGGGGGGGAAGGCGACGCCGGCGAGTGAGCCGGTGGTGGTGCAGTTGGGCTGGGGGAGGAGGGTGTTGCAGGTGGCGCCGCGGCAGCAGATGCCGCTGGGGGCGGGGCAGGTGGTGAGGTTGCAGGTGGAGCCCTCGCCCTGGTAGACGCCGCCGGAGGTGGAGCAGGCGGCGGCGCTGGCGACCTCGGAGCAGACGCCGTTGTTGCAGCAGGCGCCGGGGCAGGGGAGGGAGGCGCAGGTGGTGTTGTCGGCGGTGTAGGTTCCGCCGGAGCTCGTGCACTGGCCGGCGGTGGCGATGAAGCAGGATACGCCGGTGACGCAGCAGGCGCCGGTGGCGGCGAGGTCGACCTTGAGGGCGTAGTTGTTGTTGCCGGCGGCACAGGGGACGCCGCCGAAGTCGGGCGTGGTGGCGAGGATGCGGAAGCCCGCGCCGGAGACGGCGGTGATGTCGGCGACGAGCCCGCCGCACGCGCCGTTGGAGGCCATGCCATCGAGCGAGGGGCGGTAGCGGCCGACGAAGGCGGTGATGTTGGCGCCGGGGCCCGCGCCGGTGCAGGTTCCGGAGTAGAGGGCGAGGAGGATGGGGGCCTCGGAGCGCCAGGTGAGGGAGAGGACGGCCTGGCCCGCGCCGCCGGAGTTGTCGGGGAGGGGGGTGGCGGTGTTGTATTCCCAGTAGTCGATGTCGCGGTTGTTGCCGGGGACGCCGCCGGCGGGGGCGGCGGCGCTGAGCGTGCCCTTGAGCCAGGTGCCGAGGGCGAAGGTCTGGACGGAGGGGGCGTTGCAGGCGTTGTTGGTCTCGAGGGTGCAGGTGTCGGGCTCGGAGACGCCGGTGATGGCGTTGAGATCGACGGGGCAGCGGTCGGAGACGCAGGAGACGGCGGCGGCGGGGACGCCGTCGCTCTCGACGTGGAAGTCGAGGGCGCCGATGGGGGAGTTGCCGGCGAAGTAGCCGAAGACGGCGAGGTAGTAGGTGACGCCGGAGGTGGCCGTCCAGGAGACCTGGGAGGGGTCGGCGTTGGGTCCGCCGTTGCCGGCGCAGGCGGCGGGGCCGGAGTCGTTGTTGGCGACGCAGAGGAGGTTGGAGTTGGCGGTGCCGCAGAGGGCGGTGCCGGAGAGGCAGTAGACGTTGATGATGGTGTCGAAGTCGGTGGCCGCGCCGCAGGTGTTGGCGGTGTAGGTGGTGCCGTTGCCGACGACCTTGTACCAGAGGGTGCTGGCGTTGACGGGGCTGGTGCCGCAGTAGGGGGTGAGCTCGGTGGAGGAGCGGTAGGTGTTGGTGTTGGCGGGGGCGTTGTAGGGGAGGGAGATGGTGGTGGCGTTTGCGCAGGAGTTGTTGGCGGGGATGGCGGGGATGCCGCAGGCGGGGACGGCCAGGACGTTGGAGGATGCGCCGATGGTGAGGCAGAAGGCGCGGTCGAAGGCGTTGATGATGCTGGCGTAGGTCGGGGTTGCGCCGATGGCGGTCTGGAGGCAGACGCCGTCGGCGTAGGAGGCGGGGCCGGCGGCGTGGGTGGAGTTGACCCAGCGCCAGCGGGTGTTGGTGTTGAGGTTCTGGGTGGCGGCGGCGATCTCCATCCAGTAGCAGGTGCCGGAGATGACGGGGATGGAGAGGCCGGAGGCGGTCCAGGCGTAGAGGGTGGTGTTGGCGAGGGAGGAGGGCGTGCCGAGGGCGGTGCCGCGGGTGAGGGCGCCGGTGTAGGTGGGGGTGCCGATGGCGTTTGCGCCGACGAAGATCTGGGCGATCTGGGCGTCGGGGAGGCCGGTGGGGCTGCTCTGCCAGATGGTGATGCGGAAGGCCTCGGCGCCGGCGGCGGGGATGCCCGCGCCGACGGGGTTGCCCGGGCCGTAGTAGCCGGTGAAGCAGATGTCGGTGATGTCGCCGGAGACGGCGGCCTGGAAGTTGTCGGCGACGGAGAAGGTTCCGCCGACGAGGTCGGAGGTGCGCGGGTCGGTGATGGAGACGCCGACGAGTTCCTGGCAGTTGCCGGCGTTGGCGGTGCAGGGCGTGCCGCGCGGCGTGAAGCCGGGGTCGGCGGGGGCATCGAAAGCGCCGCCCTCAACGTTGGGGTTGGAGTTGGCGGTGGGATCGGACTTGGCGGGGACCTGCGCGAGGGCGAGGCTGGCCAGCGCGGCGGAGGCGAGGGAGAAAGCGAGGAGCTTGGCGGGGATCAACAGACACCTCCTGGGAAGGCACAGCGCGCCGGACGGGGGTTCGGCGTGGCCCCACGGGATGGAGCGGGCCGCGTGCCCCGGCTCGAGCGTCGGGTGCCGCGCGGGTCCGCGGGTATGGATGGAAGATACAAGCGCATCGAAGGTCGGGGTATGAAAGGGGGTGGGGGCGGCGGAAATTGGGCGCGGTTGGGGGGAGGCGGGGGGTGTTTTGGAGACGGAG
>CALMPG010000002.1 GCA_937871915.1 uncultured Phycisphaerales bacterium
CCGCCCGCCCCATCGCCCCGTGCTTCACGCTGTTGGTCAGCAGCTCCTGCACCACCATCGCCAGCGAGTTCACCCGCCCCTTGTCCACGTACACCGGCGGCCCGTCGATCCGCACCACGCACCCGTCCCGCGTGCTCGCCACGCCCCCCGTCATCTCCTCGAAAAACCTCCTCAGGCACACCGGCGAGCCCGGCGCCCTCGTGATGATCCGGTGCGCACGCCCCATCGCGCTCACCATCGTCCGCAGCCGCGCCGCCAGGTCGGCGCGGCTCCCCGGCCCCTCCTCGCACACCCGGATCAGCCCCAGCAGCGCCCCGAGATTGTTCCCCACCCGGTGGTCCAGCTCCCGACGCATCAGCCGCTCCCGCTCCACCGCCTCGCGCTGCTCCACCAGCGCTCGCTCCTGGCGCTCCTGCGCCAGCTTCAACTCCGTCACATCGATCACCGTCCCCAGAAACCCCACGGTCGCCCCGTCCCCGTCCCGCAGCGCCCGCGCCGCCGAGATCGTCCACAGCATCCGCCCGTCCGGCCTCGCCCGACGGCACTCGCCCCCATACGCCCCCTCGTCGCCGCCCAACGCGTCCTTCCACCCGTCGCGGATCCGCTCCCGATCCTCCTCGTGCACGGTCCGAAGCCATCCCCACCCCATCGCCTCCTCGCGCCCCATCCCCATCATCTCGCACCACGCGTCGTTCACATACACCGTGTCCCCCGTCGCGTCCGAGAGGAACACCCCGATCGGGATCATCTCCGCCAGCGTCTCGTACTTGTCCGCCACCGCCCGCAGCCGGCGCACACGCTCGGCGCGATGCACGCCCTCGGCGTTCACCCTTGCCCCGTCCATAAAAGTTGGCTCACGGCCTTCCTGCACACAGCTCCCAAGCGCGCCCCCGTTGCCGTCCTCACAAACAACCCGCCCAGTATTGCCGAAAAACGGCCCACGGGGGACAAATCCGTCCGCATTTTTCGGTTCGGCCCGATCCGGCCATTGTACCTGTTTGGGGGAGTATCCGCCGAGACACCCTGGGTATCCACCAGTCCTCGCTTCGGCGCGCCGCCTTGCCCGTATGCTCCCCCGCACGCCCCCGGTCCCCTCACGGAGCCCCGCCCCATGCCCCAGATGATCCGAAAGAAAATCAAGTGGCCCACCAAACGCCGCAAGTGCGGCAGCCGCGTCTGGAAAACCCGCTGGATCATGGTCGCCCAGCACTCCGGCACGCCCAACAAGCCCGCCGAAAAGCCCGCCGACAAGAAGGCCTGACTCACGAGAGAGAGAGGCAGCCAGGTAACTCGTGCCCTCCCTGACATGCGCGGCCGCCGTGTACACTCTTTCAAGTGACCGCTCCTTCCGGCGACAGCCCTCCGAGTGAACGCGCTGTCGCGGGTGGCCCCGCGAAACGCTGCCAGCGCTGCGGCTACGACCTCGACGGTATCTGCGGTACGCGCTGTCCTGAGTGCGGCTCAGTCCCCGAGGACCCCGTCTTCGCCGTGGGTTCCACCAACAGTTGCCCGCGCTGCGCCTACGACCTCCGCGGCGTGGCCGGACTCCGGTGCCCTGAGTGCGGCGCCCGGCTGACGTATTTTCCCGTGAGCCCCCCAAAGGGCGGTGCGTGGTTCGCGATGGGATGGGTCATTCTCTTGGGGGCCCTTGCCGTGTGGGTCGCGTTACTCGTGTTCACGTGGCCCCTCGTGCCGTTCATCGCCGTGATGTCGCCGAGCTTTGCCGTGCTGGCCTCGACCTTCGTGGCCGTGGATATCGCCGCGATGTTCACCTGGCAACGCTGGTCGCGACGAGTTATCCGCGGCCGGGAACACGCGGCCGGTCTCGCGATCCTGACAGTCTGCGTTTTGGCCTGGGGGCTTCCGATTCTTGTTTTCTGGGCTCTGTCGTAATAGGGCGACACTCGAGTCCGGCCCCCCTCGGCTCCGACCTCGCGCCCAAATCGCCGCCCCCGATCACACCGCCGCCGCCTCGTCCGCCCTCTGTTTCCTCTTCCCCCTCTGGTTCTTCAGCGTCATTCGCTGATCCCACCCCAACTCCACCGATCCCCCCAATCCGGGCCAACGTACCACCAGATAGTCGGGCACCCCTCCCGCTTCCGAGCCGATATCCCATTCGTCCCTCCCGCCGCCCTCCCCCCCGAATCTCAAATCTCAAATCTGAGATTCCGACTCCTCCCCCGCTCCCCAGCTCCCCTGCCCCCCTGCTCCCCTGTTCTCCTCTTCCCCCCTTCCCCCATGCCCTCCCCCGCCACCCGCCTCTCCAAGGAACTCGCCGACTGGATGGTCGCCATACGCGCCAAGGCCATCGAGTACGGCCTCGACTTCCACGAGGTCGTCTACGAGGTCCTCCCCTTCGACACCATGAACCAGATCGCGGCCTACCAGGGCTTCCCGGTCCGCTACCCGCACTGGAAGTGGGGCATGGAGTACGAGTCCCTCTCCAAGCGCGACGCCTACGGCATGGGCCGCATCTACGAGATGGTCGTCAACACCGACCCCGTCTACGCCTACCTCCAGGAGTCCAACGCCGTCGTCGACCAGAAACTCGTCATGGCCCACGTCTACGGCCACGCCGACTTCTTCAAGAACAACCTCTGGTTCGCCAAGACCAACAAGAAGATGATGGACGAGATGGCCAACCACGCCACCCGCATCCGTCGCCACATCGACCGGCGCGGCCTCGAAGCCGTCGAGGCCTTCCTCGACGCCTGCCTCTCCATCGAGCACCTCATCGACCCCCACTCCATGTTCATGAACCGCTCCCTCATCACGCCCCTGCGCGATCGAGCCGGCGGCGGCCCCCCCGACGCCGGCGACCCTTTCGACCCCGCCGCGTTCGTCCCCGAGAAGTTCGCCGCCAAAGACTACATGGACCGCTGGATCAACCCCGACGCCGAGCTCGAACGCCAGAAGGAAGCCCACCACAAGAAACTCGCCTCCGAGCGCGGCCGCATCCCCCAGCGCCCCACCCGCGACGTCCTCCTCTTCCTCCTCCGCCACGCCAAGCTCGAAGACTGGCAATCCGACATCCTCACCATCATCCGCGACGAGGCCTACTACTTCGCCCCGCAGGCCATGACCAAGGTCATGAACGAGGGCTGGGCCGTCTACTGGCACAGCAAGTTGATGACCCAGCACTTCGTCACCGCCTCCGAGATCGTCCAGTACGCCGACCAGCACTCCGGCGTCCTCGCCATGGCCCCCGGCGGCTTCAACCCCTACAAGATCGGCGTCGAGCTCTTCAAGGACATCGAGCGCCGCTGGAACGTCGGCCAGCACGGCCCCTCCTGGGAACGCATGGAGGGCCTGGGCGCCAAGGAAGGCCACGACGACCAGTCCATGCGCGGCCGCGAAAAGATCTTCGAGGTCCGCCGCATCTACAACGACGTCCAGTTCATCGACGAGTTCCTCACCGAGGAGTTCGTCGAGCGCCACAACATGTACCAGTACAAGCGCGACCCCCAGACCGGCGAACTCAAGATCGTCTCCCGCGACTACGAGCGCGTCAAAAAGACCCTCCTCTACCGCCTCACCAACATGGGCCAGCCCTTCGTCTACGTCGTGGACGGCAACTACCGCAACCGCGGCGAGCTCTACCTCGCCCACCAGTACAGCGGCCTCGAGATCGACCTGGCCAAGGCCAGGGAAGTCCTCCGAAACCTCCGCACCATCTGGGGCCGCCCCGTCCACATGCAGGCCCGCATCGACGACGACCAGTACCTCTTCTCCTGCGAAGACCCCGGCAGCGGGTCCGAGCAGTTGAAGAAAGAAAAGATCAGCTCGTCCACGCCGCCGCCGGCGCACGTGCTCGAGTAGCGCCCCCGCATCGCACTTCGTGCCCTCGTGTCGGAGGGGCGTCAGTCCCTTGCCGTGGGCCGGTGGGACGACAGTGGCTCACCACTTCCCAGTATCCCCCCCGACCTGCTCGGCGCCACCCGGTCCCGCCACACCAGCAGCGGCATCTCGATCATCCGCGCCAGCACGATCCCCACCACGATCGCCACCGGAAACACCAGCGCGGCATACTCCCACCACGTCGCCTCCCGCCCCGCCGCCCACCGGATCACGGCCCCGCCCGTCCACCGCACCGGCTGGTGGAACACATAGATCGAGTACGAGTGGATCCCCACAAAGGCGCACCCCCGCACCCACCACGAGGGCCGTCCCGCCTCCGCTCGCCCCCCCGTGGGCTCCACCATCAGCATCATCACCGCCGCGAAGCCCACGGCCGTCAGCGTGTACCCCGCCACCACCACAAAGGTGCTCTGCAGCCCGCTCCACACCGGCACGCTCAGCCCCGCCGCGCCCACGACCCAGAACACCCACCGCCTCGTCGCTACCCACCGGCGCAGCGACTCCCGGCGGAAGTGATACCAGTACGCGCACAGCACCCCCAGCATCAACTCATCGAACCGCAGGTGCGTCGGCGTGTAGTGCGTGTACAGGCCCCATCCGGGCAGCCGCGCCACCGTCACCACCCGCGCCGCCAGCACCCCCGCCAGCACGACCGCGTACACCGCCGGCATCACCGCGAACGCGTCCCCCCGCCCGCGCGACAACCGCATCGCCCCCAGCAGAATGAGCGGCAGCAGGATGTAGAACTGCTCCTCCAGCCCCAGCGACCACGTGTGCACCCACATCCCCGGAATGAAGTTCTGGACCAGCAGCCCCTCGGCCGCCACCCGCGCCGCGGTCACCGGCCGCCCGATCGCCTCCCCGAACACCAGCGTGAACACCCACAGCACGTAGAACGTCGGCCAGATCTTGAACCCCCGTCGCAGGTAGAACCGGCCCACGTCCAGCCGCCCGTGCTTCTTGTACGCCGAGAACAGCAGCCCACCGACCAGGAACCCCGACATCACGAAGAAGCAGTCCATCCCCACCCACCCCACACGAAGCACCGCATCGTGCACATACGCCAGCGGCCCCACCCACGCACGCTCCGCCGCCGGCATCGCCCCCGCGTGATACCACATCACCAGCATCAGCGCGATCCCGCGCGACGCATCCAGCGCGTGATTCCGCTTCGACATGTCGGGCACGCTCTCGCTCACGCATCGCCCCCGTCATCCGCAAACCCGATGTTCCCCGGATGCACATCGGTGAGTTGAATCCCCAGCCGCTCCAGCCCGCGAAGCACAGACACCGCCCGTCCCCACCGCGCCCCGAACTTCTCCCGCGTGTCCGCCAGCCACTCCGCCATGATCTCCTCCGGAAACTCCGGCCCGCTCCCATCCAGGTACGCGCTCCCGAAGTCCAGCACGAACGGCCGCGTCACGATGGTCATCTCCACAACCATCAACCGCTCATCCACGCGCACTAGTTGCGGAATGCTGAATCCCGCGACACTCATCACCCCCCGTTCCCGCAATCGCTCATACACCGCCCGTTCTCGCTCGAACGGCTCGGGCGTTCGAAACACCTTGATGGCCGTGTCCCGATCGCTCTCCCACACGGTTCCATCCTTCCCGTAGCCGAGTCTATGATGGAGCATCGCGAGCGTTTCCCTCGCGTACTCCTCGCCCCGCCGAATCATGTCCGCATCCAAAGGCAACATCGCCGCGCAACACTCCCTGAATGGCTCCGGCTATTCCTCGGTCGTCCGCCTCCTCGTCCGCGTGGACGGCCGGGAGTTCACGCCCTCGCAGATCGGCGCGGGCCGATTGTACTTCAACGAGCCCACCCTGCTCCCCGCGGGCGCGGCCGAACTCATCATCGAGGTCGACGGCGATCCCCGCACCAAGCACGTGCGTCTGCATCCCTCGCCGGGACCCGCCCGAATCATCGAATACTCGGCCATCTGACTCGGCAGGCCCGGAGGGCCGCCAGTCGCTCGCCGTGGTTGGGGGGGGCGTCAGCCCACGGCGCACCGCCCCCTTCAGATTGTTGATCTCGATTGAGACCCAAGCCCCAGCGGGGCGACAGTTTCCCACGTTCGCACCCACTCCAATGCCGCATCCGCCCCCGCCTCCCCCTCGTACCGTCCCGAGTCGGGAGACTCAGGTGGACCACGAAATCCCCAAACTCGACCCCGCCTTCACCGCCCGGCTCCAGCACATCCTCGCCGAGCGCAACGCCCACTGCCCGCGCTGCAAGTACGACCTCTCCGGCGTCCCCGGCCCGCGCTGCCCCGAGTGCGGCAAGAACATCGCCCACTACCTCCGCATCGCCGACACCAACCCCGCCCCCCTCCCCGAACACCGCCGCAAAGCCCTCGCCCGCGCCCTCACCCGAAGCGCGGCCATCATCGCCCTCATCGCCGCCACCCTCCTCACCATCGCCTGGACCACCCTCAACCTCACCCACTAATCAACGCCGGGCACCGGGCGGGTACCCCGACACTCCGTGGCGGGCCTCCGCGCCACCGCACCCAAACCAAGTTCGCTCCCACTGGGCACTCGGCACTCGCCCCTACCTCCCCGCCCGCGCCTCCTCCCGCGCCAATGTCTGGCACGTGATATACAACGCCCCATCCTTCGGCTCCAGCCCCAAGAGCCGCACCCGCCGCCCATCCCCGATCTTGATGATCGCCGTCTGCATCGCCGCCCGCTCCCCCGCCAGCGCGCCCAGCAGATCACTCAACTGCGGCACCTCCGCCAGCATCCCCGTCGGGTCCGGCAGCCGCTTCTGCTTCGCGTAGTTCCCCTCCCGCTTCGAGCGCGGCAGCATCCAGCTCGGCGGCAGCGACAACCGCCCCACGCTCACCCACGTCGCCGGCATCCACAGCCCCCCATCGCTCCGCAACTCCGGCCTCAGCGCGGCCGACAGAATCTGCCGCTTCGCATCCTCCCGACCCTCCTCCCCGGGCTTGCGGATCGACGCTCCCACATAGATCCGCCCGTTCTGAAACTCGATCTCCACCCTCTCCAGATCGCGCGGCCAGGTGAACTTCTCCCCCTCCTGCGCCTCCAGCCACGGCCGCAGCCGCGCCGCCAGCCACGCGTTCGCATCCGACGCCGTCAGCTTGATCGTCCACGGCTCGCTCGCCCCGACCGAGCCCGGCGACGGTTCGCTCTTGCGAATCTTTGTCAGCTGCGTCGCCGCCCCGTTCTCCACCCGCTGCGCCGCCTCGATCACCGGGGCGAAGCGCTCGAAGCTCTCGTCGATGGTGCAGTTGGTATTGGCCTTGCAGAACGCCTCGGACGCCGCTCGACGGGCGGCTGAACGGACTGACCGGGTTGTTGGGGCGGCGAATGCCGAAGATGCCGCCCAGATCATCGAGTTCCAGCTCCTCGTCTTCGTCTTTTGCCTCGTCCTTCTTGCCGCCAGCCGGCGGCGCGTCCTTCTCGCCCGCTCCAGGCACGGCCGCAGCCGCGAGCTTCTTCTCGAGTTCGGAATCCGGTTCGCCCGGAACAAGTTTCTGAGTATCCGATGGAGTGGGCTGCTTTGCCATGAACCAACCGATTATACGGCCGGTGTGACCGCAGGACGAACGCGGTAGCGGCAAATCGCTACCGCCTCAATCCTAGGCGATCATGATGAATTCGGCAAAACAAATGGAATAGCCCAGCCGGGACTATTCGTCGTCGTCGGCCTCGACCTTGTCGAAGAACGAATAGCGAAGGCTGTCGGCGTCGGCGTACCACTGGCCCGGCCCCTTGTTGGCGGCAAGCGTCGCGGCCCACAACGCATCGGTGCAGTCGCGGCGGTGCATCGACAGGTCGAAGCCGTTGCCGAAGAACAATTCCGACCACTCCCACCAGGTGCCGAGCTTCTTCACCCCGCGCAGGAGATCGTAGCGGTCGATCAGCGCGGGCGCCATGTCGCTCGTCACCGAACCGAACACGAATCCGGTCTTTACCACACGGTTGATTTCGCGGATGCCCTTCACGACCTGCTTGGGCGAGAGATGGCACAGGCTTGTCTCGAAGACAAAGTCGAACGAGTCGTCCTTGAATGGCAGTTTTGTGACGGAGCCGAGCTTGTTGTATTTCCGTAGCGCCTTCGGCGTCTTGGCATGGATGGAACGGTTGTTCTCCACGCCCCAGGCATCGACGCCGCGCTCGCGCAGCGCACCGACCAGTTCGCCACTCGCCGACCCCGCGACCAGAA
>CALMPG010000003.1 GCA_937871915.1 uncultured Phycisphaerales bacterium
GGGGCGGGTGGGGGGGGGGCGGGGGGGGGAAGGGGGGGGGGGGGGGCTCGAGGTGGGGGAAGATCGAGGCGGAGAGGGAGGCGGGTTCGGAGTGGGGGTTGAGGGGGATGCGATCGATGGGGCTCTTGTTGAGTTGGACGGCGGCGAGGGAGAGGGCGACGGACTCGTCGCCGGACTCGAGGCCCTTGAGGTATTTGCCGTAGCGATCGATGCGCTCGAGGCGGTGTTGTTCGATGACGGTGGCGCGCTGGCGCTGCCAGAGGGCGATGTCGAGGTCGTGCTGGGCGGGGATGAGGACGGTGAAGGCGAGGACGACGAGGCCGGCGATGAGGAAGAGCCAGCCGGCGTCTATGCGGAAGAGGGGCTGGCTGGCGCGCCGGAGGTGGGTGGGGGTGAAGAGGGGGCGCGCAGGAGTGGCGGCGGAGGCGGCCGCGGCTTCGAGCGCGGAGGACAGCGAGGAGCGCGGGGAGGCGGGGGAGGCGGACATGGGGGGGATATCGACGGGTGGGGCGCGGCGGGGTGAGAAAGGAACGGCCCGAGGGGCCATAGGACCAATGGGACCGAGAGGACGCAGAGGCCCCTATTTCGAGGGCGCATCGGCGCGGTCCCAGGTGGCGAGGAACTCGATGGCGCGGGTGGCCAGGGCGATGGCGAGGGGCTCGTCGATGGGGTTGGTGGTGTCGTCGAGGGTGAGGCTGAGGGCGAAGCGGCGGCCGTCGGCGCGTTCGAGGAGCCAGTTGAGGGAGAGGACGCCGGGCTCGGAGCCGCCCTTGTAGGCGATGTAGGGGAAGGCCTTCTTGTCGATGGGGACGCCGGGGTTGAGGGAGAGGATGTCGCGGACCTGGGGCTGGGCGGGGCGTGGGTCGCCGGTGGGGAACCGGCCGTCGCGGGCGAGTTCGTCGAGGTTGATGAGGGTGCGGGCGAGGTCGTTGCCGGATGCGAACCACTCGAGGCGGTCGATCCAACGGGGCTTTTTCCAGAGCGCGGCGAGGGCGAGCTTGGGCGTTTCCTTGGCCAGGTCGGGGAGGAGGGCGCGCCGGGTGTCGGGGGCGGCCTGCATGTAGCGCTTGGCGAGTTCATCGTCGCCGGAGAGTTTGAGGACGAAGAGGTCGCGCGTGGTGAGGAAGGGCTGGTTGGCGTCGCCGTGGTCCAGAAGGACGCGGCGCATGGCCTTCTCGCAGCGGTCGCGTCCGAGGCGGTGGATGAGGTGGTCGGTGGCGGTGTTGTCGCTGATGGCGATCATCTTCTCGGCGTATTCGCGCAGGGTGAACGTCTTGCCCTCTGGGTAGTTCTGCATGACGCCGGAGGGGAGGCTCTTGAACTCGTCGCGGATGGCGAGCGGGTCGGTCCATGCGGCGTCGCCGGCGGCGATGGTGTCGGCGAGCGCGGCGAGGACCCAGAGCTTGAAGGCGGAGCCGATGGCGAGGGGCTCGTCGGCGTTGAGGGCGACCATGGAGTCCCAGGTGCGGATGGTGGTGGGCGCTTGGGTGTTGGGGTCGATGGCGGGGGCTTCGCGCTCGGCGAGGATGGAGAAGGTGGCTTTTTCGGCCGCGGCCGTGAGGCGGGCCTTGAGGTCGTCCCAGGAGGCGAGGGGCGGGACGCGCGGATCGGCGCCGGGTTGGACAAGGAGGCCGGCGATTTTTCCGGCGTCGTCGACGTTGAGGCGGATCTTGAAGGGGGTGTGCTTGGTCTGGCCCGTGACGAGGGCGACCAGGGCGGTGTCGGTGGCGCCGGGCTCGATGGAGTCGAGGGTGAGCGCGCCCTCGGTCGTGCGGATCTGGGCGATGAGTTGGCGGAGCTTGACGAGGGGGACGGCGTCCTTGAAGGAGTCGGAGAGTTGCTCGCCCGAGAGGGCGGAGTAGTTTCCGGAGAACATGTCGAGGACGCGGGCGAGGACCTTGCCGGCGGGGGAGTCGGGGGGGACGGCGGTGGATGCGGCGTGGCCGGGGGCCGGCGCGGGGGGCTGGGCGTACGCGAGCGTTGCGGTCGCGAGTGTGAGTGTGGCCGCGAGCAGATGGGTGAATGAAGTTCGCATGATGGCTTGTCCGACGGCGTCAGTTGGAGGGACGGATGACCTGTCCTGTGGGATCGATCTCGATTCTGTGCGAGGGCCGATCCGGAATAGTTGGGTAGTAGCGAGCGTGACGCAGTTCGCCCTCGCGTCGAAGCCCGCCCATGGCGACGAGTTCGGCAAGATCGCGCGTGGCCGTGGATGCGGAGGTGTTGGCGATGGTCGCGTAGTTGCCGGCGCTGAGGCCGCCCTTGAAACCTCCGGGGCCTTCGCCGAGGACGCGCACCAGCACCTTTTCCTGGCGCGGATTGAGATTGTGGCGCAATCGGTCCAGAAGCGCGGCCTTGTCGATGACGAACTCCACACGGGCGAGCGTGCGTTGCTGCGCTTCGAGGGCGGTGGCGGCGAACCACGCGAGCCATGGGGTGATCTCGTTGGTGGTGCTCGCGGCCGCGAGCGCTTCGTAGTAGGATCGACGACGGGCGAGAATGGCGGATGCGAGCGCGGTGAGCGCCGACCTTTCGAGGGTCTGGGCGAGAGCCTTCTCCGCTATCGCACGCCCGACGCGACCGTTGCCATCCTCGAACGGGTGGATGCTCTCGAAGTAGAGATGGGCGACTCCTGCGCGTGTGAGAGCGGGAAGAGGCGACCGACCATCCGGGGCGGTGTCGTTGAACCAGCCGATGTATTTCGCCATCTCCGACTCAATCAGCGAGGACGGCGGCGCCTCGAAGTGGACTCTGGGCTGGCGGGACGTCCAGGAAACGATGCGCATCGGCTCGGCGTGTGTTCGATATCTGCCGATGTCGCGGAGGTCGGCGCGGCCATTGACCGTGAGAGCCTGCCAGCGGCCGAGTGTTACGCTGTCCAGGGGCTCGCCGAATCCGCGAAACAGATCGACCATCATTATGCCGATGCCGCGCTCGGCGGGAGGGAGGCCGAAGCGCCCTCCCGGAAGACCGAGTTCCACGAGAATGGACGCCTGGACACTGTTGCGATCGAGTACTTCGCCTTCGATAGCGGAGGTGGTCATGGCCTCGTCGCTGAGCACGTCGATGCTCAGCGCTTGCTGCTCATCGGCGCCCAGGTGCTTGGCCGCGCCGACGAGGACGCCGGCTCCATGGACAAACTGCTCCTCGGCCTTTGCCAGCCTGAGAGGGTCCCACCGGAAGTTGGGCCAATCCGGAAGTTGCCAGTTCCACGGTGACTTCATGAGTGATAGAACCGCTTTCTATCGCTCGCAATAGGCCTGTTCTTGAGCGATAGAGAGGGGCCTTATCAATCAAATACGGTTTTGATCGGTATCGTGACCGCTCATTCGCGTTTGGGAATCTCGGGAGGGCCCTGCTGGCCGGCTTGGCGCTCGATTTCGGCTTGCGCGGGCGTGCGCTTGCCGGCCGGGTTGTTGTAGGGGGGCCAGGAGAAGGGGGTGGGGTCGCCGTGGGCGGGCTGGCCGATGCGGGGGTCGTGGGGGGACCACTCGACCTTGCCGGCGCCGAGGAGGGTGCCGGTGGCGAAGGCGAGATCGACTTGGGCGATCTGGTAGTCGGCGAGGGCGGCGATCTCGCTGGTTTGCTCGTTGGCCAGGCGGGCCGCGGCGTCGAGGACATCGGTGGAGGTGCGGATGCCGGCGTCGAACTGGCGCTGCTCGCCTTCGAGGGTGCGGGCGGCGAGGATGACGCTCTGTCGCGCGGCCATGATGCGCTGCCAGGCGGCGTCGATGGCGTCCACCGCGCCGAGGACTTCCTGGCGGATGGCCAGGGCGCGGGCCTCCCTGGTGGAGAGGCGCTGCAGTCGGGTGAGGATGGCCTGCTGGACGCGGGCCTTGGCGGCCTCGTTGCCGAGGGGGATCTCGCCGCGGATGGTGGCGGACCAGGAGCGGAAGTTGGCGCCGGTGAGCTGGTCGATGGAGGAGCTGAGGTTGCCACCGAGGCCGGGGATGGCGTATTGGAAGTCGAGGGTGAAGGAGGGGAGGGCCTGGTTCTTGGCGAACTCGATGGAGGAGTAGTCCTGGGCGAGGCGGAGCTCGAGTTCGAGCATCTCCATGCGGTTGTCCACGCCGAGGTCGGCGAGGCGCGCGGCGTCGAAGGCGTAGCGGACGGGGTCGGGGTCGGTGGCGGTGGAGATGAGGGTCTTGGTGCCGATCTCCAGGCCGGGGATGTTGAGGAGGCGTTTGAGCTCGCGCTGCTGGTCGAGGAGGTTCTTCTCGGCGAGGATGATCTGCTCGAGCTGGGAGGCCGCGCCGGCCTGGGCGCGGGTGACCTCCAGATCGGCGGCGGCGCCGGCGTCGACTCGTCGCTGGGCGCGGGCGAGTTGGGCGAGGCCGACGTCGTACTGCTGCTGGCGGACCTGGAGGGCCCTGGCGGCGGCGTAGGCGCGCCAGTAGGCGCGATCGGCGGCGGCGAGCTGGCGGATGACCTCGAGCTTGGTGGCGGCCTCGGAGATGTCGCGGTTGAGGGCGGCGATGCGGATGGAGTGGGTGTTGACGCGTCGGCCCGCGTTGCGGAGGAGGGGTTGGGAGAGGGAGAAGGTGAGGGAGGAGTCGAAGGCGGTGTTGAAGGCGTAGAAGGGGTTGTTGGTCTTGGAGCGGGTCTCGGTGAAGTTCACGCTGGCCCGCCCGCCGGAGCGGAGGGGGACGTCGACCTCGCCGCCGAAGGAGACGCGCTTCTGCTGGTTGGCGGCGGTGGTGTTGAGGACGGGGGCGCTGACCTCGGCGGTGGAGACGAAGGGGACGAAGACGGCCTCGAACTTGGCCTCCTCGGCGCGGAGCAGTTCGGATTGGATCAGCGGGTCGGTGAGGACCACCCGCAGGTCGAGGTTGTTCTCGAGGACGGCGGCGCGGGCGTCTTCGAGCGAGAGGGCGACGGTGGGGCGATCGGCGAAGCGGGAGGTGTATTTCTCTCCCGGCGGTGGAGCGACGGGCGGGGCGTCGGCGGCCTCCGGCGCGGGGAGGCCGGCGTACCTGTCCTTGTCGAGGCGGTCGATGGCGCGGAGGGGGGAGGGGGGGGGGCGGGGGGAGGGGTCGGAGGCGGAGGGGGAGAGGGGGCTGGAGCAGCCGGTGGGCAAAGTGCAAAGCGCAAAGTGCAAAGTGCAAAGGAAGGCCAGCCGCGTGAGCGCGGTTGCCTTTGGCTTGGATTTGCGATTTGCACTTTGCACTTTGTACTTTCTCCTACTCGTGCCTGAGGGCATCGATGGGGTCGAGCCGCGCGGCCTTGATGGCGGGGAACATTCCGAAGACGACGCCGACGCCGGCGCAGAAGACGACGGCGACGGCGGTGGCCCACATCGGCACGGCGGCCTGTTCGAGGGGACTCTTGGGCCAGACCCGGACGGCGTAGACGACGGCGTGGCCGATGCCCAGGCCGATGGCCGCGCCGGTCATGCAGAGGACGACGGCCTCGACGAGGAACTGCAGGAGGATGACGCTGGGCTTGGCGCCGACGGCCTTTCGGAGGCCGATCTCGCGGGTGCGTTCGGTGACGCTGACGAGCTGGATGACCATGATTCCGACGCCGCCGACGAGGAGGGCGACCATGACCAGGCCGGAGAGGAACATGGTCATCATGGTGCCGATGCGGCGGACCTGGGCGATGTACTGCTCGATGGCCTCGACGCCGAAGGTGTTGGGGTCGCCGGGCTTGAGGTCGCGGGACTTGCGCATGTAGAAGGTGATCTCGGCCTTGGCGTCCTCGAAGAGTTCGGGCTTTTTGGTCTGGGCGACGACGTAGATGCCGCTGTCGGGGCGCATGACCTGGGCGGTGTTGAATGGGACGAAGACCTCGCTCTGGGCGTCGCCGCGGTTGAACATGGGGCTGACGAGCTTGGTCTCGACGACGCCGACGACGAGGAACCGGCGCTCGCCCACGAGGACGTAGGAGCCGACGCCGCCGGAGGGGAGCTGCATCTCCTCGACGGCCTTGTCGTTGACGAGGCAGACGTTGCGGACGGCCTCGAGGTCGATGGCGCTGAAGGGGCGGCCGGCGGTGACGAATCGCTGCTCGATCTCGTGCCAGACGGGGCGGATGCCCTGGACGCGGACGAAGGGCTTGCGCTGCTCCTTGTACTGGAAGGGGACGGAGAACTCGAGGATCGGGGTCATGCGGGCCAGGCTGGGGCAGTGGGCCAGGAGGCCGTCGGCCTCGGGGGCCATGAGGCGGACCTGACGCCAGGAGAACCGGGCGCGGGCCTCGTGGGGGAAGCGGGGGAAGATCCAGACTTTGTTGGCGCCGACGGACTCGAACTCCTTGAGGATGTTGCGCTTGAAGCCCTCGGAGCCGCCGACGATGAGGATGAGGGCGCCCACGCCGATGACGATCATGAGCATCGCCAGCAGGGCGCGGACCTTGTTGGTCCACATCTGGGCCAGGGCGAGGAGGACGGTCTGGGTGAGGAGGCGGATGACGATCACGGGGCGGCCTCCTTCGCCGATTGCGGGGAGGGGATCGCGACCGCGGGGGAATGGGACCTATTGGACGAATAGGACCTGTCCGGCTGCTGGGGGTGGGTGCGGGCGAGGTCGGCCGCGGCCGTGGCCATGCGGGCGAGGTACTCGCGGTGGATGGGGTCCTCGCGGGTGGGGGAGTCGGAGAGGACCATGCCGTCCTTGAGGCGGACGATGCGATGGGCGTTGCCGGCGATGTCTTCCTCGTGGGTGACGATGATGATGGTCTGGCCCTCGGAGTGGAGGGCCCTGAAGAGGGCGATGATCTCCTCGCTGGTCCTGGAGTCGAGGTTTCCGGTGGGCTCATCGGCGAGGAGGATGCTGGGCTCGTTGACGAGGGCGCGGGCGATGGCGACGCGCTGGCGCTGGCCGCCGGAGAGCTGGTTGGGGGCGTGCTTCATGCGATCGCCGAGGCCGACGCGCTCGAGGGCGCGCCGGGCGCGGGCCTTGGCGCCCCACCAGTGCTTGACGGAGTAGGCGAGGGGGAGCATGACGTTCTTGAGGGCGCTGGCGCGGGCCATGAGCTCGAAGGACTGGAAGACGAAGCCGATCTCCTCGTTGCGGACCTGGGACAAAGCGGCCGCGCTCATGCGGGCGACTTTCTTGTTGTTGAGGATGTACTCGCCCCTGGTGGGGCGGTCGAGGCACCCGAGGATGTTCATGAGGGTGGACTTGCCGGAGCCGGAGGCGCCCATGATGGCGACGAACTCGCCCCTGGAGATGGACAGATCGACGCCGCGGAGGGCGTGGACGCGCTCGACGCCGACGCGGTAGATCTTCTGGATGCCCGTGAGGGTGATGGTCATGGAAGGGGGGAGGGGGGAAGGGGGAGGGAGAGAGCAGGAGAACAGGAGAACAGGAGAACGGGAGAACAGCAGAACAGGAGATGCGGGCTTGGAAACGCTCCTTCGCTCCTGTTCTCCTCTTCTCCTGTTCCGGTCAACTCCCGGCTTGCTGCGCGTCTTTCGGGGGCTGGTTGTCGGTGGTCTTGGTGTCCTTCGGTGTGTCCGCGTCGCCCTCGGCGACGATCTCCTGCTCGTTGCGCATGCTCTGGAGGGCCTTGAAGGGGCCGACGACGATGGCGTCGCCCTCCTTGAGGCCGGCGTAGATGACGGTTCGGGTGAGGTCGGAGGAGCCGACCTGGACGGGAGTGGCGATGGTCTTCCTGAGGGGCTTGCCGTCGCGGGTGGCTTTGCCGGGGATGTCCTCGACGCGGTAGACGATGCGGGCGAAGGTGTTGCCGGGGGTGATGTTGGGATTGTTCTCGGTGATCTTCTTCGGGAGATCGTCGGTCTTGCGGTCGAGGACGGCCTGGCTGGGGACGACGAGGGCGTCGTGGACGGTCTCGACCATGATGTCGGTGTTGGCGGTGAGGCCGGAGCGGAGGGTCTCGCCCTTGGCGAGCTCGATGGGGATCCAGACCTCGAAGAAGCCGGTGGAGTCGCGGTCGAGCTTGCGCTGGAGCTCGACGCGCTCGACCATGCCCTTGAACTCGCGCTCGCCGTAGGCGTTGATGAAGACCTTGGCGGGCTGGCCCTGCTCGACGGGGACGATGTTGCTCTCGTCCACGCGGGCCTTGAGGACCATGTCGGCGAGGTTGGCGATCTCCATGATGACCGAGCCGGGGGAGTTGAGCGTGCCGACGACGACGAGCTCGCCGACCTCGGCGTTGAGGACGGTGATGGTGCCGTCGAGGGGGCTGGCGATGACGGTGTTCTCGAGGTCCTTCTCGGTGCGGACGATCTCGGCGCCGGCCCGCTCGATGGAGTGCTCGGTCTGGCGGAGCATGCTGACGGTCTGGGTGAAGTCGTTCTCGGCCTGCTCGAGGTCTCGGGCGGAGAGGTCGCCGGTGGCGACGAGTTTCTTGACGCGGGCGAGCTCGGACTCGGCCCGGGTCTTGGAGGCCTGGGCCCCTTCGAGGCGGGCCTGCTCGCCGTTGAGCGAGGCCTTCTGCACGTCCAGGAGGGCCTGCAGGTCGCGGGAGTCGAGGCGGACGATGACGTCGCCCTGCTTGACGGGGTCGTTCTCGCGGAAGGGGAGGGCGATGATGCGGGCGGAGACCTGGGCGGAGATCTTGACGTTGGTGCGGGGCTCGATCTGGCCCGGGGCGGAGATCATGCGCGAGAGGGTGCCGATGCGGGCCTTCTCGATGCGGACCTCGGCGGGCTTGTCGCCGGGGAAGAAGTTCTCGATCTGCTTGCGGACCTCGTTGTTCTGCCAGAGGAGGTAGCCGCCGCCGACGATGACGATGGCGCAGAGCAACAGCAGGCCGAGGATCCATTTCCACATGAGCGAGAACTCCGGCCGCGCGGGAGGGCGGCCTTGACTATCCGAACAGAGACCGAGGAAGAGGCCTTGCCGAGGCCTGGAACAGGGTGCGGGCACGAGCACGCGGCCCATGTCGGCGCCGGGCTTTGATGATAGGGAATGACGGGGGTGGGGTTTCACCCACGCGAAGGTGAGGACTTCGAGGTGAGTTTGGGGGAAAACCGTGGCGGGACGAGCGATGATGCGGGGCGGGCAAGGAACTGATAGCGGGATGCGGGCGCGCGGCGGCGGCTCACCCCTCGGCCGCGGTCAGGCACTCGCGGAGGAACGCGTTGACCTCCTGCGGATGGGAGACGTTGAGGACGTGGGGCGCACCGGGGACGATGACGTCGGGCCTGGCGCGCGAGGGGAGGATGACCCAATCGCGGGCGCCGTGGATGGAGCGGACGGGGATGGATGGGTCGGTGTGGCCGGGCCATTCGAGGATGGCGCGGGCACCCCACTTGACGAAGGAGAGGGGGGTTTCGCGGACCATCTTGACGAGGAGGCGGCGGTCTTCGGCGGGGAGTTTCACGCCGCGCCCGAGGACGAGAGGAGCGCCGATGAGGGACCAGGAGAGGATGCGCTCGGGGATGGGTCGTGCGAGGCGTTCGGAGCAGCGGAGGAGGGCGTTGATGGCGGAGGGGTGGCGGCAGGAGCCGATGAGGGCGATGGAGCGAGCGCCGCGTTCGCTCCCGGCGCGCAGGTGGCGGGCCATTTCGAGGGCGACCATGCCGCCGAGGGAGACGCCGGCGACGACACAGGGGCCGGAGAGGCGGGGGTTGACGGCCGCGGCCATGCGCTCGGAGTAGTGGGCGAGGGTCTCGCGTGCTTCCGGTTCGATCCAGATGGGGACGATGGCGTCGGGGAACGCGGCGAGTTGTCGGGCGAGGAAGCGGCGGTCGGCGCCGTGGCCGGCGCCGCCCTGGGCGGCGCCACCGGCTACTACATCGCCAAG
>CALMPG010000004.1 GCA_937871915.1 uncultured Phycisphaerales bacterium
GAGAGGAGCATGGACTGTTTGGGACCCCCTTGGCCGCGCGTGTGTGGTGGCGGCTGATGAGGGGGATTGTGGCGTGGGATTGGGGGATGGCAAGGGGAATGTTTGGGTTTTGGATGGATTGGGTGAAAACCCTGATGAGTGGGCAGTTTGCGGGGAACGGGGTGACGCGGCTACCCCGGCATCCCGATCGCGCACGGGCGCGGTCGGAGGCGCTGGTAATGGCAGCCGCTCGGCGATGTCTGAGCACCCACCAGCACCGATTCCTCAAAGCCTGGAATCGGTGCCACGGGACCACGCGGTCAAGGTCGTGGGACGCGAGGGGGACTGGGGCCACCCGCCGATTCCTCAGAGCCTGGAATCCGTGCCACGCGGCGTTCGTCATGGGACGCCGTGCTGATCGGAGCCGTCCGCCGATTCAGCACCCGGCGAGCCAGGCGTTGAGGAACGCGAAGATGTCATCGACTTGGAGGCCGTTCATGCCGTCGAAGTCTGCGCGGGGGTCGCCCATGAGCCAGGCGTTGAGGAAGTCGAAGATGTCCTGGACCGTGAGGCCGCCGACGCCATTGAAGTCGGCGCGGCAGATGGGGGGATTCGGCCGACTCCAGAGCATGGCACGCTCGGTGAAGTCGACACTTTGGTTTGCGCTCCCAACGATGTAGGTGAACGAGCCGTCGTGCCAGATTGCGCGAGCCCGGCTGTCTCCCCATGTTCCCGGCGGCCCGGGGAGGAACACGGAGAGGTCTTCCCACGAGGCCGCGGTGCCGCTCCACAGGCTGGCGAGGACGACACCGTCGACGGTGGCGTAGCCGACCTGCTGCGTGCCGAAGATGCCCACGGCGAAGGACTCCGTGGCCCCGGCGGGGTGGAGATCGACCCAAGAGGCCGCGGTGCCGCTCCAGAGACAGGCGTGGTATGCGGAATCAACGTAGGCATCTCCCACCTGCTGCGTGCCGTTGGTGGCGGCGGCGTGGGAGAACGCGGGCCCATCGGGGTGGAGATCGACCCAAGAGGCCGCGGTTCCGGTCCACAGACCGGCGTGCGGGGTTGCGACGTAGGCGTATCCCACTTGCTGGGTGCCGCTGTTGGCGAGCGCCCAGGACCCTGTCCAGCCTGCCGGGTGGAGATCGACCCGCGAGGCCGCGGTGCCGCTCCACAGGCTGGCGCGCTGCGCATTGCCTATGCGTGCGAATCCGACCTGCTGGGTGCCGGAGGTGCCGGTGGCGTAGGAGAGGGGTGAGCCCGCGGGGTTGAGGTCCACCCACGAGGCCGCGGTTCCGCTCCACAGGCTGGCGCGGATGACACCGCCGACGGTGACGTATCCGACCTGCTGGTCGCCGGAGACGCCGGTTGCATAAGCATTCGTTGACGCGGCGGGGCTGAGGTCCGTCCACGAGGCGGCGGTGCCGTTCCACAGGACGGCGCGGCTCACACCGCCGATGATGGCCCTTCCCGCCTGGCGCGTGCCGGAGACGCCCAACGCGGTGCTGCTGACCGATCCCGCGGGGTCGAGGATGGTCACGGTCCATTGCGCGCGGGCCGGGGAGGCGTTCGTGGTGAGGGCGAGGAGGCCCGCGAGGAGGATGGCGTGCGGCATCGCGGCGCGGGGGCGCTTGGAAACGGTCGGGCTGGAAGTTGTCATTGGAGTTGCACCTGCGGTCGTGGGGACCGCCCGCGATCCTGGAAACGCGCTTGTTTCCCGTGTGGAAGCGGGAGACGCCCAACTCGACATGCGTCGTGGTGATGGAATGTGCCGGGGTCGTGGCTATTTGACAAATAGCGATCGCTCATTCGGGCGTCGGTGGAGACATGGGCCCGGCCGAGCGATTTCGGCGCTGCCACGGTACCACGGGGGGTGCGGAAAGTGCAAGGGAAAAACGGCGAAATCGCGAGCCGGTGCGGGACACCTGGGCTGGGGAACGATGGGCGGCATCGGCCGGGCCGGTCGGGGGGGGTGATCATGGTTCCCAGGGCCCTGGCGTGACGACGGCCGTGATGTTGCCTGGGAATCCCACGGACTGCTGTCCGTGGGGTCTAGGGAGGCGTGATCATGGTGCCGAGCGTCTTGCCCTGCATGACCGCCTTGATGTTTCCCGGGCGCTTGAAGTCGAAGACGAGGACGGGGATCTTGTTTTCCTGGCACATGGCCAGGGCGGTCATGTCCATGACGGCGAGGTTTTTGGCGAGGGATTCGGAGAAGGTGAGTTTGTCGAACTTGGTGGCGGTGGGGTCTTTCTTTGGGTCGGCGGTGTAGACGCCGTCGACCTTGGTCGCCTTCATGAGGAGTTCGCACTCGAGTTCGGTGGCGCGGAGGGCGGCGCAGGTGTCGGTGGTGCAGAAGGGGTTGCCGGTGCCGGCGACGAGGATGACGATGCGCTTCTTTTCCATGTGGCGGATGGCGCGGCCGCGGATGAAGGGCTCGGCGACGGCGCGGACGTCGATGGCGGTCATGACGCGGGAATCGACGCCGATGTGGAGGAGGGCTTCTTTGAGGGCGAGGCCGTTCATCATGGTGGCGAGCATGCCCATGTAGTCGGCGGTGGCCTGGTGGATGTGGGCCTGCTTGGCGAACCGTGCGCCGCGGACGAAGTTGCCGCCGCCGACGACGACGGCGAGTTGCACACCACCCACCCCCCCGTCGCCGGTGGCGTAGGCGTCTTTGATCTCGCTGGCGATGAGGCCGAGTTCCTCGGCTTCGATGCCGGAGCCTCCGGCCTTGCAGAAGGCTTCGCCGGAGAGTTTGAGGAGGACGCGCTTGTAGGGGGAGTGGGGAGTGGTGTGGGCGTGCGCGGCGGCGGGGTGCGGCGGGGGAGCGGTTGTGGGCATGGGAAACTCGGGGAAGGG
>CALMPG010000005.1 GCA_937871915.1 uncultured Phycisphaerales bacterium
CATGAACAATCAATACGCACCCACTTCCCTCCGCGCCACTCGGCACCTGTTCGGTTGCGCTCGGCTGAAGAGTTACTCCATTTCGAACAAAGGATATACACTTTGGCATATCCGCGTTTCGAACCAGAAGAGAGATATCGTCCGTGTTTGTCATGGCAATTCAGGATATCGAAATGGAATTGACGCACCACAATCACATCTGGGATTTCGTTTTGCCAAAATCGGCAGGTGGCCCCACCTTCGAGCGCACCGCACCGTGCCACTACCTTTTTGCTCTGAAAAAGGTAGTGCCGTCTCGCGGGGGTCGCGGGCCGTGCGGGGGTGGGGAGTTCTTGGGGCTCCATGCACGCTCCATCGTATCAGGCCCCACCATCCTCCTACACAAACCCCGTCCACTTGGCCCACGACCGCCAGTCCCCCGGCGGCCAGTCGCACGCCAGCCCGCCCTCGGCCCGGCTCCACCATCCGTCCCACGGTTCCGGGTCGTCGCGCGAACGCTCCCACGAGAGGACATCTCGATACCGCTCGTGCCGGGCGATCCAGAATCGTGCGCTCGACCAGGTCCAGTCCTCCGGCCGCGCGGCGAGTTCGCGGGTGACGGGGTTGTGGTGGATGTACCGGATTTCCTTCTCGAGCTCGGCCTCGCTGCGCACGTTGCGATCGAAGCCGCCGCCGGGCTGCCAGAAGTGGAGGTCGCCGCGGGCGTCGTGCAGACGCGCCAGGATCGGGGCCGGTGGGCGGCGGTTCTTCCAGTGCTTGAGGATGCGCTTGGCCACGGAGGTCTTGAGCCCGGCCGCGATGGGCGCCCATTTCACACCGGGGAGCGGGCGGATCATGAGGTGCAGGTGCTCGGGCATGACGACCCACGCGATGAGTTGGAAGCGGCCCTTGGCGTGGGCGTGCTGGAGGGCGTCCACGAACACCCACCGCAGCGCGGGCGTGCCCAGCAGCGGGAGGCGGTGGTAGCAGGAGAACGTCAGGAAGCGGGGGGTGTAGCCGGTCTCGCGGCGGCGGAGACGCTTGCGGTGGGGCTGTGACAACGGGCGATCCTGCGGGGCGGGATCGGGCATGGACCGAGTCTACCGGATGGGGCGGATGTGTGGGATGAGACCTGGCCGATCTTCAGCCCGGTCTGTGGCCCCTGCGAGACGGCACTACCTTTGCAGAGCCAAAGGTAGTGGCACTTCGCGGTGCGCCCGAACGTAGGGCCGTCCGCCACCGTCACTCGGTCATGGCCAGCAGCGCGAACGTCGCCAGCCAATGCTCGCCCATGTAGTCGCCGGTGACGTGCGGGAGCGCGGCGTCGAGGTGGGTCTGGTAGGCCTTTTCGGCGAGCGCCCGGCGCGGGTCGGATTCGGGGACGACCTGTCCGAGCCTGCGCCAGCACCAGGCGCGGCTGAGGTTCAGGCCGTCGAGGTGGGTGATCTGGCCGTCGGTACGGTCGCTGACCGTCGCGGGGAGGAAGAGCGTTGCGGGCTGTCGCGCGGCGAGATTCGGCAGGAAGCGGTCCAGCCACGGCACGAACTCCGGCGCGGGGAGCACCCGCCGCATGCACTCGGCCTCCATGAGCGCCGGGGAGAGGAAGTCGATGCCGTCGGGCTCCCATGCGGGGCAGTTGGCGTCGGCGGCGTACCACGCGCGGGCTTTCTGTCCGATCAGATCGGTCAGCGGCTTGTCGCCCGCCGCCGCCGCGTAGTCGAGCGCGAGGGCGAGGCCGAAGGCGCTGTTCTGGTGGGTGCCGACGCGGATCGGGTAGGTCGCCTTGGGGAGGTAGGTCATGAATCGCTTGGCGAACGCCAGCGCGAGGGGGGCGAGGATCCGGTCCCATCGGGCACATGCGGCGCGGGTCTCGTCGTCGGTCTTTGACGCCCCACCCCCGGCCCCGGCCCCGGCGGCCGCGCCGAGTTTCAACTCGGCGGCGAGTTTGAGCAGCCACGCCCATCCGTAGGTTCGCTCGAAGGTGGCCCGCAGCGGCCGGCCGAGATACGCGACCTCGGCCCGGACGTTCTCGGGGGTGAACCGGGCATCGAGGAGTGTCCGCACGTCGGCGGCCCGGGCCAGCGTCGGGTAGGTGCGGAGGGCCCGGACCAGCAGCCAGTGGCCGTGGACCGAGGAATGCCAGTCGAAGGAGCCGTAGAAGATGGGGTGCAGGTCGCGCGGCGACTTGATCTCGGCCGCGTCGTTCATGACGTGGTCGAGTTTGTTGGGAAACTCGCGGTCGATGTGGGCGAGAACGACCTCGACGAAGTGATCGATGATGTTGTCCGGTGTTCGTGTGGGCACGGCGGAGGGTATGGGGCCGGAAAGAGCAACCCTGCCGGTCCTCGGGGGTACCCTTGTGCGGCCTGTGTGCCCCCCACTCCCTTTCCTTCCGAGGATCCCATGAACCGCCCCGCCCGCGCTCTGATCGCCGCCGCCCTGATGGGCCTTTCCGTCTCGTTCGCCAGCGCCTGCCATCCGCCCGAGCAGGACGGCCCGGCTCAGGCCCCCGCGAAGGGCGCTGCGGTGGATCCCGCGGCCAAGGAGTTCATCGAGAAGTTCCGGGCCATTGTGAAGAAGGTGGACGACATCTCCTGCACGGTGACGCAGACGATGACGACGGGCGAGGAGAAGACCTCGCACACGGGGAACATCCTGGCCACGCTCACCCGGCGCGGGAACGGCGGCGGGTCGCTCAAGCTCTTCAAGATCAGCTCCAGGCACGACGGCGTCGATGGGGTGTGGGCGTTCGACGGGAAGACCGCGAGCAAGATCGACAACGCGGCCAAGACCTTCGCGAGCATGGAGGCCGAGGAGGGCGTGGCGTTCCCGGTGCAGGATGTGCAGATGGTGGTCCCCACGTGGGTGTACGGCACCGATGTGCTGAGTTCCAAGGACGCGACGCTCACCGCGGCGAGGTTCCTGCCGGACGCGACGGCCGACGGCGTGTCGTGCAAGGCGATCGAGTATTCCGTCGAGGTGGTGTATCCCGCCCAGCCCGGTGAGGACGAGGACGACGCCAAGGACGCGAAGAAGGCCGAGCCCGTCAAGATGACGATGCGGCAGGTCCGCCTTGTCGGGGCCGAGGACCTCATTCCCCGCTCCATCGAGTCGCACGTGAGGTTCACCGGAGGGGCCGAGGACCTGCCCCCGCCGCGGACCTTCGTCGCCTCGTACACGAACGTCAAGGTCAACACCAAGCCCGGGGCGGCGGCGTTCGCGCTCAAGGCCCCGGAGGGGTTCAAGACGGTCGAGGCCGAGGCGTCGGACCTTGGCATCCCCAGCGATGAGCAGCCCAAGCTGAAGTTCGTCGCGGGCGACGCGGCCCCGGCGTTCGCGCTCAAGACTCCCGACGGCACGGAGGTGACGCTGGCGAGCCTGAAGGGCAAGATCGTGCTGCTGGACTTCTGGGCGACCTGGTGCGGGCCGTGCAAGATGGCCATGCCCGGCGTGCAGAAGCTCCACGAGAAGTTCAAGGACAAGGGCGTGGCCGTGTACGGCGTCGATACCTTCGAGCACGGCTCCGGTGAGAAGGCCAGGAAGTACATGGCCGACAAGAAGTACACCTACGGCCTGCTCTACTCGGGCGATGAACTTGCCAAGGCCTACGGCATCTCGGGCATTCCCACGTTTGTCCTCATCGGCAAGGATGGGAAAATCCTGCACCTGGGCGTGGGCTTCGACGAGGGGATGGATGAGAACCTCTCGGCGATCATCGAGAAGGCCCTGGCGGGCAAGTAGCCCGACCACCCGTTCCCCTCGACGAGGCCTTGGTCACCACCAGGGTGGGGCCTGGGAAGGCCAGCGCGGATCCCACGACTTGCGGAATCGCACCGGGTCGTTGACCTCGGACCGCCGGAGCCGCCCGGCGTGACCGTCGGCGAAAACGACGTTGCCGCGCCCGGTGGTGGCGCGGGCGCCCCCGTGTCGCGTGTCCACGCCCTCGGCGGCGGCGATGATGCTGGGGAACCACATCGACATCGACCAGAGGCCGTCGGGGCGCGGGTTGGAGTCGGCCAGCAGGATCGTGTTGCTCGGAATCGCGACCGCCGCCTCGGACAGCGACCTGGTCGTGACCAGCCGCCGGCCGCCCGTGGTTCCCCAGCCGTTGTACGCCCCCTGCGCCTCGGGCGCGCCATACGGGGAGAAGCCGAAGAAGAACGCGTTGTACCCGTACCCAACGCGATGGGCGTCGAAACGCCATGTCCACGAGTACCCGTTCACCTCCCGGCCATCGCGGATGCTCGGGCAGTGGAACAGGGCATAGGTGCTCGCGAGCAGGGCCGGCGCGGCGTCGGTCCGGTCCTGCTTGGTCTCCAGCGGCGTTTGGTAGAGCAGCGTGCCCCACCACCAGTCCGCGTCGGTGGCGTCGGCCGCGGCCGAGCGGTGGGGCGGGTACACCTCGCGATTGTCCTGCGCGTAGGCCGCCATGAGCAGGTCGATCTGGTGGAGGGACGATGAGCAGGTGGTCGCCCGCCCCGCCTCGCGTGCCGCGCCGAGGGCGGGGAGAAGGATCGCGATGAGCAGGGCGATGACGGCGATGACGACCAGCAGTTCGATGAGCGTGAACGCGCCGCGCCGCATCGCCGGGGCGGAGCGCCGGGGCGAACGGTGGCTCCATCGCTCCGTGTGCATCCGGTGTTGCATGGTCGCCTCCCGATCCGATGCCAGTCTACTCGACCCTCCGGGCGATTCCGATGGACAGTTTGGATCGAAATCTCGCGGTGACATCGCCCGACGGCGGCGGCATTCAAGGCCGGGGAGGGGAGGCGGGGGAGCCCAGAAAGTCCTCCCGGATGGCCTGCCTGAGCTCCTCGTCGTCCACGGGCTTGGCGAGCAGCCTTCTCGCCCGCAAGCCCTCGTCCTTGAGCATTCCCAGCGGGCGCTGGTACCCCGAGACGAAGATGAACGGGACCCCGTCCTGGTCCAGGCGACGGGCGATGCCCTCGCTGGTCTCCTCGCCGAGGTTGATGTCGAGCACCGCCCCGTCGCATGGCCCTTGGTCCAGAAGGCCCATGGCCGAGCGCACCGTGGATGCCGGTCCCACGACCCGGGCACCCAGGTCCTCCAGCGCAGCGGCGATGGCAATCGCCACCATGAACGAGTCTTCCACAACCAGCACACGCAACCCGGGCCGGATCTCGGACCCGCGGGGCAAAAACTCGGAATGTGTCCGCATGTCGCGTGCTCCAAAGGGCGGCGCCGAGACCGACCGTCGCGGCCGATTCGTGTCGCACCCCAAGGGGAAGCGAAGGCTGAGGGCGGTGTGTGACAGCCGGAACCCGAATTGGGGCAAGATTTCCACAATTGCACCGGCGATGAGACGGTGCGAATGAAGCCGTGCTGCAAAGACCGGCTGTTATTGGGACCAAAACGCACCGCTCGCGATCCGGCTGTCTCACGCCCTGTTCCGGGGATGCCAATGTCCCATTTCGCCCGGACGGCACGCACGTCCGCTCCACCCCCCGAAATGTGAACTTTCCGCCGGTCCGAATACAGCGCGACCGTTTCCGGGTCGATTCCAGATCGGGAGTACGCCTTGACGAACACGCCGCACAATCCCGCCGCGCCCGCGCCGCCGACCAAGGTGGTCAGCACCCTTACCGGCGATCCGGACATGACCGAGCTGATCGAGATGTTCGTGGACGAGATTCCCGAGCGCATGCGTCTGGTGAGCGAGCACTGGGAGCGGCGGAACTTCGACGACCTGCGTCGGATCGCCCACCAGCTCAAGGGCGCGTGCGGGGGATACGGGTTTCCCACCGTCGGCATCGCCGCGGGCACACTCGAGGCGTGCCTGGCGGACAAGCCCTCGCGTCCCGATCACACCGACCTGGAATCGATCGCGAACCAGGTGAACGAACTTCTGGACCTCTGTCGGAGGGTTCGCGCGGCGTAGCGACCCCCACGTTCGACTTCCGGCGCATCAGGCATCTCTCCCAAACCCACCGTGTCCAACACCGAGAACAAACCCGTGGTCCTGCTCGTCGACGACTCGGTCGACGTGCATCGCCTGCTCCTGGCGCGGCTGCGGCACGAGCAGGTCGAGCTCATCGGGACGACCAAGTCGTGCGAGGCGGTGGACATGGCCAAGCGGCACAAGCCCGCGACCATCCTGCTCGACGTGGACATGCCGGGGATGGACGGCTTCGAGGTGCTTCGAGCCCTCAAGGACGACCCGGCGACGAACAACCTGCCGGTGATCGTGCTCTCGGCCAAGGCCGGGAGCGAGGACAAGGTCACGGCGTTCGACCTCGGCGCCACCGACTACGTCACCAAGCCCTTCGATCTGGCGGAGCTTCGGGCCCGCCTGCGGGCGACGCTGCGGCTGGACCACCTGCTGCGGCTGCTGGCCGAGCGGGCGGACGTGGACGGTCTGACGGGTCTGGGCAACCGGGCCGCGTTCAACAAGCGATGGGCGGAGAAGGTGGCCGAGTGCAAGCGCTATTCCACACCGCTCTCGCTGGCCCTGCTCGACGTGGACTTCTTCAAGCGGATCAACGACACCTACGGCCACCCCGCGGGCGACCAGGTGCTGGTGGAACTCGCCCGGATGCTCCAGGGCGAGTGCCGATCGCCGGACGTGGCCTGCCGCTACGGCGGCGAGGAGTTCGCGCTGATCATGCCCAACACCCGGCCGCAGGAGGCCCAGGTGGTGGCGGAGCGAGTGCGCGACGCACTGGCCTCGCGGGTCTGGCCCCGCCACCCGGATTCGCCCATCACGGCCTCGGTCGGCCTGGTGGGCACGAACGGCCCGTGCGGGGAGACCACGCCGGAGGCGTGGCTCGAGGCGGCGGACCACAACCTGTACGCGGCGAAACGATCGGGCCGAAACCGGTGCATCGCCACGGAACTCTCGACGGAACTGCGCGGCTCGAAGGCCGCCTGACGCTCCGGATCAGAACGGGAACGTGATCCCCGCGTACACGCAGACCGAGTCGCGCGCCGGGTTGCGGCTGTCGCCCGAGATCCGGCCGTTGGAGATGTGGTGGTAGCGCACGCCGACCATGAACCGCGCCCCGCGGCTCTCGCCGTCGATCGAGTCGTTGAGAGCCTTGGTGAATCCCGCGCCGATGCGCGGCAGGAAGTTGAAGCCCGTCCCGCCGTCGGGCACCTCGTCGAAACTGAACAGCACGCCGATCCCGGCGTCGCCGAAGACCGACCAGTTGTAGTCGTCGGCGTGCAGGAAATGCCAGCGGAGAACCATCGACCCGGAGACGCCCCCGGTGTCGTCCCCGGTCTGATGGAAATACCACCCGGCGCCCTCCACGGCGAACTCGATATCGTCGGCGAGGAAGGTGCTGAAGGCGACGTGCAGGTTGGTGTCGGTGTCGCCCTCAAAGTTGTTGGCAACGGCGGCGCCGATGGTCCACCAGCGTGAACCGGCGCGGCCGTAGGCCGGCGATCGCCCGGTGTCCGCGGCCCGGTCTCCGTCGGCCTTCGGCGCGGCGGCGGGCTGCGACTCCCGCGCCAGGGCCGCACCGAGATCGAGGCGGATCGAGGTGTCGATCAGCCCGGGAGCGTCGGCCGGCGCGGGCCCACCGGCCGACTCGGCAATCGCCGGCGCGCCGGCCCCGAGCGAGGCAACAATCCCGAGGACCATCCGTGTTCGTGAGCGGCTCATTGGGCCAGAGGCTAGCAGAGATCGGAGCATCCGTCATGCCGGGCGCAGATCATCAACGGTCCTTCTCGCCGGACGACCGCGCGCGGCTGGGCCGCGTGGAGGAGAGCCTCGCGTTCACCGAGCGGGCGGTGGAGCAGCTTTCCACGGAGATCGCGGACATCAACCGGCGGGTGCAGGCCATCGCCCGTCGCATCGCGCAGATCGAGCAAAGACTGGACAAGCCGCCGGGTGAAGCGCAAACCGCGGCCGGAGAATCGGACGCGGGCCCAGGCTCGCCCGACGCCGCCTGACGCGACCGGTCGGGGCCGAGTCATGCCAGCAGGGAGGTACCCGTCATCTCCGGCGGCTTGGGCAGGCCCATCATGTCGAGCGCGGTGGGAAAGATGTCGGCGAGGCGGCCTCGCTTGGCCCGGACGGCGGGATCGAACCACCCCGCGGCCTCGCGGTCGCCGCGGAGCGAGCGGCCCCCGAACGGCTCGCCCACGACGATCAGCGGGACGTCGTAGACGGTGTGGGCCGTGTGCGGGGCGTTTGTGGCCGGGTCGAACATCTGTTCGGCGTTGCCATGGTCGGCGGTGACGATGGCGCAGCCCCCCCGCTTCTGCACCGCTTCGAGTATTGACCCGACGCAGGAATCGACCTTCTCGCACGCCTTGATGGCCGCGGGAAGGCTGCCGGTGTGGCCGACCATGTCGGCGTTGGCGAAGTTCACGACGATGAGGTGCTCGCAGTCCGGGGCGGCGAGCCGGCGCAGGACGGCGTCGCGGACCTGGTCGGCGGACATCTCGGGCCTGAGGTCGTAGGTGGCGACCCTTGGGGACTGCGGATTCTCGCGGTGCTCTCCGGGATACGGCTGGTCGCGGTAGTCGTTGAAGAAGAACGTGACGTGCGGGTACTTCTCGGTCTCGGCGTCGCGGAACTGGGTGAGGCCCAGCGAGGCGAGATACTCGCCGCCGATGTTGTGGAGTTTGGGCGGCTTGGGGAAGGCGACCTTGACGTAGGGGAGCAACTGCTCCCAGTATTCGGTCATGATGACGTAGTCGAGGGTGAGTTTCGGTCCCCGATCAAAGCCGCGTGTGCCGCTGTCGGGGGAGGGCTTCACCTTGGCCCACTCGGCGTCGGGGAAGGCGAACGCGCCGGAAATCTCGCGGGGACGATCGCCGCGGTAGTTGTAGAAAATGACGGTGTCGCCGTCGGAGATACGGGATGCGCGGATGGCCTGCTGCGACTCCCCCACCGCCGTCGGGGTGATGAACTCGTCGCCCTTGAGAGTTTCACCGGAGGGACGGTCGTAGTAGTTCTGGATTGCGGCCTCGGGAACCGGAGCGGTGGGGATGTTGCCGCGGCCGGTGAGCGTGTTGTAGGCGAGCGCAACGCGCTCCCAGCGGTTGTCGCGGTCCATGGCGTAGTAGCGGCCGGCGACCGAGGCGACCGTCCCGATACCGATGGTGCGCAGTTCTCGCTCGACGCGCCGGACAAACTCCAGCCCGGTGAAAGGGCCGGTGTCGCGACCGTCCGTGAAGAGATGGACGTAGACGCGGAACTGTCGCAGGACGTTGCACGCACGGACGAACGCGTAGAGATGGTCGAGAAGCCCGTGCACACCCGCGTCGGAGGCGATGCCCATGAGATGAACCGACTTCCCGGCGTCGCGGGAGGCCTCCACCGCGCCCCGGACGACCGGGATCGAATCGAAGCCTCGCTCGATCGCCTTGGTGATGATGCGGGACTCCTGCTCGACGATGCGCCCGGCCCCGATGTTCTGGTGGCCCACCTCGGAGTTGCCCATGGTGCCGTCGGGGAGGCCGACGTCCTCGCCGCTGGTCTTGATGAGCGTCCACGGCCATTCGCGCCGGAGGGCGTCGCCCACGGGCGTCCGGGCGAGTTTGACGGCGTTGAACGCGTCGTGCGACGGGTTGGGGTTCTCTCCCCAGCCATCGCGGATGATCAGGACGAGCGGCGTGTGCTTGGGTGTCGCGGGCATGCGACACAATACGCCCGATTCGGCCTACTTCTCCGCCGCGAGGTAGCAGACCCAACTGGCGCACGCCTCGCCCTGCTCGCTGGGGGTGAACTCGCCGTTGCCGCCGCCCTTCTGGTCGTCGCCTTCCCAATAGACGGTGGTCCGTGCGAAGCCGGCCTCTTCCAGCAGGTCCCGGATCTCGCGCAGACCCCAGAGCCGCCAGTGGTAGGTGAACGCGTTTTTCAGCCGCGAACCGTCCGGAAACGTGAAGTGGATGTGGCAGAGGAGCTCGCCCGTGATCGGGTTGTACCTCTCCTGGTGCCAGATGTACGTGAACGGCGAGGTGAAGCCGACCATGCTCGGCTCGGTGTCGCGCCCCTTGCCCGCACGGGGCACCGTCTTGCGCTCGCGGATCTCGCGCAGGGCGTCGTATCCGCCGTAGAAATCGAGGAAGAACACCCCGTCCCTGGCCAGGTCCTCCCGCACGCGCCGAAAGTACGCCAGCATGGTCGGCCGGTCGTGGAACGTCCAGAACGAGAAGTTCATCGCCAGCACGCAGTCGAGCGTGCCCCGCATGTCCGGGTGGGCCGCCAGCACGTCCGATTCACGAAGCTCGATCCGCTTCCGGGCGGCGGGCTTGAGACGAGAGAGCAGGTGCGTCCGCCCCCACTCCAGGGGCACCGGGTCGAGGTCGAATCCGAACGCGATGTTCGTCGGTCGCCGGCGGACCCACTCGCAGGAGGTGTTGGCCGTGCCGCAGAAGTCCTCGCGAAGCCGCGAGGCTTTCCGGCCGCGCAGAGCGCGAAATGTCTCATCGATAAAGTCGATCTCGGCCTCGACACACTGAACGGCCCGCTGGTAGCAGTCGTACTTATCGGCACGGGCGGCCAGCGTGGGCCGCTTGCGGGGGGTGCGGGACGCGGGTTTCTTGGATCGGGGTCGGGGTGGCATCGTTTGGGGCGAGAGTGTAACCGTTGGTCCCGCCGCGTCGAGAGAACCGGGATCGCGGGCCTAAACTCGTGGCCCTCGACCGGCGATAGGTCGGTTTCCCAGGAGATTGGCGCATGCGACTCACGATGGTTGGCACTGGTTACGTCGGGCTGGTCACGGGCGTTTGCCTGTCGAATACCGGCAACGAGGTCACGTGCCTGGACACCGACGCCCGGAAGATCGAGACCCTGCGCCAGGGCGGCTGCCCCATCTACGAGCCCGGCCTGACCGACCTCATGGAGCGGAACATCGCGGCCGGCCGCCTCAAGTTCTCCACCGATCCCAAGATCGCCCACCGCGATGCGGACATGATCTTCATCTGCGTCGGTACGCCCAGCGACGAGCGCGGCCACACCGACCTGAAGTACGTCGAATCGGCCTCGGACGACATCGCCGACGTGCTCAAGGCCCTCGGCCCCAAGCAGAAGCCCAAGATCATCGTCGTCAAGAGCACCGTGCCCGTGGGCACGACGTTCTTTGTCCGCGACCGCATCCGGGCCCGCGTCGGGGCCGAGATCCCCTTCGAGGTCGCCGACAACCCGGAGTTCCTCAAGGAGGGCGCGGCGATCGACGACTTCAACAAGCCCGACCGCGTCGTCGTCGGCGTCGAGCACGAGTGGGTCGGCGAGGCCATGAAGGATCTCTACGACCCGTTCGTCCGCAACGGCCACCCGGTATACGTCATGGACGTGCTCAGCGCCGAGATGGTCAAGTACGCCAGCAACAACTTCCTGGCGACGAAGATCAGTTTTATCAACGAGATGGCCAACCTGTGCGAGGCGTACGGGGCGAACATCAGCCGCGTCCGCGAGGGGATGTGCTCGGACAAGCGGATCGGCAACGCGTTCCTCTATCCCGGGCTGGGCTACGGGGGCTCGTGCTTCCCCAAGGACACGCTCGCGTGCATCATGATGGGGGACAAGGCGGGGATCGAGGCGACGCTCTCCAAGAGCGTCCACGCGGTGAACCAGAAGCAGCGCGACCGCTTCTTCGACAAGGTGCAGGCCCACTTCAAGAAGGACGGCGGATTGACGGGCAAGACGATCGCCTTCTGGGGCATCGCCTTCAAGCCGCGCACCGACGACATCCGCGAGGCCCCCGCGCTGACGCTCATGCGCAAGGCCCTCGGCTACGGGGCCAAGTGCCGCGCCTTCGATCCGGTGGCCAACGAGAACGCCCGTCGCGAGATGGGCGGCGGGAACGGCGAGGGGGGCGTGACGATCTGCGAGGACATGTACGACGCGGTGAAGGGGGCCGACGCCCTGATCGTCTCGACCGATTGGGACGAGTTCAAGAGCCCGGACTTCGACCGGATCAAGACGCTCATGAAAGGGCGGGCGATCTTCGACGGGCGGAACCTGTACAAGACGTCGATGATGGCCCAGGCCGGGTTCCACTACTACTCGGTGGGGCGGGCGCCGGTGCATCCGCAGTAGTGCGTTCCGGCTTTTCCAAGTGTGCTATTCATCGTCATCGTATTCGGAACACACGCCCAGAACCGCCGCGAGATCGAGCGCGAATCCCGGAACGGCCTCGCTCTCAAATCGTCCATGGCTCGGCTGAACCTCGACGTACGCGCCCCGCACAAGCCGAAGAAACCGGATCGTGTGTCGGGACGCGTCCACGAGCCAGTACTCCGCGACTCCAAATCGTTGATAGTCGCCGAGTTTGGTGGTCTGATCGAGTGATACGGTGCTCGGCGAGGCTACCTCCACGATCAGGTCGGGCGACACTTCGACCCGTTTGAGCGGCTTGGAGTACCGCCCCTTGCGGAGGAATATCAGGTCCGGGCGGTAGACGAGGCTCGCATCAAAGCGCACGTCAACCTCCGAAAGAACCAGGCCAAGACCGCGTGCGCGAACGAACAACCGAAGCTGGTGCTCGATCTCGGCCCGGATGTCCTGGTGGCCCGGCGAGGGACTCGGCGTCATGACCACCACTCCATCGATGAGTTCGTACCGAAAACCATCGTCGTCGAGCGCGAAGTAGTCGTCGGCGGTCATGCGAAGGCCGCTGTACCGGGGGGCTCGCTGCCGGCTTGGCGTGGGAACGACCATGGAAGCAAGTATACGCGATCTCGACATGGCGCGGGCTCCGGGGGCGCGTTACCATCCCGAATGCACCGCACGGGCACATGGCTGATGGCCATTGGAGCGCTGGACATCGCGATTGTCGCGATCGCGTTCGTGCTGCACTCGGTTTCATTTGCTTCGCAGTATTCGGGATTTGTCGGCTGGATCGCCCGGTCGGAACACGTCGAGAACGGATCGACCGACTTTGAGCGGGTCCGGGTGAATGTGCTTTCGATACTCGGTCGTACCAGCGCCCCGTTCTCTTTGGTAGCGGCCATGCTGCTGGTGAGCGGAACCATCCTGGTAGCTGCCGGCTACCGATTGCGCACATGCTCACGCGGCTCCCCATGAAGACCCTGATGCGTCGCCATGCCCGGTTGGAATGCTCGGCCAGCCACGGCGACTGGCGGGATGCCTGCGTGGCCTTCCCCAAAGAGTCCATCAACTTCCTCTACGCCGATCCCCCCTTCAACACCGGACAGTCCAAACGCACCCCTCCCGGCGCCTTCAAGTCCGGGCGCACTTGCGAAGCGGAGTACGCCGACGCCTTCGGCTCTCCACGCGATTTCATCAACTGGCTCCGCCCGCGCGTCGAAGCCTCCGTCCCCCTCCTCAAGCCCACGGGCCTGATCTGCCTGCACATCGATTGGCGCACCAGCCACCACGTCCGACTCCTGCTCGACGACCTGCTCGGCGAGGACCGCTTCGTCAATCACCTCATCTGGTCCTACGGCCTCGGCGGCTCCTCTCCCCGTCGCTTTGCCCGCAAGCACGACGACCTGCTCCTCTACTGCCTCGACCCGGAGGAGTACTGGTTCGACCCGCCGCGCGTGCCCGCCACGAGCAACCGCCTGCGCGGCCAGACCAAGAAGGCCACCGACGTGCTGGATATCCCCTCCATCAACAACATGGCCGCCGAGCGAACCGGATACCCCACGCAAAAGCCTCTCGCCCTGCTCGAACTCCTCGTGCGGGCCTGCTGCCCGCCGGGCGGGGTGGTGCTCGATCCGTGCTGCGGGAGCGGCACGACGCTCGTGGCCGCGGTGCGGTGCGGGCGGTGGGCGGTGGGCCTGGACATCAGCCCCGAGGCCGTGGCCCTTTCCCGGCGGCGCCTTGCCGGGCCGGAATGCCGAACGACCCCCTCGGATTCGGCACCGGAACGCCCGCCCGGGCGTACCATGATTTCCGAATGATCGCGCGAGTCGTCGCCTGGTACGCCCGGCGCATTGTCAACGTGAACATCAACATCGCCCTGGCGGGCGTGCTTGCGCTCGTGCCCGTTCTGGCCGTGGTCAAACTGGCCGAGCACATCATGGCCACGCGGAAGTTCCGCAACGGAGCCCTGCAGGAAACCCTCGAGACCCACCACCACTTCATCATCTCGGGCGTCACGTTCGTCTCCGACATCGTCTTCGACGTGGCCATCTACTTCGCCCTCCATTGGCTGGCCAACCACGCCCCGCGACGGGCGATGCTCCTCAGGGTCGAGCAGCGGATGGGAGAGGTCGCCGACGCGGCCGTGGAGAGCGTGCCGTTCTTCAAGGACGCCGCCAAGGTGCAGCTCCAGCGGGCCGTGCTCTCGCCCCTGCTGTATCTGCTCTGGCTCGGTGTCCAGTTCTTCTGCATGAACGCGTTGGAGTTCTCCGTCGTCTGGGCCACGGTCATCGGGTTCTGCATCGCCATCGGCACCGTTCGCACGATCCACACGTTCTGGATGCTCCGCGAGGAGCGGAAACTCCGGGCGATCGCCTGCGGGGTTCTGTGCGGAAAGTGCGGCTACGCCCTGCGCGGCATAGACGCGGGGATGTGTCCGGAGTGCGGCAAGCCCTTCGCCCGACCCGGGCGCGCCGACCCATCCGGAGGCCGTGGGCCCGCGTCGAACGGCCGGCCGGTGAAAGAGAATCGATCGCATTCGGCCCCGATGTGATCCGGCCCTCGTTCCTCCCGGTTCTCTCTCCGCCGCGCCAAGGTCAGGCCTCGGCCTGCGCCGGCATGGGCGTCATGCCGAACCGCGCGCGGAGAAACCAGCGCCCGAGGTAGATGATCGGCGTGAGCGCCAGCGCGATCAGGAACTTGAGGATGTACCCGGTCGCGGCGGTCTCGATGATTTCATGCCAGGAGTACGCGAGATTGGTCCTGGGATTGGTCGTCGAGAACAGAAGTATCGAGGTGACCAGGAACGAGTCGATCGCCTGCGAGACCACGGTGGAGCCGGTGGCCCGGAGCCACACGGCCCTGCCGCGCGTGGCCCGCTTGAGAACGCCGAAGAGCCAGATATCGCACATCTGCCCGACGAAGTACGCCGTGAGCGAGGCGATGTACAGGCGGTTGGACATCGCGAACACCGCGTCGAAAGTCTCCTGCGGGATGGGCGAGATCGGTGAGACGGGGGCCATGCGCGAGAGGTAGATGAGCACGAACGCCATGCCCGACATGGCCAGCCCCAGGTACGTCAGCCGGCGCGCCCCGGTGCGTCCGTAGTACTCGTTGACCAGATCGGTGAGCAGGAACGTGATCGGGAAAGAGAGCATGCCGACGGAGTGGGTGACGAACGTGTACGACCCGGCGACGGGGAGCGACAGGGTGAACAGATCGATGTGGAAGAACTTCGAGCCCGTGATGTCGGCGATGAGCAGGGAGGTGATGAACACGCCCGACAGCCACAGGTAGACGCGGGTGCGGATGTCGAACGAGTCGGCGGATGCCTCGGGGCCGGTCGATGGCGGGGTGGGCATGGTGGGATCCTGCGTGCGCCTCGCACGGCGGGCAGGATACCCGCACGAGCCCCGGAATGGAAAGCGTCCGTATCCTCCACGCACATGTGCGGCATCGGCGGCATTCTCAGGGTCTGGACGCCCGATCAGCGCGATCTGGCCCTGCGCACGCCCCACGCGCAGTCGATCCCAGAGGAATGGCTCGACATCCTCGACGACGCCGTGAAGCACCGCGGCCCGGACGGACAGGGGCGATTCCGCGACCGGGCCATCCGGGCCGACGGGTGCGTGGTGGATGTGGCGTTCGTACACCGGCGGCTGAGCATCATCGACCACGCGGGGGGACACCAGCCGATGGTGCTGCAAGTTCCGAAGGGAGCCCTGAGCGCAGGCTCAGGGGATTCGCGCCCGATTCCCGGGCGTTTGCTCAGCCCCGAAGACGTCCAGTCCCACACCCGGCGCGTTCTGGCCGAATCGCACGCCGCGCCGGGCGCGGCCGACCCCGAGGGTGCGCTCGGGGCTCTCTCAGACCATGATCGCATCGCCGTTGTGTTCAACGGATGTATCTACAACCACCGGGAGTTGCGGGCGGAGTTGCAGCGGGCGGGGCATGTGTTCTCGTCTGATCACTCGGATACAGAAGTGCTGGTGCATGGGTGGAGGGAGTGGAACACCGAACTCTGGCCCCGTCTCCGAGGCATGTTTGCCATCGTTGTCTGGGATCGACTCGCCGGGAACCTGGTGATGGCGCGAGATGCATTCGGCGAGAAACCACTGTACTACGAGGGTGGCAATGAACGACCGGGCAACTTCTCGGTGGCGTTCGGGAGCACCTCCGCTGCGGTCTTGAGACTTCGTGCTTTTCGGTGGCCTCAAATGGGAATGCTCGCCCGGAGGGAAGAGCAGTGGCTCCGTTTCGGGTTCGACCGTCGCCCGCCTGTCCAATCAAGCCAAGCTTTGGAACCGTGCGCGTGGATTCGACTTGGCGGCGAGGTCGACCCGCAGGCGTGCTACTACCGGTATCCAGTCGACACCAATCAACCGTCCGTGTGGAATCGCACAACACCGCTTTCCCCGCAACGTGCGGAGAATCTCTTGCTCGCTTCGGTCGACTCACGACTGGAGTCCGACGTGCCACTTGGGTGCTTCTTGTCGGGAGGAATCGACTCCTCACTCGTTGCGGCAATCGCCCAGAAGAAGCTGGGGCGGCTGAATACCTTCACTGTCCGGATGCCCGATCCAGCACTCGATGAGTCGCCGGTCGCGAACTTGGTCGCGAAACACTTGGGGACAATCCACACAGAGTTGGATTGCAACCCGAAGCCCGCCGACGACATGCAGATACTCATTCACCAAGTCGGCCTTCCGTTTGGAGACAGCTCGCTCTTGCCGAGCAACTGGGTGAGCCGCGTCGCCAGCCAACACGTGAAGGTTGCCATTGGCGGCGATGGCGGCGATGAGCTTTTCGTGGGCTACCAGAGGTACACCGCGGCTGATTGGCTGGCGGGCCGCGCGCGGGGCCTTCTTTCTCTGTCTCGCTTTGTGGCGCCCTTCACACTGCGGGGAGTGAAGCACCGTGACAAGATTCGACGCCTCGCCGAAGCCGCATCCGGTGACGGCTACCTCGATCTCATTTCGGTTTTTCCGCTCTCGCTGATGAAACAACTCGTGCACGAGGGGACCGGCGGTGACCCCCTGAGCGCACCAGTCAATGGTCGGGCAGACGCTATTCGCTGGGATCTGTTCCATTACCTGCCAGATGACATTCTCAGAAAGTCGGATTCGGCAACGATGTCGAACGCGTTGGAACTTCGCAGCCCGATGCTCGATCCGGAACTGGCCCGCGCTTGCCTGGGGGCACCGCTCGGAGATCTTTGTCCCCGCGGCCAGCGCAAAGGCCTCCTCCGCCAGGTCGCCCGCAAGTACCTTCCCGCCGAGATCGTCGATCGTCCCAAGATGGGCTTCGCCATCCCCATCGGCGAGTGGTTCAGGTCCGATTACGGCGGCCTACGGACCATGCTCCTGGACCACCTGAACTCCGCCGAGCCATTCGGCCCCCCATCGCTCGGAATCGACCTGAACATGGCCTTCATCCGCAGGATGCTCGACGAGCACCTCGGCACGGGGCCGAGCGGCCTGGTCAAACGCGACCACTCCCAGCGGCTGTACATGCTCCTGGTCCTGAGCATCTGGGCCAAATGGCTCGGCTCCCTGCGCTGACCCCCCCACTCCCCCCGCCACCGGCCGCGCCTGCGCGAAAGCGTCCTTCCCTCCAAAACGGACACGGCCCCGCTGAGCAACGGGGCCGTGTCCGAAAAGGAGTTCGACTGAGACAGATTTCGTACCGCCGCGCCCGCGACTTGACCGCTTGCGAGAATCTCCGTCAGAAGTTGAACACGATCACGGCGTAGTAGTCCACCTCGTGCTTCTCACGACCAAAGCCAGGGGAGTGCTCGTACCGATCCTCCACGCCGAGTTTCAGGCTCATCCCGTGGTCCGGGTCGAGCACCGCCTCGTACCAGGCCTTCAGGTTGGCCCGGGAGGCGTCGGCGTCCTCAACGTCCACCCACGCCGCGGCCGCCGCGCCCAACTTGTTGCGGGCGTTGATCTTGTATTCGATCTCCATCGACGGGCTGAACTCCGCACGGACCTCGGGGCGCGACCGGCCGAACTCGCGGCTGCCCCCGAACCCCGTCCGGCCGGTGATGGTCAGTTTCTCATCGCCGATGATCTTGAGTCCCACGCCCCCGGTCGCGGAGAGCCGCCAGTCCCACCGCTGGAACTCGTCGTACTCCGAGCGCCCGGAGACGAAGTAGCTCCAGGTGCTCTTGGCTGTCGCGGGCCACTCGTTCCGGGCGTCGACCTGCACACGCTGCGCCGTCGTCTGGTCGTTGGTCCGGCTGTACCACCACCCGACGCTCGCGGTTGTGGACATCTCGGGCGTGGGTCTGTTCCCGGTTATCAGGGTCCGGAACGACTGCGTCTGGTTCGCCCCGGTCGTGCCGTTCAGGCCGGCCTCGAGGGTGAACTTCCAGAGGTCCGCAAACGAAGGCTCGGGCGGCGGGGCGACGGGCAACTGCGGCTGGGGGGACGGCGGCGGGGGTGGTTTCGGAGGGGCGGGAGGCATCGGCGCGGCGACCTGAGCGTCGGCAGCAGCGGCCGGTGCGACCGGGGCCGCCTCCGCGGAGACGGGTGGGGGTCCCGGGGCCGGGTCATCTTTCACGACCGAGCGGATCCGCTCGCGGGCGATGGACATTCGGCCAATGAGCGGGTGATCGAGCACGAGCGGGTCGGAATCGCTCACGATCGCGGCGTGGAACGTGTCCCCGTTTGTGAGGGTGATCCTCGCCAGAGGACCATCGGCCCCCGCCACGACTGCCGGAACGGGGGCGGCCACGGGCGGCTGGGCCGGGACATCGGCCAGCGCAACGCTTCCCGAGGCCGCGGCGGCGGCGAGAAGAGCGGTCGCGCTGACGGTCCGGCGGGGTCGCGTCATCGGGTGGAGCATACCTGAAAAGGTGAGGAACGCCAACCACAATCGGCCAGACGGGTCCGGGGACTTCTCCGGGAGCGCAAAGAAAAACCGGACCCAGCGGGTCCGGTCTCTGGAGAAAGCGCGGTCGCGTGCCGGTCAGAAGTTGTACACGATCGTGGCGAAATACAGCAGGTCGTTCTTCTTCTTGTCCTGCCCGGGATTGGAGTTGTAGCGATCCTCGAGGCCCAGTTTCAGGCTGAGCTTGTTCACCGGGTCCACGACGACCTCGTAGCCCGCCTTCGCGTTTGCGCGATAGTCGGTGAAGCGGTGCAGGCTGGGGTAGTAGTCGATGGTGGCGAAGATCTTCTGGCGCTCGTCGAACTTGTGCTCCCAGTCCAGGCCGAGGTTGAGCTCGGGCTCGATGCGCTGCTTGGAGGAGCCGAACTCCTTGGTCACGCCCGCGCCGATGCGCCCCAGGAGCAGCGTCTTGTCGGAGTTGATGAACTCGTAGCCGAAGCCGCCGAAGAGGCTCGTCCGCCACGTCCAGTCCTGGAACGTGTCGTACTCGGCCTTGCCGATGGCGTAGATGCGCCATGGTGAGCCGATCTTCCAGTCGTTGCGAAGATTGACCTCGCCGTGCTCGAGGTTCTTGTCCCCGTCCTGCGTGCCGTACACGTACGAAACGCCCGCGGTCGTGGCGGTCTTGCTGGTGTCCCGCTTGGCGTTGAACGCGCCTCGGAGGCTCAGGCTCTGGCTGTTGCCGTCGGAACCGTTGATGCCCAGTTCGATGCTCTTGTCCCACCCGTCGAGGAATGACTCCGGGTCGGCCTTCACCTCGGGCGCGGCGGGCGGGGGCGGAGGCGGGGGAGGAGCAACCGGCGCCGGGGGCGGCGGAGTCTGATCCACAACCACCGTCATTCCGGCCAAGTTGGCCCGGGGAATCGTGAGAGTGCCGAGGACGGGATGCTGGAGCACCACGTTCGCTTCATCTTGCGACACCAGCACGCCGCGGACGACGTCGCCCGAGGACATCGCGGCATCGACCTTCTGGCCCTGCAGGGCCTGACCCAAGGCCGATCCGCTCAGGATGAGCAGCGCGGCAACTCCGGCAACAGAACGAGCGATCATCGAAGAGTCTCCAGGTGGCCCCCCGGGAGGAGTGGGCGAAAGCATACCTCCGCAACCCGAAATCGCAAGCGGCCGCCCCTATCATCCCGACCCACCCCACCACACGCATCGCTGTCCGCACCCCACATGCCCCTGCTTTCCTGCACCAACATCCAGTATTCCATCGGCACCCGCGTCCTCCTCGACGGGATCAGTTTTTCCATCGAGCCGGGCCAGCGGATCGGCCTGGTCGGGAGAAACGGGTGCGGCAAGACGACGTTTCTGCGCATGCTCGCCGGGCGGGCCAAGCCGGATCTGGGCAGCGTCTCCCTGCAGAAGGGCGCCCGCATGGGCTACCTCACGCAGGACCCGGAACTGAACCTGGAGAACACCCTCCGGGCCGAGGCCGCGGCGGGGTTCATCGAACTCGGCAAGATGCACATCGAGCTCGACGAGATCTACCACCAGATGGCCCTGCCCGAGAACGCCGACCCGGTGCTCATGCAGCGGCTGATGGACCGGCAGTCGGATATCCAGCACAAGATCGAGGAACTCGGCGGGTACGACGTGGACCACAAGGTGGACGCCGTGCTCCACGGCCTCGGGTTCGTGGACTCGCAGTTCGGCGTGCCCGTGTCCAAACTCTCGGGCGGGCAGAAGGGCCGGCTCGCCCTTGCCAAGCTCCTGCTGGAATCCCCCGACATCCTCCTGCTCGACGAGCCGACCAACCACCTCGACATCGCCGGACGCGAGTGGCTCGAGGACTTCCTCGTCAACGATTTCAAGGGCGCGGTGCTGATCATCTCCCACGACCGCTACGTGCTCGACCGCGTCGTGCACGGCATCGAGGAGCTCGAGCGCGGCCGGCTGATCGACTATCCCGGCAACTACACCGCCTTCATCGAGATCCGGCGCGAGCGCCTCAAGACCCAGCAGCGGGCCTACGAGAACCAGCAGAGCGAGTGGGCCAAGGAGGAGGAGTTCATCCGTCGCTTCAAGGCCGGGCAGCGGGCCAAGGAGGCCCAGGGCCGCCTCTCCAAGCTCGAGCGGCAGAAGGAACTCTTCGCCATCGAGCGCGTCGCCGAGATGGGCGCGGCCCGGTTCGGCTTCCCGGAGGCGCCGCGCTCGGGCGACCACGTCGCCGTCGTCCGCGAGGGCAGCAAGAAGTACACCAACGTCATCGACGAGGAGAACAACACTCCCCACGACAAGGTGCTCTTCCACGAGCTCAACGTCACCATCCAGCGCGGCGAGCGCTGGGCCGTGATCGGCCCCAACGGCGCGGGCAAGACCACGCTCATCCGCTGCATCCTCGGCCAGGTCCCGATGGACTCGGGCGTCACCAAACTCGGCTCGAACGTCGTGATCGGTTACTACGCCCAGTTGCCCCCGGAGGAGGACGGCGACCTGGCCGTGTACCAGTACCTCCAGACCATCATCCGGCGCGAGAACGAGAAGCAGATCTACTCCGAGCAGCAGGCCCGCGACCTCGCCGGAGCGTTTCTCTTCGCCGGGCGCGACCAGGACAAACAGCTCAAGGTGCTCTCGGGAGGGGAGCGAAGCCGCGCAAGGCTCGCCGGCCTGCTCGCCTCGGCCAAGAACCTCATCATCCTCGACGAGCCGACCAACCACCTCGACATTCCCAGCGCCGAGCGTCTGGAGCAGGCCCTGCACGTGACCCCCGAGGGCGATGGGTTCGGCGGCACGCTCCTGCTCATCTCCCACGACCGCGCCCTGATCGACGCCACCTGCGATCACCTGATCATCATGGACGGCAAGGGAAACACCGAGGTTTTCACCGGCACCTATACCGAGTACCACCGGAAAAAGTCGGAGCAGGCCCGCGAGCAGGCGAAGCTGGACCAAGAGCGGGCCAGAAAGCAGGCCAAAGCCGGCGCACAGGTTTCCAAACCCGCCGGCGCGCCGAAGCAGCAGGCCAAAGCCGAGGCAAGACAGCCGAGCGCCGGCAACGGCCACTCCCAGAAGAAGGGGGCCAGGGGCGGCGGAAATGGGGGAGGCGGGGGTGGCGGCAGGGGGCTCTCGTGGATGCCCGACGATCGGCTGGAGAAGGACATCGCGAGCCTCAGCGGGCGACTCAAGGAACTCGACGACGATCTGGCCAAGGAAGAGGTCTATCGCGACGCGGCCCTTTTCAAGAAAACGCTTCAAGAGCGAGACACGGCCCAGGCCGACCTCGAGCGGCACGAGGCCGAGTGGCTCCGGCGCGCCGAGGCCTGAGCGAAGGCCCCGGGGTTTGTCACAGCGAACAGACCGCTGAAATCAAGGGTCGCGGTCCCGGGGCTTGGCCGCCTGGCTCCGATGGCGGTCGTACACTCGGGACCACACGCCAAACTCTTTGGAACCCGCACGACTTCGCGTGAAGAACCCACGGGAATCGGGCCGATGAAGCATCCCATGCAGCAGCACGGCTCGCCGAAGTTTCACGAGGTTTCTCGGGGGGATCGCACGGCCGTCACGCGCCGCGAGGCCGTGGCGGGCGGCGGGATGCTGCTGGGAACGCTGTTCCTCGGCGCCTGCGCCGGCACCCGGCAGACGGCCAGCCTTCCCGGGCCATACTGGTCCGACCCGCGTTCCAGCGCGCCCATCACCAACGACATCCACTCGGCCCCCGTCGCCGCCGCGCCGATCCCGACCGGTCCTGCCGCGCCGCCGGACTTTGCTCCGCCGCCGGGCATCGTTCCCCGCTCGATGTGGGCTCGGGCCGGGGTGGTGCGCGTGGGCGGGCCCGATGGAGCCCGGCCGATGAACGGCATCCGTCGCATCACGGTCCACCACGACGGCATGCCGCCCGCGACGCTCTCGAGCTCGCAGCAGGTGGCCGCCCGCATCGAGATGATCCGCCAGTCGCACGTCGTCGGGCGCGGCTTTGCCGACCTGGGCTACCACTACGTGATCGATCCGAGCGGGCGCGTCTGGGAGGGTCGCGATATCCGGTACCAGGGCGCGCACGTGAAGGACCAGAACGAGAACAACCTGGGCATCCTGGTCATGGGCAACTTCCAGAAGCAGGTTCCCACGCAGGCCGCGCTCGCCTCGCTCGATCGCTTCGTCGCCAACCAGATGCAGCGGTACAACATCTCCATCGGGAACGTCCGCACGCACCAGGAGCGGGCCCCGACCGAGTGCCCGGGGCGCAACCTGCAGGTGTACATGAACCGCACGCGCAGCGGGAGCGGCACGCTCTTCGCGATGGCCAGCCGCGCCGGCCTTGCCCGCGGCTGATCGCTCACTCCGGAACGCCGATGTTCACCACCTCGACGCCGCACGCACGCCGATGCTCGGTGTCGATGCGGATGATCACCCCGCACGCCCGGTTGTCGCCGTCGGCCACGTCCAGCGCGGCCGGGCTCTGCTGCACCATCGCCGCGAGCGTCGCCCGCACATCCCGCCCGATCACGCTCCGGTGCGGGCCGCACATGCCCAGATCGGTGATCGCGGCGAGGGCGTGATCGAGCAGCCGGGCGTCGGCGGTCTGCACGTGCGTGTGCGTGCCGATCACCGCGACGACCCTGGGTCCGTGGTCCCTGGTCCAGGTGTTCAGGCAGTGCCAGGCGACGGCCTGCTTCTCGCTGGTGGCCTCGGCGTGGATCTCGACGATGACCAGGGCGTTCCTGTCCGGCATGGCCGCGAGTTCTCGATCGATGCACTCGAAGGGGCTGTTGGACATCATGGGCATGTACAGCCGGCCGAGCACGGTCAGCACGAACACCGGCGGCGCCTTCGGGGCCCTCTCGGGAAGTTCCAGGTGGATCATCCGCTTCCCCGGCGCGCCCGCGGCCAGGTTCGCCGGGCGGGCGATGGGCTGGCGCGGCTCTTCCAGCATTTCGAGGATGTTGCGGTCCTTGTACACATGGTCGCCCAGCGTGACGGCGTCCGCCCCGCCGCGGAGCAGCTCGCGGAAGTTGTCGGGCGAGCATCCCGAGCCGTTTCGGGCGTTCTCGCCATTGACGATGAGCGCATGCACCCCGTGCAAGTCACGGAGTTTGGGCCAGGCGTGGGCCACGGCCCGGCGCCCGGCGGCGCCGACGACGTCACCGAGGAATGCGATGCGGAGTTCGGGCAAAGAGTCCTCCTGGCGAACCAACGATCACAACGCGGAAATCTCGACGAGACCTCCGCTCACCGCTTCCACAACCAGTCGGTGCCCGTACAGGGCCTGCATGCCGACCAGACACCCGCCCCGTGCCTCGACCGCCGCGACGCGTTCCCAGCTCCCGAACCGCTCCATCTCGGCGTCGAACACCCGAGACTCGGCGTACGTCCCGTCCGCAAGCCTGTAGCGAACTTCGGCCCGGGCACGCAGTCCCAACGTTTGTATCGACTCGCGGTCGAGCGAGACCGCCCCATTGAATCCCGTGTCCACGATGGAACGGACCTCAAAAGCGCCGAGCGGTCCACGCACGCGCAATCGAAGCACGATGTCGCCCGAATCATCCACGGCCCCGACAAGGCTCATGGACCGCGACCCGCGGCCCCTGCCCCGATGCGCACGAACGAGTCCTGACCCATTCTCCCGAGAAAAAACCTGCCCTTGGGATGGCGAGCCTCCGCACGATCCAGCGCGGCCAGCGCATCCGCATCGACCTCGTAGTCGCCAGAGTCAACGTCGATGGCCACGCACCGTCCATTGTGTGCGGGCTCCAGCACGGCGCGAAGCCGCTCTCGGTAGATGCGTTCTCCGAGTTCAACAGTCCCGGGTTGGGGAGTCTTCGTGCTCGGTGCTACCATTTGGCGCTCCATTTCCGGATGGATCATAAGCCCGGGACGAGCGACCCTACAAGTGCCCCTCCGCCTCCGCCATCACCGGCGCGCTGCACGCGATCAGCCCGGGCACGAACGGCGTCACCATCCGGGAATCGCCCGGCAGCACGCGCACGATCAGCCCGTAGTGCTTGCCCTTGCTCCCGGTTCCCGCCTGCGGGGAGGCCTTGAACACGCCCGCGTAGGAATACGACCCGTCGCCGCCCGCCTGCGGGGCCTTGGCGATGAGCTTGGCCGCCCGGCCGTGCTCGATCTGGCCCTTGGGGTCCACCGGGCCGTGGTACGCCTGCACGAGCACCTCGTCGGGACGAAGCATGCCTAGTCGTACGCTCGCGGCCACCGCGAACCCGTCGCCCCCCGGCGCGGCGGCACACTCGGCGTGCTTGACCCGCACCTGGTGCCAGAGTTTGCGGTAGCGGTCGATGTGATCGGAGAGTTCCTTGGCGGGCGAGAGCGAGCCGTCGGCGCCGGCGAGCGCACCGGCCGCGGTGTGGGCGGGGAAGTAGTACTTCTCGGCATACTCCGCCACCATGCGCTGCGTGGAGAAGAACGGCGCGAGGTGGCGGATGCACGCACGCATCTTCGCCGTCCACTTCCTGGGCACCCCGCCGTCGCGCTGGTAGAACTCCGAGGACAGCTGGCCCTCGATGAGCCGGTAGAGCGCATCGCTCTCGAACGATTCTCGGGCCTCGTCGGGCGCGTCGTTGGGATAGATGCCCGAGTCCTCGATCTTGAACCCCGCCGCGGGGTCGTAGCCCTCGTCCCACCAGCCGTCGAGGATCGAGGCGTGCAGCACGCCGTTCATCGCGGCCTTCATGCCGCTCGTGCCGCTGGCCTCGAGCCCGCGGATGGGCGTGTTGAGCCAGACGTCGCACCCGCGGACCATCTGGCGGGCCACGTCGATGCCGTAGTCCTCGACGAACACGATCCGACCGCCCGCCCTCTCGCTGCGGGCGAACTCCACGAGGTCGCGGATGAGCGCCTTGCCCCAGTTGTCGCCGGGGTGCGACTTGCCCGCGAGCACCAGTTGCACGCCCTTTCCCTCGCGCCCCCGCAGCAGCGCGGCCAGGCGATCCGGCTCGCGGAGCAGGAGGGTGCCCCGCTTGTAGCCGGCGAAACGGCGGGCGAAGCCGATGGTCAACTGATCCGGGCGAAGTTCTCCGGCCTTGCCCACCCCACCGCCGACCGCCTTGGCGTATCCCGCCATGGTGCGGACGTACTCCACGAATCCCGCGCGGCAGGTGTTTCTCGCCGCCCACAACTCGGCATCCGAGGCCTTCTCGATGCCCGCCCACGTCGCCGCGTCCTGGACCCTGGCCCGCCAACCGGCGTCGAGGTGCTTGTCGTAGATCGCGGTCATCTCCGGGGCGAACCACGTCGCCGGGTGCACGCCGTTGGTCACGTGGCCGATGGGCACATCGTCCTCGGGCGTGTCGGGCCAGATGCGGGCCCACATGGAGCGGGAAACCACGCCGTGGAGTTTGCTCACGCCGTTGGCGAAGCGGCTGCACCGCAGCGCGAGGATCGCCATGCTGAACGCCTCGTTTCGGTCGCCCACGTCCTCGCGCCCCAGCGCGAGGAACCCCTCCATGTCCAGGCCGAGGAGTTCGACGTACGGGCCGAAATAGTGCGTCATCAGCCCGACCGGGAAGCGGTCGATGCCCGCCGGGACCGGCGTGTGGGTCGTGAAGATGTTGGCAGCCGCGGCGTACTCGCGGGCCTGATCGAACGTGATCGAGCCCGTGGCGGCCCGCTCGCGGATCTCGCGGATGCGTTCCACCGCGAGGAACGCCGCGTGCCCCTCGTTCATGTGATAGACGGTCGGCCGCTCGCCGACGGCGTTCAGGGCCCGGACGCCGCCGATGCCGAGAACCAGTTCCTGCTGGATGCGGCGGTTCTGGTCGCCGAGGTACAGGTTCGCGGTGATCTCGCGATCCTCGGGGGCGTTCTCGGGGATGTTCGTGTCGAGCAGGTACAGGCGGACCTTGCCGACATCCGCCCGCCAGACGGCGCAGCGAACCTCGCGCCCGGGAAGGTGGATGCCCACCGAGAGCTGCCGGCCGCTCTCGAGGTCCATCACGCGCAGCACCGGCGCCCGGGGCGGATCCAGCGGCGGGAACCGCTCGACCTGCATCCCGCCCGCGTCGAGTTTCTGATGGAAGTACCCGTTGCGATAGAGCAGACCGACACCGATGAGCGGCAGGCCGAGGTCGCTCGCGGCCTTCAGATGATCGCCCGCGAGCAGGCCCAGCCCGCCCGAGTAGATCTGGAAGCATTCGTGCAGGCCAAACTCGGCACAGAAGTAGGCCGCGAGGAACGGGCGGTTCTTCCGCTCAACCTCACCCGCCCGCGTGGCATACCACCCGGGATCGGCCAGATGATCTCTGAGCGACTGGCGGGCCTGCCCGACCCTGGCAACGAGCTTCTCGTCCAGGGCAAGGGCCTCGAGCCGGTTCGGCGCGAGGTCCACCAGCATCCGGATCGGGTTGTGCCCGCACTGGTCCCACATCACCGGGTCGAGGCGACCGAACACCTCCTGGGCCACGGGCGAGAACGACCACTGGAAGTTGTACGCGACTTCCAGGAGAGGCTGGAGGACGTGCGGAAGGTGCGGGTTGACGCCGGGAAGCGTGGCGATATTCGGGGCGATTGGTGTTGTGGGCATCTCTTCGGTTATCGGCTAGCAGGAGTGATCGAACGAACAACGCGCACGACTCGGCGGGGAGAGAACGGGAGGGGCGGGGGGGGGGGGGGGGGGGGGGGCGCGGCGAGCCACCCACCTCTTCATCGCGGCGGGCTTCATTGGGGGCCCGCACAAGGCGATGGACCCGCCGGCCGCCCTCACCTCCGATCCATCCATCGCGAAACTCGCGAGCTTCGGGTCGTACAGGCTCTTCTCGGCCGTGGCGGTGATCGCCGTGGCTCGTCCCTTGAAAAGTTCGACCGTCGCCTCGCCCGTGACGTTCTTCTGCGTGTGGTCTACGAAAGCCTGCAGGGCCTCTCGCAATGGGTGGAACCACTGCCCGTAGTACGTCAGCTCCGCGTAGCGAAGGGCGACCTGCTGCTTGAAGTGCATGGTGTCGCGCTCCAGCGTGAGCTGCTCGATGGCCTTGTGGGCCTGATAAAGGATCTCCCCGCCGGGCGTCTCGTACGCGCCGCGCGACTTCATGCCCACAAGCCGGTTCTCGGCGAGCACGACCTGTCCCACGGCGTGCCTCCCGCCGATCTCGTTGAGCGTCTCGATGATCTGCTCGCCGCGCATATCCTTGCCGTTCACGGCCACCGGGTTGCCGTGCAGGAACCGCACCCTCACCGATTCCATCGAGTCGGGCGCCTTCGACACCGGCACGGTCATGAGCCACACATCGTCGTGGGGCTTCTGGTCCGGGTGCTCGATCTCGGCGCCCTCGTGCGAGCAGTGCCAGAGGTTCCGATCGCGGGAGTAGATCTTCTTCTTGGTCTGCGCGATGGGCACGCCCTTCTTCGCGGCGTAGTCCACGGCCGCCTCGCGGCTGGTGAGCTCGAACGAAGGGTCCTTCCACGGGGCGATGATCCGCAGGTCCGGTCCGAGGGCCATGTACGTGAGCTCGAAACGCACCTGGTCGTTGCCCTTGCCCGTGGCCCCGTGCGAGACGGCGTCGGCGCCGGTCTTGCGTGCCGCGGCGACCTGCCCCTTGGCGATCAGCGGGCGGGCGATCGACGTCCCGAGCAGATAGTCGTGCTCGTAGATCGCGTGGGCCCGGAGCATCGGGAAGCAGTACTGCTCCGCGAACTCGCGCCGCAGGTCCTCGACAATGACCTCATCGGCCCCGCTCTTTCGAGCCTTGTCCTCGATGCCGTCGAGCTCGCCCGCGCCTTGGCCGAGGTCGGCCGCGTACGCGACGAGTTTGACGCCGGGATATCGGTCCTTGAGCCAGGGCAGAATGACGGAGGTGTCCAGCCCGCCGGAGTAGGCGAGCACGATCTTTCGGGGTGTATTTGTGGTGTGTCCGGGCATTTCGACCTACTATAGAGCGGCCGCGGCTGGCCACCCCCCGACAAACCGGAACACGGTGCTGGTTGGGCTCGAATCGGGTGGTAGTTCGCGTTTCATCGAGCAAGATGGAGTGCTTGGCCTATTCACGCACGCCGCGCGGCGGTGCGAGTGAATCGAGTTTGAATTGCCCAAAGGACCGTCGATGTACGCAACCAGGACCGTTGCCCTTCTCGCGAGCGTGGTGCTCTTGGCCGCGCACACCGCCCACGCCCAGCTGCGCGTGGCGACCTGGAACATCACCAACTGGCAGGCCTCGCAGGCCGCGACCCGGGGGAGCGCGTTCCAGACGGCGTTCTATGGAGTGGTCCCTGGGGGGTTGCTCTATGCCGGCCACCAGTTCGCTCCGGACGTGCTGATTGTTTCGGAGATCATCCAGGGCGGCACGCCCCCCTCCTATCCGATCCACAGCTCCTACCAGACCACCGGCCAGGCCAACGTGGACGCGTTCGTGAGCCTGCTCAACACGGCCAGCGGCTCCCCGGGCGACTGGACCGCCGCGCCCTATGTCCCCAACCAGGGCGACACCGGCAACGCCCTGTTCTACCGCACCACTCGTGTGCAACTCATCGACACCACCACGCTCGGCTGCGGATTCTCGAACGCCCCGTGCGGCGCCGGGAACGCGACGATCGACGTCGGCTCGGGCGCGGACCAGTCCCCTCGCGACAACCAGCGCTGGCGCGTCCGCCTCGTCGGCTACGGTCCGGGCGTGGGCTCCGAGATGTACCTCTACGGCGGCCACTTCAAGGCCAGCGACGGGTCCGCCGAGCAGGCCCGCAAGGTGCCCGAGGCGCAGCGCATCCGCACCGACGCGGCGGCCCTGCCCGCGGGCGCGGGCTTCATCCTCGGGGGCGACCTGAACGTGCAGACCAGCGCACGAAACTACTACCAGATCCTCGTCGGAAGCGGGACGGGACAGTTCGTCGATCCCATCAACAAGCCCGGAGCGTGGAACGCCAACTGCACCTTCCGCAACATCCACACCCAGGAGCCCACGAGCGCCGGAACCGGCGGCATGGACGACCGGCACGACCAGTTGCTGATCTCGACAACCCTTCGCAACGGGCAGGGGCTGTCGTACCTCCCGTTCGCTCCGGGGGGCAACATCTTTGCCTCGTTCGTCAATCCGCCCGGGTCCTGCTCCAACTCGGGCTCGCCGGCCTCGGGGAATCCCAGCCCGACGTCCACCGCCTGGTTCGACGCCAACCACTCCTACCGCTGCTGGGGCAACGACGGCAACCACTACAACCTCGGCATCGCCGACACGGCCACCGTCTCGGTGAACACCATGGTCGGCCAGACGATCGCGCAGGCCCTGGTCACCACCTGCGCCGGAAACGGCCACCTCCCCGTCTATCTCGACCTGCAGGTTCCCGCCGTGCTCGGCGCCCCATCGGGCACGATCGATCTGGGCACCGTCGTCCAGAACTCGGGCACGTCGTACACGCTCCAGGTCTCCAACGCCGCGGACTTTGCCAAGTTCAGCAAGGACGGCACCGGGTGGGGCATCGACGGCCTCTCCTACTCGCTGGGAATCTCCTCGAGTTCCTTCTCGCTCCCCGGCGGTTCGGGCCCCTTCGAGGCCGCGGCGGCCAGCCCCGTTACACCCAACAACCACACGATCGCGCTCGACACCTCGACCCCGGGCGCCAAGTCCGCGACGATCACCATCGCCTCCGACGACCCCGCCGAGCCGACGAGGGCGCTCACCCTCACCGCCTTCGTGCAGGCCTTCACCCCGACGGGCGCGTGCTGCACACCCTCCACGGGGGCGTGCTCCGTGGTGCTGCAAACCTCGTGCACGAGCCCCGACACATGGAACGGCGCGGCCTCCTGCACCTCTCCCGGCAATCCGTGCCCGCAGCCCACCGGCGCGTGCTGCACGCCGAGCACCGGCGCGTGCTCGATCGACGTACAGGCGTCCTGCTCCAGCCCGAACATCTGGGACGGCGGGGCCTCGTGCGTCGCGCCAAATCCATGCCCCCAACCCGCCGGCGCGTGCTGCATCGGCACGGTGTGCTCCATCACCGGTTCGGCCGGGTGCCTCGGTGCGTTCCAGGGTGTCGGGGTGGCTTGCAGCCCCCCCGGTCCCAATCAGGTCGTCTGCTGCCCCGCGAACTTCAACCAGGTCAACGGCATCACTACCGCCGACGTCTTCGACTTTCTCAACGCATGGTTCGCGGGCAACCCCGCCACCGACTTCAACAACAACGGCACGCTTGAGGTCCAGGACATCTTCTCGTTCCTGAACGCCTGGTTCGCCGGATGTTGAACTTCGACGCCGACGAGACGGGCATCATCCGCACAAGCGAAAGACCCCGGGCGAGCGGCCGGGGTCTTGTTCTCTTGTGGTGGCACGCGACGCGCGGGACCGCTCAATCCTCGTCCTCGTCCTCCGCCCCATCGCCCATCCCCGGCTTGGCCTCGCCGAAGAGCGAGGTCCCCACGCGGACCATGTTCGCCCCCTCCTCGATGGCCGCCTCGTAGTCGCCGCTCATCCCCATAGAGAGGATGTTGAACCGCGTGCCGGCCATGCCCGACTCGCGGACCTCCTCGAAGAGTTCGCGGCACCGCCCGAACGTCTTGCGGGTCTCCATCGGGCTGGCCCCCAGCGCCGCCATTGTCATCAGCCCCCGCACCTGCACGTGCACCATCGTGTCGATCTGCTCGGCCAGATGGGCCGCCGCGGCGATGGCGCACCCGTACTTCTGCGATTCCAGCGAGCAGTTCACCTGCAGGAGCACCTCGATGGGCTGCTCCCGCTTGAGGCCGATGATCTGGAGCTCCTCGGCCAGCCGGAGAGAGTCCACCGAGTGGATCAGGCGGCAGAGCTCCACGGCCTTGCGGGCCTTGTTGCGTTGCAGGTGCCCGATCATGTGCCAGCGGACCACCGGCGGCAGGCCCCCGCCGGCCTTCACGGCCGCGCCGTGGAGAGAATCTCCCGTGTCCCCGCGCTGCCACTGCACGCCCGCCATGGTGCGCTGCCGGGCCATCCACTCGTCGATGATCGCGGCCCGCTGCACCAGCTGCTGCACGCGGTTCTCGCCGAAGTCGGCGTGCCCCAGCTTGATCAGTTCGCGGATCTGGTCCGGCTCGGCGGTCTTGGTCACCGCCACGAGCATCACGCTCTCGGGCGTTCGACCGAACTTGCGCGCCGCGTCGGCGATCCGCTGGCGCACTTCCGTGTACCTGTCCTTGAGTGTCTCGAGCGTTGTCATGGTCGGATATGGCCTCCTGCCGCCGACGTGGAGCCGAGCCAGCGCTAGAAGCAGCGCGATGGGGCTCGCGGCGGGCGATCCCGCCGAACGAGCGTATCCGAGAGTATGGGCCAATTCCTGCCGCGTGCCAAGGGAGCGCCGCATCCGACAAGCGCCCGGCATGTCCGCGATTCGACCACGCCCGCTATCCTCACCCATGCCCAACGACCACCTCAAGCCCCGCGACAAGGCCATCGCCGTCGGCGACGCCGTCCCCGATTTCACGCTCCAGACCCAGGACCGCGCCCCCTGGCGCCTCTCCGACGCCGTCAAGCAGGGCGACGTCGTCCTCTCGCTGTTCCCCTTCGCCTTCACCGGCGTGTGCGGCACCGAGATGAAGTGCGTCACGCAGGAGATGGGCGCGTGGAAGGGCCGCGGGGCCAACGTCGTCGGCGTCTCCTGCGACTCCCCCTTCACCCTCAAGGCCTGGGCCGAGAAAGAGGGCCTCCGGCACACGCTCCTCTCGGACCAGCACCGCGAACTGACCCGCGCCCTCGGCCTGTACTGGGCCGACATGAACACCACCAACCGCGCCACCGTCGTGCTCGCCAAGTCCGCCGATGGCCACGCCAAGGTCAAGTGGGTCCAGGCCCGCCAGCCGGGCAACGCCATGAAGTGGGAAGAGGTCCTGACCGTCATCTCCTGACCCCCGCGTGGCCGGCGATCAGGGCCTGGCGGGGGCGGCGGGTTTGGACCCCTCCGCCGGCTTCTCCGGCTCGGCCTTCACCGTCGCGGCCGCCTTCGCCTGACGGATCTCGTTGAGGCGGTCGGTGTAGTACCGCTTCTCCATTTCTTCCGGCGCCACATCCACCGCGCGCTGCATCGTCGAGATCGCCTCGTCGAACAGCCCGCCGTTCTTGAGAGCCACGGCCAGCACCGAGAGCGGCGCGGCCGTCGCCCCCTTGGTCAGGTCCACCAGCCGCCGCGCCAGCGCCGTCGCAAACTCGCGATCCGCGGGGGCAAGATCGGGGGTTCCCGCCACGCGATCCGCCAGAGGCATGAGAGCGTCCGCGTCGTCCTTGAACTCGCCCGCGGCCACGGTGCGGGCCATCGCGACGGCCCGCGGGACATCCTTGCTCGACACGATGATCGCGTACCTCGTCGCCGCCAGCACGCTCGCCAGGTCGGGCCGGATCGCCTCGATCTCCCCGAGCAACTTCTCGGCCTCGGCCCAGTTCCCGTCGCGCTGGGCCGCGGAGTACTTGCCGTCGAGTTCGGCGAATCGCGCCTGGCGCTCCTCGTGCTTCCTGATATCGAAGGCGCCGTCGGCGACTTCCTTGACCACCAGTTCCATCCCCTCCGCAACCTGGTTCGGGTTGCCGTGCCACACCATCCGGCCGTCCTTGTCCACGACGAACGCGTGCGGGATGCCCTGCACGCCCGCCCCGCCCAGGTACGCGGCCCCCGTCCCCCCGCCGTCGAGCATGATCGAATACACCATCCGGTCCCCCGCCTTGTCCACGAAGTCCTGCACCTTCCTGGACGCGTCGGCCCCGTGATCGACGCTCACGCCGATCACGGTCACGCCCTTGGCGGCGTGCTTCTTCTGCGTGGCCGTCAGCTTGGGAATGCTCACCCGGCAGGGCATGCACCAGGTGGCCCAGAACTCCACCACATACGCCCTGCCCTTCTCGAACGACTTGACCTCAACCCCCTTGAACCACTTGGCCGCGTCGAGGGCGGGCGCCGGATCTCCGGGCTTGAGGGCCCTCGGCGGGGCCGCCGGAAGGATTGCCATCTGTCCCGCCGCCTCCCGCCCGACCCCCCCCACGCCCGCGCCGAGAACGCACGCGAGGACACACACACCGCTCAGGCTCGTTCGACGCATGGCTCGCTCCGTTTCACCCCTGAAGCCCCGCGGATGCTAGAGCGCACCGGCCGCGCCGACCGCCCGCCCACCTACAGTTGCGCTCATGCCCCCCACCCTTCCCGCGATCGGCCCGGAGTCCGGCGAGATGCTCGCCCTGATCGACGCGTCGCTGCGCCGCGTCGAGGAGGCCTTCGACCTCGCCCTTCGCTCCGACCTGCCCCCGGTGCAGCGGCTCGTCTCGCACCTGGAGTCGTACCGAGGCAAGATGCTCCGCCCCTCGCTGGTGCTCCTGTGCGGGCTGGCCGCCTCCGAGCCGCCCGCACCCGCCGCCCCCCTCTCCGACGCCCACATCACCATCGCCGCCGTGTGCGAGATGATCCACATGGCCACCCTCGTCCACGACGACGTTCTCGACGAGGCCGACATCCGCCGCAAGGGCGCCACCGTCAACCGCCTGCGCGGCAACGAGGCCGCGGTCGTCCTGGGCGACTACGTCTTCTCCGCCGCCTACCGCCTCTGCTCCACCCTCGCCGGCGAGCGAGGCCGCCACGCCGCGCTGCTCATCGGCCAGACGGGGATGACCCTCTGCGCCGGCGAACTCCTGCAACTCCACCACCGCCGGAACTTCTCCATCGACGAGCCGACGTACTTCGAGATCGTCAAGCGCAAGACCGGCTCCCTCATCGCCGTGGCCTGCCGCCTCGGGGCGGAGCAGTCCGGCGCGGACGCCGACCTCGCGGCCCGCTTCGAGCTCTTCGGCCTCAAGCTCGGCGTGGCCTTCCAGATCCAGGACGACCTGCTCGACCTCACCGGCGACCAGGGCGTCGTGGGCAAGCCCCTTCGCAAGGACGCCGAGCTCGGCAAGCTCACCCTCCCGATCATCCACCACCTCGCCGCCGCGACCCCGCCGCTCCGCATCCGCACGCTCCTGCTGCTCGACGAGTTCTCTCCCACCGGCGGCGCGCGGCTCCTCGACGCCCTCGAATCCACACGCTCCATCGACCACGCCCACGGCGCGGCCCGCCGGCTCGTCGAGGAGGCCAAGTCCCTCCTTGCGCCCATCGCCGATTCCCCGGCCAAACACGCGCTGCTCGCGATGGCCGACCAGGTCGTCTCCCGGGCGTGGTAGCCGGGTTCCAATCACCCACGTCCGCCAATCGAACCTCCCGCTCGGTTCCGGTTTGATCCCGCCCCCTTCCCCTCTCCCCCTTTCCCATGCCCACCAAGCCCCACATCGCCGTCGCCGGAGCCACCGGCGCGGTCGGGCGCGAGATGCTCGAGATCCTCGCGCAGCGCAACTTCCCGCACGCCTCGATCAAGGCGCTCGCCTCGCCCCGCTCGGCCGGGCAGAAACTCCCCTTCGCGGGCGAGGAGATCACCGTCGAGCCCCTCACGCACGAGTCGCTCAAGGGCGTGGACATCGCCCTGTTCTCCGCCGGCTCCTCGATCAGCAGGGAGTTCTGCGTCAAGGCCGCCGAGCACGGCTGCACGACGGTTGACAACTCCTCCGCCTTCCGCATGACCGACGGTGTTCCGCTCACCATCCCCGAAGTGAACCCCGAGTCTCTGGGCGAGAAGCCCTACACCATCCGCACACGCGATGGCAGGGGTCGGATCATCGCCAACCCAAACTGCTCCACCATCATCCTGCTCATGGCCCTCACGCCCCTGCGCAACGCCTTCGGCGTCGAGCGGGCCATCGTGAGCACCTACCAGGCCGCGTCGGGCGCCGGCGCCAAGGGCATGGACGAGCTCGAGGCCCAGACCCGCGACGACCTCGCCGGCAGGCCCGTCCGCCCCGGAATCGAGAACGGCGGCGTCTTCCACGAGCCCTACGCCTTCAACCTCTTCAGCCACAACACGGCCGTCGATCCCACCACCGGCCTCAACGTCGAGGAGACCAAGGTCATCCTCGAGACCCGCAAGATCTGGAACGATCCCACCCTCGCCCTCTCGGCCACCTGCGTCCGCGTCCCCGTCCGGCGGGCCCACGCCGAGAGCGTCAACGTCACGCTCGAGCGCCCCGCGACCACGCAGCAGCTCCGCGATGCACTCGCCCGGTTCCCCGGCGTGCAGGTCCTCGACGATCGCGCGAGCAACATGTTCCCCACGCCCCTCAAGGCCAGCGGCAAGGACGATGTCCTCGTCGGCCGACTCCGCCCCGATCCATCCTGCCACCACCTCGCCGCCTTGGGCAAGGCGGTGCGCGAGCCCATCGACTACGACGGTCCCTTCCGATCCTTCGACCTGTTCATCTGCGGCGACCAGCTCCGCAAGGGCGCGGCCCTCAACGCCGTGCAAATCGCCGAGTTGCTCGCGTAATCAGAGCCGAGCGGCGCAAGCCGCCGGTGTGCTCGCCATCGGCCGTCGAGTTTCGTGCCCCCCCCCCCCCCCCCCCCCCCCCCCCCCCCCCCCCCCCCCAACCCCCCCCCCCCCCCCCGCCCCCCCCCCCCCCCCCCCGCGCCCCGCCCCCCCCCCCCCCCCACCCCCCCCCCCC
>CALMPG010000006.1 GCA_937871915.1 uncultured Phycisphaerales bacterium
CGCCTTCTGGCCGGTTGGGACCACCGGTACCTTTTGCGCCTCCTCGCCGTCACGGATGGATAATGCGATTGCCCTGAAGGCAGGGCCACCCGCCCTCCTCCCAAGCCCTTCGCCGAGTCTGTTCTCCCGATCTGCCGCGACGGAGGGCCCTAAGTGAACCGTATTGGGCCTACGGGCAGCCCGCGAGCCAGGCGTTGAGGAAGTCGAAGATGTCCTGCACTTCGAGGCCGTTCACGCCGTTGAAGTTCGCTCGCGGATCGCCCGCGAGCCAGGCGTTGAGGAAGTCAAAGATGTCCTGCACTTCCAGTCCCCCCGAGCCGTTGAAGTCGGCACGGCACGGGACCGGCCTTGTCCAGAGCAGCGCTTCATCGCGGCCGGTTGACGAGTTGGCGCCAGTTCCCGTGACGAAGAGGTTCGCGCCATCGCTGGAGACTCCGGTGGCTCGGCTGCTCGTGAACGCGGCGGGGAGGAAGGCGTGGAGATCCACCCATGAGGCCGCCGTGCCGCTCCAGACACTGGCGCGGTCCGCGCTTCCGACGCGGGCGAACCCGGCTTGATATCCATCGATGATGGCGAACGCCTCGGAATACGAGGCACCCGCCGGGTGGATATCAACCCAGGAAGCCGCTGTGCCGCTCCAGAGACCGGCATGATTCGCGATGCCCGTGGATGAACTGCCCGCCTGCTGCGTGCCGTAGGCGGCGTAGGCGATCGAGATCACCGATCCCGCCGGGCGGAGATCAACCCACGAGGCCGCTGTGCCACTCCACAAACTGGCGCGAATCACGCCGCCCACCTCAACGTATCCCGCCTGCCGCCCGCCGCTCACGGCGTAGACATCCGACCCCGTCGACCCGGCAGGGTTAAGATCGACCCACGAGGCGGCCGTGCCTGTCCACACACTGGCACGTTGCACGCCGCCGACATCGGCGAAACCTCCCTGTTGTCCGCCTCCGACGGTTTGGGCGATCGAGTATGTCGCTCCGGTTGGGTGGAGATCCACGCGCGAGGCGGCCGTGCCGCTCCAAAGGCTGGCGCGGTATACACCCTCCAACTGTGCAATACCCCCTTGTTGCCCGCTGGTGATGCCAAGGGCAACCGAGAGTGTCGCCCCAGCGGGGTGGAGATCGACGCGGGAGACCGTCGTGCCGTTCCAAAGACTGGCACGGAAGACCCCGCCCAGTTCTGCACTGCCCACGTGTTGCCCGCCGCTGGTGGCCCGAGCGCTGGACTCGGTCGCGCCCGCCGGATGGAGGTTGGTCACGGTCCACTGGGCGCTCGCCGCCGGGGTGAGCGCTGCGAGTGCGATCATCGCACATGTGGTCGTGGCAACATTGGCCATCATTCCGAATCTGGAGGCGGTCATGGCTCAGTCCTTTTTTGGTGTGCACAACGCGGCGAACGTGCTGATCCGATTCGCCGACGGTGATGGCTGGAGCATATCACATGCACATCCGGCCGCAACGGAGAATTCAAGGACTGTGGGCCATGCTCTCCATCACGGGGACAGCGCGGGCAAGGAATTGGGGGGCTGGGGGTTTGGCGGGCGGCAGGGCGAGGGTCTTTCCCGTTATTCCCGCGTCGCCGACCGGCCCCCCACCGCGGCGGCTGCGCCATACAAGGGGACGGCGATGACGATGGCCAGGCCCATCATGCCGATTCCGGCGTACCACTTCTCGAAGTCGAAGGTGATGGGGAGCGTGCCGAGGGCGCTGAAGACGGCCGCGCCGGCGATGAGGGCGAGGACGCCGTAGCGGACGAGGACGCCGAGCCAGGCGAGCATCATGGCGGCGAGGAGGGACCAGGTGATGGCGAAGACGGGCCAGGACCAGTCGTTGAGGGTGGGCTGATTCATGGTCCAGGCGAGGGACTGGGCCGCGCCGAAGATGAGGATGGCGATCCAGGTCTTGCGGACGACCATTTTGACGAGGACGACGCCGACGAGCATGAGCATGGCCATCTGCACGCCCTGGAGGCCGCTCTCGAGCATGTGGCCGAGGGCCTGGCGCGGGCCGTCGAGCATGCCGGTCTCGATGCGCTTGCTGTAGTAGGGCGCGGCGGGTGGGAGCGACATCCATCGTGGGGCGAGGCGCGAGACGAAGATGATGGGGAGCGAGGCCGCGCCCATGAGGGCGCCGACGAGGAGGCTCTGGCCGACGAGGGGATCGAAGACGCGCCCGTGGACGAGGCGGGTCCACGAGACGATGGACTGGGGCCAGAGGCGGCGGACGTAGGGCTCGACGGCGATGTACATGAGCCACGCGCCGAGGCCGGCGCCGACGCCGAGGGAGAGCATCCAGGTGAGATTGCCCATGAAGGCGAAGGCGCCGGACGTGGAATCGGTGCGGAGGGTGCTCGCTTCGAGGAGGAACATGAGGGGGACGGCGGCGGCGATGGCGATGGCCGTGCGCGTGGCGCCCGGGCGGTCGCCTCGCTTGGAGGTGATGTTGCGCCAGGCGAGGCCGGCCGCGCCGAGGAGGGTGATGATGACGATGGATGTGCGGAGGTAGATGCTGTAGGCGCTCCACGCGCGGGTCTGGGGCTGGTGGGAGATCTGGGCGAGGGGGAGGTCGGTCTCGACGGTACGGAAGGCGACCAGACGCCCTGCGAAGGTGGCGGCCTCGACGCGGACGGCGGTGTCGGGGCTTTCGGGGTAGACGCCTTCCCAGGTGAAGCGGCGGTCGGCGAAGACCGGGGGGACGCGCTGGTCGACGGGGCCGGTGGACTTCCGCTTGTTGTCGGGCGATTGCGGCGTGATGTCGGTGAAGTCGCGCAGGTCGAGGCCGGCCTGTCTGAAGACCGTGGACCACTCGATGTCCGGGCGCGGCGGGCCGGTGACGCCGACGGGGAGGCCGGTCTTGGTATCGACGGGCCAGTAGGTCTGGCGGTCGAGGACGGCGAGATCGCGGAGGCGGCCGCGCGGCGTGAGGCGGAGAGAGATCATGCCCGCGAGGGAGTTTGGGGGATCGTCGGGGGTGATGACGCCGGTGGGGCCGCGCGGGCGGAGCGGGTCGGGGCTCCAGCGGTACCAGAACTCGATGGCGGGGGGGCGGTCGCGCTTGAGGCGCTCCCAGCGGGCAGTGGAGGTGTCGGTGCGCTCGATCTCGGCGAGGAGTTCTTCGGAGAGGTCCCAGCCCCAGGCCTCGTGGCCGCTTTGGGCGGGGGAGGGATCGGATGGGCCGGGCTCGGACGGAGAGAGGTCTTCGGAGGCGAGGTCGTAGCCGAGCGTAGAGAGCATCGAGCGGGCGTTCTCGGCGAGAGCGTGCGGGGACTTGTTGAGGGGGACGGTGCGGATGAGGGATGCGCCGCGGCCGCCCATCCAGATGCCGAGGGCGACGAGCGCGCCGAAGAGACCGAGGGCGATGGCGGCGGCGGCGGGGTTCATCCGGCCGCGCCCGCCGGACATGGCGACGAGGCTGGGCGTGGGGGTCTCACCGGCTTCGAGCGCGGCGAGGAGGGGATCGCCTCCGCCGGGGAGCATGCGGGCGACCTGGCGGACGGTGGCGGGGCGCGAGATGGGGTCGCGTTCGAGGGCGGCGATGATCGCTTGCTCGACGCGGGGCTTGGTGTCTGGGACGAGGGCGGAGGGCGGGGGCGGGTCGGTGTTCTGTTGCAGGACGAGGAGGTCCTCGCCGTCGGTGGAGACATAGGCGGGGCGGCCGGTGAAGAGCTCGAAGAGGACGAGGCCGAGTTGGTAGATGTCGCTGCGGGTGGTGGCCTCGATGCCGCTCAGGGATTCGGGGGCGACGTAGCCGGGGGTTCCGGCGGCGGCGTGGTAGCCCTTGAGCTCGCCGGCGGCGGCGAGGCCGAAGTCGGTGACCTTGGCCTGGCCCTTGTCGTCGATGAGGATGTTCGAGGGCTTGAGGTCGCGGTGGAGGATGCCCGCATCGTGGATGGCGGCGAGGCCGGCGCAGAGTTGCTGGGCGATCTGCTCGGCCTTGCGCGGCGGGAGACGACCGATGCGGGCGTGGAGGGAGGAGAGGGTCTCGCCCTCGACGTACTCCATCGTGAGGAAGTGTTCGGCGACTGCGGGCCTGTCGCCGGTGGCGGAGGTGAGGTGCTCGCCGACGTCGTAGACGCGGCAGACGTTGGGATGCGAGACGGTGCGGGCGACGCGGATCTCTTCGAGGAAACGCTCGAGCCACTGCTTGTCGCCGGCGAGGGATTCGGGAAGGAACTTGAGGGCGACGGGCTCGTTGAGTTTGAGGTCGTCGGCGCGGTAGACCTCGCCCATGCCGCCGCGGGCGATGAGGTTCACGATGCGATAGCGCGTGGCGATGACGGAGCCGGGGGCGAAGCGGCCCTGGTCGATGCGGAGGACGGAGCGGCTGGAGGGGGCGGGGGAGGAAGGGGCGGCGTCGCCGAGGACGAGGCGGGTGGCGACGCGGCGGAGTTCGGGGCGGGCGACATCCGCGGGGAGGTCTTCGTGGTGGGCGAGGAGTTCGCGGACTTCACGCTCGAGGTCGGGGTCGCCGGAGCAGCGCGAGGCGAGGAGGGCGTCGCGGGCTTCGCCCTCGGAGGTATCGAGGGCTTCGAGGAAGATGTCCTTGATGTGCTTGTGGCGTTCGGGGGTCATGGGGAGGGAGATTCACCACAGAGACACAGAGGCGCAGAGAAGAGAAAGGCAGAGGGAGGGATCTGGGTGTGGCGGGGCGGGGCGGGATCGAATGCGTGTTGGCTTCGCACTGCTTCTGAGTGTCTCTGCGTCTCTGCGGTCATTCGCCCGTTTCGGCCAGACGCTTGCGGAGCCAGGCCCGGGCCATGGTCCAGTCGCCTTCGACGGTGCGTTTGCTGATGCCGAGGGACTCGGCGACCTGCTCGACGGTCATGCCGGCGAGGAAGCGCATCTCGACGATGCGGGCCTGGCGCTCGTCGAGTTCGGCGAGTTCGGCGAGGATGGCGTCGAGGTGCTCGATGTCCACCTCGGATTCGGTCTTCTTTTTCTTGGAGCGCGGGTCCATGATCGCGCTGCCGCGGCTGGAGCCGCCGGGGCCGCCATCGAGTGAAACTCGCTTCCAGCCGCCGCCGCGCTTCTGGCGGTCGCGCCCGCGGGCGTGGTCGATGAGGAGCCGGCGCATGGCCTGGGCGGCGATGGCCATGAAGTGGGTCTTGCCCTTCCAGTCCACGCGGTTCTGCTCGATGAGGCGCATGTAGACCTCGTGGGCGAGCGCGGTGGGCTGGAGGGTGTGGCCGGCGTTCTCGCGCTGGAGGTAGGAGGCGGCGAGGCGGCGGCAGTCGTCGTAGACGAGTTCGAGGAGTTTGTCGGCCGCGCCCTTGCCCATGCCGCCGATCTTGGTGGCGGGTTTGGCGGGCTTGGCGGGTTTGGCGGGCTTCTTGGACGCGGGGCCACCCTTGCCGTCGGCCCCTTCGACGGAGAGGAGGAGTTTGGTGGCTTGGTCCTTTGGGGGTTGGGGGTCCGGCATTTCGGGGGGCTCCGGGCGGATCGTGTGGAGGTGATACCGCGAACGGAAGGGTAGGTTGGAGGGGGAAACGCCGGGACGTTGGCCTAGGGCGTTGGCTTGAGCAGTCGCTGCAATCGAGCGGTGCAACGGGCGGCGGCTTCCGCGTCGAGGGGCGTGCCCGCGAGGCGTTGCTCGACGGTGTGCGGGTCGGCGAGGGCGTGGCGGAAGAGGGCGCGGAGGAAGTTGAGGTCCTTCTCGCGCCCGGCGACGAGTTTGGAAACAGCGAGGTCGTGGACTTCGAGGCAGAGGCCGATAGCGCCGCCGATGGAGGGACTCGTGACGGGCACGAGGCGATCGCGCCAGCCCGCGGGGAGCGTCGCCGTCTCGATGGCGACGCCGTGGGCGTGATACCCAAAGGTGGTGTGGAAGGGAGAGCCTTCGCCGATGGAGCCGTCGATCAGGTTCGAGTCGTCGGGGGATCGGTCGGTGAAGATGTCGGCTTCGATGGACTCGGCGAGTTCACGAGGCGGATCGGGGTACTGCCCGAGGATGGCCTGGGAACCGATGATAATGAAGCGATCGGCACCGGTGATTCCGGCGGAGGCTCGGAGGATGTGCTCAAGCTGCTGTCTGGTCATGGCGGAGTCTTCGCTTGATTTCCCAGACTTCCTGTGGTGAGAGCACGCCCGCGAAGGGTGTGTTCTGGCGGAGGCGTTGGGCTTCATCGGTCTGCGCGGTGAGGATGGCGCAGATCTGAGGGATCGGAAGGTCGAGGAGCATGGCCCATTCGTCGTAGCACCGGAGGAGCGATGGGGCATCGGCGTTGCGCTCGCGCCAGCGGGCGAGGTTGGTGCGGGCGAGCGTGATCCACTCGGGGTGGAGCGGCAGGCCGGCCGCGACTTGGCGGGCCATTTCGAGGCTGCAGGCGTCTTGGTATTCGTGGCCCATGCTGGGCGATGATATGAAGGCATCGCTTGCTGTGCTTGCGGTGCACCTCTCGCTTACGCGAGAGGCTCTTTAGGCCGCGCCGTAGACGGGGATGAGGCCGCCGCGGGTGGCGGTGTTTTCGGGGCTGGCGAGGAAGGCGATGGTGGCGGCGACGTGGTCGACTTTGGGCCACTTGGCGTGGTCGGCGGTGGGCATGCTCTGGCGGTTGGCGGGGGTGTCCATGATGCTGGGGACGACGGCGTTGATGAGGATGTGCGGGTCCTTGGCGATGACCTCTTCGGCGAGGGCCTGGGTGATGGCGGCGACGGCGGCTTTGCTGGCGGTGTAGGGGACCATGTTTGCGCCGGTGCGGGGCTCGAGGGCGGGGCGGGCGGCGACGTTGACGATTCGGCCCCCACCTTTGGACGCGAGCATGAGTTTGACGGCCTCGCGGCAGCAGAGGAAGCAAGTGAGCGCGTTCTGCTGCATCTGGGCGACGAAGGCGGCTTTGGTGACGGTCTCGATGGGGGCGTAGGAGAAGCCTCCGGCGATGTGGATGCTGGCCCAGAGGGGGCCGTGGAGGGCGACGGCCGCGTAGAAGCGTTCGACGGCGGGTTCGTCGGTGAGTTCGACGTTGGCGTAGAGATGGACGCGCTCGTGGGTGCGATGGGGGAAGCGGTCGAGGTCCTTCTCGTGGACCCACGGAACGTGGCAGATGCCGCCGCGCTCGAGGAACCAGGATGGGGCGGCCGAGCCGAGGGCGCCGGTGCCGCCGGTGAGGATGATGTGGCGGTTGGTAAAGGGATCCATCGGGTGGTCCTGGGATGCCGGGGAGGGAGGGGGGGTTGCGGGGTTGCGGGGGAGCAGGGGAGCAGGGGAGCAGGGGAGCAGG
>CALMPG010000007.1 GCA_937871915.1 uncultured Phycisphaerales bacterium
GGGGGGGGGGGGGGGGGGGGGGGGGGGGGGGGGGGGGGGGGGGGGGGGGGGGGGGGGGGGGGGGGGGGGGGGGGGGATGGCCGCCGATGACGCGGCGGGGGTGGAGCGTGGGGCGGCTGATGCGTTTGTCGAAGCGCGGCTGGCCGCCCATCCCTCCCATGCCCGAGCGTGACTGGAAACCGCCGGGCGTGGATGCGCCGGGGGTTGGGGAGAGCGACGCGGGCGGGGTGGGGCCGAGGGGCTTGGGGGGGGTGGGGGGGATGGAACTCATGGGATGGAGAGCGCCTCCTGGGCATCGGCGAGGGGTCCGCCACGGAGTGTCGGGGTGCCCGGAGAGCCGCCGCGGAGTGTGGGGGTACCCAAGGCGTCGAGTTCGTCGTCGTCGGGCTCGACGGCGTCGGCTCGGAGGGTGAGCAGGTCGCGGAGCTGGTTGGTGGAGAGTTCGGTGAGCCACTGCTCGCCGTGGCCGATGATCTGGTCGGCGAGGTCGGTCTTCTCCTGGATCATCTGGTCGATGCGTTCTTCCAGTGTGCCGGAGACGACAAACTTATGGACCTGGACGGTGCGGGTCTGGCCGATGCGGTAGGCGCGGTCGGTGGCCTGGCTCTCGACGGCGGGGTTCCACCAGCGGTCGAAGTGGAAGACGTGGTTTGCGGCGGTGAGGTTGAGGCCGACGCCGCCGGCCTTGAGGGAGAGGATGAGCACGGGCGGGGTGACGTTGGAGGCGTTGCCGGCGCGGACCTTGCTCATGCGGGCGCGGTCGCCCTGGAACTCGGCGATGATCTGGGTACGCTGGGCCGCGGGGGTGCCGCCGTGGAGGAGGAGGACGTCGCGGTCGAGCGTCTGGCGGAGCATGGTGGCGAGCAGGTGGGACATCTGGCGGAACTGGGTGAAGACGAGGGCCTTGTCGCCGGCGGCGACGACCTCCTGGAGCATCTCGACGAGTCGCTGGCACTTGCCGGAGCGGGCGGGGTTGATGGCGGGGGCGTGGGCGGCGTTGCCGTCGGCGCCGCCGGCGCCGAACTCCTTGAGGAAGTGGGCGGGGTGGTTGCAGATCTGCTTGAGCTTGATGAGGCCGGCGAGGACGAGGCCGCGGCGCTGGATGCCCTCGGCGCGTTCGGCGGCGGCGAGCATGTCGGCGACGCAGGTCTGGTAGAGGCCGGCCTGCTCGGGGGTGAGGTAGCAGTATTCCTTGCTCTCGACCTTTTCGGGGAGGTCGGTGATGACGGTGGGGTCGGTCTTGAGGCGGCGGAGGACGAAGGGTTGGACGAGGCCGCGGAGTTGCGCGCCGCGGTGCTTGTCGTGGTAGCGCTCGATGGGGACGGCGAAGCGGGAGCGGAACTCACCGGCGGGGCCGAGGTAGCCGGGGTTGAGGAAGTCCATGATGGACCAGAGCTCGATGAGGCGGTTTTCCAGCGGGGTGCCGGTGAGGGCGAAGCGGCGCGGCGCGGGGATGGAGTGGATGGCGCGGGTCTGCTTGGCCGTGGGGTTCTTGATGTTCTGGGCCTCGTCGAGGACGATGCGGCCCCAGGTGACGTTGGAGAGATGGTCGCGGTCGCGGTGGGCGAGGGCGTATGTGGTGATGACCATGTCGGAGTTGCGGGCGCTCTCGACGAGTTTTTCGCCGGAGAGGCGGTCGAGGCCGTGGTGGACGAGGACGCGCAGGGAGGGCGTGAAGCGTTTGGCCTCGTGGACCCAGTTGGAGACGACGGACATGGGGACGATGAGGAGGGTGGGGGGGATGGTGTGCGTGGGTTGCGATTCGTTCGAGGGCGTGATCGGTATCGCTTCGCCAGCGGGAGACTCGTCGACGAGTCCCGGGGCGCCCGAAGACCCGGCTCGGGGAGCCGGGCCACCCAGGCAGGAGCGCTCGTGGGCGAGGAGGGCGAGGAGCTGGATGGTTTTGCCCAGGCCCATGTCGTCGGCGAGGCAGGCGCCCAGGCCGAGTTTGTCGAGGAAGGCGAGCCAGGAGAGGCCCTTGAGCTGGTAGGCGCGGAGCGTGCCGACGAAGCCACGGGGGGCCTCGATCATCGGCATCTTTACCGACGACTTGGGATCGCCGCCGAAGACGGCATCGACCCAGCCCGTGGCGTCCATGCCGAGGATCGGCACGCCGGTGTCGCGGGTGTCGCTGGCGTAGGCGAGGCGCAACGCGCGGCCGACTTCCATTTTGCCGCCGGGGTTCTCGCGGATGAACCGGATGGCGGCCTTGACGTCCTCGGGGCGGATCTCGACCCAGCGGCCGTTGAGGCGGACGAGCGGGGAGTGCTGGGCGGCGAGCTTCTCGAACTGTTCGAGGGTGAGGTTGGTGTCGCCGACGGCGATCTGCCAGCGGTAGGAGACGAGGCTGGAGAGGCCGAGCTGCGGGGCGTTTGCGCCGCCCGCGCCGCCGGCGCCGCCGGCCGCGCCGATGGTGGAGAGGTCGACGTCCTCGCTCTGGACGAGCAGCCGGGCGCCGAGGCGGACGGTTGGGGAGTCCCACCAGTCGGGGGCGACGACGCCGAAGCCCTGCTCGAGCATGATGGGGCGGAACTCGCGGAGGAACTTGTAGGCGTCGGAGGTGGTGAGCTCGAGCTCGGTGGGCTCGGCCTGTTCGAGGACCTTTTCGAGGCGTTTGTAGAGGCGGGCGGCGCGGCCGAGCTCGCTGAGGAGGAGTTCCTGGGGCTGCTCGATGCGCTGGCCCTCGACGCTGGCGGCGCCGGGGGGGAGGAGCCAGATGTCGGCGGCGTCGGCGACGACGGAGGGCTCGACGACGTTCTGCAGGTGCAGCGAGAGGGTCCATCGGACTTTGTCGCCGGGCGCGGCGAGAACATCGCCGACGCCGGGGACGTCGAGGGGTTCGGAGAGGCGAAGGAGGAGGCGCCAGGCCGCGCCGGAGCCGCGCTCTTCGAGGCCGCCGATCCAGCGGCGGACGCCCTTGATGAGGTCGTTTCGTGGGCCGGGGCGGGCGTCGACGTCGGCGCCGGAGACCTCGCCGAGAAGGCCGGAGAGCCAGGCGACGTGGAGGTCGGCCTGTGCGTCGCGGCCCTCGATGGCCTCGTGCATGGCGTCTTTGACGAGGACGCGCCGGCAGAGGGCGTCGCCGGTGCGGAGGAGGAAGTCGTCGAGGACGGACCAGCCGTCGTGGTTGAAGGCGTCGGCGGCGGCGCGGGCGGAGGGGGGCATTGCGCCTTGCAGGCGGGCGAGGCGCGTGGCGGTGGCCTCGTCGGCGAGCCAGGGCTGCCAGACGCCGGCGATCGCGCCGGAGGGCTCCTGCTGGATCATGGGGACGAAGCGCTGCTGGGAGAGGAGGTGGCGGACGAAGCGGGAGGCCGCGGCGAAGAAGCGGAGGGACTCGCCGGCGATGATGTGGCCCGGGGCGCCGGCGCGGGAGGCGGGGCCGAGGTCCATGGAGGCGACGGCGTCTTCGACGGCGTCGAGCGCGCCGGGGACGTCGGCGGCGGAGACGACGATGGTGGGGACGGAGAACTTGACGGGGGTGGGGGGCGCGTGGTGCTCGGCGGGGGCATCGGGCGCGTCGGGCGCGGCGGGGGCTTCGATGTCCTCGGCGTCGTCGTCGGCGTCGGCGGCGACCTGGCCGTGGATCACGACCGCGCCCGGATCGACAAATACTGGAACGCCGTCGTCGCCGCCTGGTATCCCGAAGGCAAGGACGACCCGAACCTCCCCCTGCTGCGCCTGGATTGCCATGACGCCCAGGTATGGATCGCCCAGGGCGGGCCGGTGAAGTTCGCCTGGGAAATCGCCAAGGCCAACACGACCAAACGCACCCCCGATCTAGGCGGCAGGTCGAATATCGCGTTCCACTGACAACGGCTCAGAAGAACCAAAGTCGACCGGCTGCTCAATCGCGTCTTTCTGCTGCGGCGCATTGACGCGCTGATTCGCGGTCGATCACTTATCCAAAGATAATAATCGCTAGCAACTACGCGGCAATTTCCTATCTATATCTGTAAATTCAGTCGGACTGTCGACATTGCCCCG
>CALMPG010000008.1 GCA_937871915.1 uncultured Phycisphaerales bacterium
CCCCCTCCACCTCGCGCTCCACCGACTTCACCCACGGCGCACCCGCATCCACCACCCCCGCCTCCGTCGGACTCGCCGCCACGATCATCCCGCGGATCCGCACCAGCTCGCCCGCCACCCGCTCGCGGGCCCGGCGCACCACCACCTCGCACTCCACCCGCGCGCTCTCGCGCACCGCCCCCGCCAGCGTCGCGATGTTCGCCGCCAGCACCCCCGCGTTCGCCGCGCCCTGCGTCGCCACCACCCGCTCCGCCTCCGTGTGCACGCACGCCCCCACCCACACCAGCCCCGCCAGCGCCCCCACGCCGCCCACCACCACCCCCCCCCCCCCGCCCCCCCTCCCCGGACGCCAGCCCCCCCACGCGCACCAGCACCACGCCCCCTCCCACGCCCCTCTTCAGGGCAGCCCCCTCCCTCAACTCCCCCACGATCCGCGGCCGGCCCACCGCCCGCCACGCTACCGTACAACATACAAACATTTCCCACCCTGTCAAGCCCTCCCTCACCAAAATCTCACTTTTCGCCCTCCTACCATTGGCCCCCAATTCCCCTCGAATTCCCGCCCTTTCCCCCCCTTCCCCGCCCGGCCCCACACCGTAACTCAAGGAATACCAAGCACATGGAAGCCGGGATCGTCGGTCTCCCCAATGTCGGCAAGAGCACCCTCTTCAACGCCCTCACCAAGGCGGGGGCCCTGGCCGCCAACTACCCCTTCGCCACCATCGAGCCCAACGTCGGCGTCGTCCCCATCCCCGACCCGCGCCTCGAGATCATCCGCAAGCACATCGAGAGCCAGAAGATCATCCCGGCGGCCCTCCGCCTCGTGGACATCGCCGGCCTCGTCCGCGGCGCATCCAAGGGCGAGGGCAAGGGCAACGCCTTCCTCTCCCACATCCGCGAGGTGGACGCCATCGTCCAGGTCGTCCGCTGCTTCGAGTCCGCCCCCGGCGGCGAGGACATCACCCACGTCGAAGGCTCCGTCGATCCCGCCCGCGACATCGACACCATCAACACCGAGCTCCTCCTCGCCGACCTCCAGTCCGTTGACGGCGCTCTCTCCAAGGCCGAGCGCGCCGCGAAGTCCGGCGAACGCGAGGCCGTCGCCCGTTTCGAGGTCCTCAAGAAAGTCCGCCCCATCCTCGACTCCGGCAAGCCCGCCATCACCGTCAAGATCGACGACCCGGAGCAGAAGAAAGTCCTCAAGGGCATGGGCCTCATCACCGCCAAGAAGGTCCTCTACGTCGCGAACGTCTCCGACGAAGACCCGCACGGACGCGGCCCCCTCGCCATGAAGTGCCGCGCCCACGTCAAGTCCATCGGCGGCGACCCGGAGCAGGACGTCGTCCCCGTCTGCGCCCGCATCGAGAGCGAACTGGCCGAACTCGGCGATGAGGACCGCCTCGAGATGCTCAAGTCCTACGGCATGGACGAGCCCGCCCTCAACGCCCTCGCCCGCGCCGCGTATCACCTCCTCGGCATGCAGTCCTACTACACCGCCGGCCCCAAGGAGATCCGCGCCTGGCCCGTCCCCCAGGGCGCAACCGCCCCGCAGGCCGCGGGCGTCATCCACACCGACTTCGAGCGCGGCTTCATCCGGGCCGAGATCTACTCCGTCGCCGACCTCGAGAAGTACGGCACCGAGAAGGCCATCAAGGACGCCGGCAAGATGCGCATCGAGGGCAAGGACTACATCATGCAGGACGCGGATGTGTGCCACTTCCTGTTCAATGTGTAAGGCCTTAGATGTCGCACGTCCGCCGAGAAATGGCCTTGATTGCGTCATTTAAGGATAGTATACTTACCCTCAATGACCAAAAGAAGGCCCAAGTCGCCTCTTGTTCGGCCGATTGATCTGTTCGCGGTCCTCCGAGAATTCAATCCTTGGTGGGATCGCAAGTCGCTTCCTGATCTGCCCACATGGCGCCGCGCGGCATTCCCAAGCCTGATTTCGTGGCTCGCCGATCCACCGGCCCGTCGCGCAGTGCTGCTGTCCGGCGCTCGCCAAGTTGGCAAGACCACTCTCCTCCTTCAAGCAGCCACGGAGTTGCTCAAGCGCGGCACGCCCGCGCCGCAGATCCTGTACGCAACCTTTGACCACCCGCTTCTCAAACTCGTCGGACTCGAAGGAGTTGTCCGAGCGTGGCGGGAGTTGCAGCCCGCCTCGACAGGCCCCGAGTTCCTCCTGCTCGACGAAATCCAGAGCACGTCCGACTGGGAGACCTGGATCAAGCACCAGACGGACTTTCAGGCGAATCGACGCATCGCCGTCACCGGCTCGGCACTCCCCTTGGCCGAACAGCGTCGGGAAAGCGGCGTTGGACGCTGGCACACCATCAAGTTGCCGACCCTCTCGTTCTTCGAATACCTGCAGATTCGCGGCACGGAGCTTCCCCCTCTCCCGAAGGTGGGATCGCTTGCCAGACTCTTCGAGTGGACAGAGAGCCAGTTCGCGCGAGCAGCTCTCGCGGCCCGGCCTCTCGTCGGCGACTTTCACGAGTACCTCCTGCGAGGGGGGTTTCCTCAGACGGCGCGTGTCGAGCATATCCATACGGCTCAACGGCTCCTTCGCGAGGACATTGTCGACAAGGTGCTCAAACGCGACATGACTGCGCTCTTCGGGGTCCGGCGCATCCTCGAGCTCGAGAAAGTCTTCGTCTACCTGTCGCTCCACGACGGAGGCATCCTCGATATCGCCGCCCTGTGCAGCGCCCTCGAACTCAACAAGAAAACTGTCGGGGGTTTTGTTGACCTGCTCGAAGCCTCCAACCTCGTATACAGGCTGTCTCCCTTCGGCTACGGCAAGGAGGTGCTACGCGGCAAGCACAAGGTGTATCTCGCGGACGCCGCCATTGCAGGGAGCGTGCTGCTTCGCGGACGCGGTCTGCTGGAGGACAACGAGAGACTCTCCGCCGCCGTCGAGACCGCCCTCTTCAAGCATGTGTTCACAAACTACTATCTCACCGGCGCGACTTTCTCGTACTGGCGCGGCTCCCGCGATCGTGAGGTCGACATCGTGACCGAGGTTGGCGACCAGCTCATCCCGCTCGAAGTGAAGTACAAGCACGCCGAAGTCAGGTCCGACATGCTCCCCGGGCTTCGCGAGTTCTGCGCAAAGCCCCGCGTTCGCCGAGCCTACGTGGTCACTCGAAATCTCAATGACTTCGGACCGATCGACCTCGGCCTCGCGCCCGACTCCGCGGCCCAGGTCATGCGCATTCCCGCACCGCTGGCGTGCCTCTGGCTGTCTCGACTCGAACTCGACCGTTCCGACGCGAGCCTTTGATCGCTCATCTTGCCACCCAAGAGCCCCCCATGTCCCGATCCACCCTCTCCACCTTCGTCTCCTAGCACGCCGAGCAGACCCGCGGCCAGGGCGCCTTCGAGCTCGAGTCCGAACGCATCCTCGAGATCAACCTCGCCGAGGCCGGCGGCATGGTCTGGATGAAGATGGGCGCCATGGTCGCCTACCGCGGCGACATCAAGTTCCAGCGCGAGGGCATCCTCGAGCAGGGCCTGGGCAACCTCCTCAAGAAGGCCGTCTCGGGCGAGGGCGCCATCCTCACCAACGCCGTCGGCCACGGAGCCCTCTACGTCGCCGACGGCGGAAAACTCATCACCGTCCTCGACCTCGCCAGCGAGTCCCTCATCGTCAACGGCTCCGACCTCATCGCCTTCACCCCCACCCTCAAGCACGACATCACCATGATGCGCCGCATCGGCGCCATCGCCTCCGGTGGCCTCTTCAACATCCGCATCGCCGGCTCCGGCACCCTCGCCATCGCCACCCACGGCAAGCCCATGGCCCTGCGCGTCACCCCGAGCAGCCCCGTCTTCACCGACCCGCAGGCCACCGTCGCCTGGTCCGCCTCCCTCACCCCCGAGTTCAAGACCGACATTCAGTTCAAAACCCTCCTCGGCCGCGGCAGCGGCGAGAGCTTCCAGATGGACTTCAAGGGTGAAGGCTTCGTCGTCGTCCAGCCCTACGAAGAAAAGCCGCTCCAGACCGGGAGCTGACCCCTCCCACTCCCCGCCGGACACTCGGCACTCAGCACTCGGCACTCGGCACTCGGCACTCCCCACTCCCCTACGGCCCCGGGCTCCCCGCCGCCAGTTGCACCCGCGCCGGCCCCGAGACGCTCTCCGCCACAAAGTCGTAGAAGTTTCCCCGCTGGTCCACCAGTTGCGACCCCGAGATCACGATCCCGTTGGGCAGCATCGGCGGGTCCATCGTCGAGGCGATCCCGCCCACCGTGGTGATCCACGACCCCGGCGCAGTCCCCTGCAACCGATGATCCACGAACGCGTAGCTCAGCGCCGACTGGATCGCCGCGATCGACGACCGATCCGACGACTCCCTCGCCTGCGACGTGTAGTTGATGTACTTCTGCATGGCAAACCCCGCCAGCAGCGCCAGCAGCACGATCACCACGATCAGCTCAACGAGCGTGAACGCGCGTGCACGCGCCCCGTGTCGGCGGGGCATCCGGCTCAAACTGGCGGCGAAACAATCACGCATACGTCCCTCCAGAATCGGCCATGTGCCCTCGCCGGTTCACCCCGCCCACACTCCCCCCCCCCGCCACGCCGCCTCCCACCCTGATCGCGGCACTCTCCTCCCGCCTCCCCGTGCGGAGTTTCCCTCG
>CALMPG010000009.1 GCA_937871915.1 uncultured Phycisphaerales bacterium
CACCCCCGACCCCGCCCCCGGCCGCGTCATCTCCCCGAAGGTCCCCACGCCCTCCAAGCCCCGCCACATCCACGCCTCGCACCTGCTCGGCCTCGCCAAGCCCGACGCGGCCATCTACCACGAGTTCGCCCGCCGCACGGACTTCGCGCCCGGCAGTATCATCTTCTTCGACGACCTCGCCGACAACGTAAACGCCGCCCGCGCCGCGGGCTGGCAATCCCACCTCATCGATCACACCGCCGACCCGGCAGCACAGATCCGAACGTACCTTGCTGCGCAGCGCATTCTCTGAGGGGTGGCACTGGCAGCTTGCTGCCAGTGGTGTTGCAACCTCGATGCACGAACTCGCCGAGGCCCGACCTGCTACCCGTGCAACCTCCCCGCCACCTCCACCACCCGCCCAACCACCTTCTTCACCCCCTCCGCCTGCTTCGCATCCTTGAGCGCCCCCGCCTCATCAAACGCTTCCCCCGCCTTCGACACCGTCGCCTGCTCGGGAAGCACCAGCACCCCGACATTCCCCAAAATCGACCGCAGGTGCACCAGCCCCCGCAGCCCGCCCAGCGCCCCCGTGCTCGCGCTCATGATCCCCGCCACCTTCCCCTGGAACGCGGCCGTGCTCGCCACACCCTGGTCCGGCCGGCTCACCCAGTCGATCACATTCTTGAACGCCCCCGACACCGACGAGTTGAGCTCCGGGCTCGCGATCAGCAGCCCCCGATGCTCCAGCATGATGCCTCGCAACTTCCGCGCCGCCTCCGGCACCCCATCGCTCGCCTCCAGATCCCCGTCGTACACCGGCATCCGCAAGTCCGCCAGGTCCACCAGCGTCACCTCGGCCCCCGTGTCGCGCGCGGCAACCACGGCCAACCGAATCAACTTCTTGTTGAACGAATCCTTCCGAAGCGAACCCGCCAGCGCCAGTATCCTCGCCTTTGCCAAAGCAATCTCCTCCGCGCCCTCCGCGCCTCCGCGTGAGAACTCTTATCCGATCTTCTCTCTCCCACCCATGTACGCCCGCAGCGCCGGCGGCACCGTCACCGTCCCATCCCCGTTCTGCCACATCTCCAGAATCGGAATCAGAATCCGCGGCGACGCCGCCACCGTGTTGTTCAGCGAGTGGCAGAACACCGTCGCCCCCTTCCCCCCCTCGCCCCCGGCCCGATACCGCATGTTCAGCCGCCGGCACTGATAGTCATACAGCCGCGATGCCGAGTGCGTCTCGCCATACTCCCCCGTCGGCCCATCTTTCGTCATCGCCCCGCGCCCCGGCATCCACGACTCGATGTCGATCATGTCCGCGTTCTTCACGCCCAGGTCCCCCGTGCAGCACTGCAAGAGCCGGTACGGCAGCCCCAGCCCCTGCAAGAGCGTCTCGACGTACCCGATCATCCGCTTGTGCCACGCGCGGCTCTCCGACTCATCCGCCTTGCAGATCACCACCTGCTCCACTTTGTCGAACTGGTGGATGCGGTACAGCCCCGCCGTGTCCTTCCCCGCCGCCCCCGCCTCGCGCCGGAAGCACGTGCTCACCGTCGTGTACTTCAGCGGGAGTTTCTCCTCATCGAGAATCTCCCCCTCGTGGATCCCCATCAGCCCGACCTCGCCCGTCCCTGTGAGGAACAAGTCATTCCCCCCGCCGCGCTTGGATTCCTCGATGTGGTACGCCTGCTCGCGCCCTGCGGGAAAGAAGCCCGTCCCGACCATGCACGATTCCTTCACCAGCACCGGCACGCTCATCGCCCTGAACCCGTGCGTGAGCGTCATGAAGTCGTACGCATACCGCAGCACCGCGTTGTGCAGCAGCATCCCGTCCCCGGTCAACACGTAACTCCGCGACCCCGCCATCTTCACGCCGCGCTCAAAGTCCGCCAGCCCCAACTTCTCGACCAGTTCCAGGTGCGTCTTCGGCTTGAATCCGCGCTGCGACTCGAACGATTTGCTCGTGTCGAACGCCTTCCCGCCCGGCGCGTTCGGCCCCGCCTCCGGGTTCCACTTGCGGATCTCGACGTTGTCCTCCGACCCCTTCCCCACCGGCACATCCCCATCCGGCGGCAAAGGCACCGTCAGCAGCAGCGCGTTCAGCCCCGGCTCGATTGCCGAGATCCGCCCCTCAAGGTCGCCGATCTTCGCCTTCAGCGCGGCCGGCTTGGCCATCACCTCCGCGAGTTCCTTCTCCAGCCGCGCCTTCTCCTCCCCGGCCGCCTTCCCCATCTGCCCCTTGAGTTTCCCGATCGCCGGGCCGCTCTCCTTCTCGATCCCCCGCTGCTGGGCCCGCAGTTGCTCCTGCTCGGTCAGCAGGGCCCGCCGCTGTGCGTCCAGTTCCAGCACCTGGTCGATATCCACGGCCATGCCCTTCTTGGCGCAGCCGTCGCGATACTTCCCGGGGTTCTCTCGAAGGTCTTTCAGGTCAATCATGGGGCGGGAGTGTACGACCCCAGAGCCCCCCCAAACTCTCCCAGCCGCGCACGACCGCATCCCCCCCTTCGTATCATCACCTGCTCACCTTCTCACCTTCTCACCTTCTCACCTGCTCACCTGCTCACCTGCTCACCTGCTCACCTGCTCCACTTGCCCACCTACCACCTCACCCCCCAGAACTCCGACGTCCCCTCGCTCACCATCGGCGAGACCCCCATCACCATCGGCCGGGCCCCCGAGAACGTCCTCTGCCTCGACGACTCCCTCCTCTCCCGCTTCCACTGCGTCATCGAGCCCGCCCCCGCCCGCGCCGCCAACGGCGATGTCCTGCTCGTCGATGAGACCGGCGACGCCTTCGCCCCCACCTTCCACCTCCGCGACCTCGGCTCCCGCAACGGCACCCGCCTCAACGGCGCCCGCATCAACGACGCCCCCCTCCGCCCCGGCGACATCATCAAACTCGGCTCCTACTCCTTCATCGTCGAGGCCGAGGACACCCTCAAGGAGCGCCAGGCCTTCGCCCGCGAGATGCTCGCCAATGGAGGCTCCAAGCCGGCTTGGACCTCCGACCTCGAAGAGCTCATCAACTCCATCCCCCCGCGCGACCGCGGCGCCGACGACAAGCCCGAAATGATCGACGGACGCGGCCGCTCCTCCCTCGCCCTCGCCTCCGAGGGCGAAGGGGCCCGCGCCGTCCGCCTTCTCCTCGTCGCGGCCAGCAAGGCCCGCGCCACCGACATCCACTGCGAGCCCAAGGGCGACGCCTTCAACGTCCGCATGCGTGTCGACGGCCAGATGATCGCCGTCGCCGAGATCCCCAACGGCGTCGGCGAACTCGCCATGGGCCTGGTCAAGACCGCCTGCCAGATGCGCCCCACCGCCCGCGACGCCGCCCTCGACGGCCACTTCTCCATCAAGTTCCCCGAGTCCTTCACCAACACCGCCCGCCGGGTGGACTACAGAATCTCGTTCACTCCCACCGTCCACGGCCAGAAACTCGTCATCCGCGTCCTCGACACCCGCGACGCCCCCGCCAAACTCAACGACCTCAACCTCCCCCCCTACCAGTACGACCGCATCCGCAAGGTCTGCGAGCAGGACTCCGGCCTCCTCCTCGTCTGCGGCCCCACCGGCTCGGGCAAGACCACCACGCTCTACTGCGCCCTCCGCCAGATCGACCGCGACCGCCGCAACGTCGTCACCATCGAGGACCCCGTCGAGTACCAGATCGAGGGCGTCACCCAGATCCCCACCGACGAGAAGCACGGCAACTCCTTCGGCCAGCTCCTCCGCTCCGTCCTCCGCCAGGACCCGGACGTCATCCTCGTCGGCGAGATCCGCGACGAGGAGACCGCCCGCACCGCCATGCAGGCCGCCATGACCGGCCACCTCGTCTTCTCCACCGTCCACGCCAAGGACACCATGTCCAGCGTCTTCCGCCTCCTCGACCTCAAGGTCGAGCCCTACCTCGTCGCCAACTCCCTCGAGGTCGTCGTCGCCCAGCGCCTCCTGCGCGTCCTCTGCGACACCTGCAAACGCGACACCAAGGTCCTCCCCGTCCAGGCCACACGCATGGGCCGCTTCCTCGAGGGCAAGACCGACATCTATTCCGCCACCGGCTGCGCCGCCTGCCTCCGCACCGGCTACCGCGGCCGCAAGGCCATCTTCGAGATCCTCGACTTCTCCGACGAGCTCCGCGACGTCATCCTCAAAGAACCCACCATCGCCGCCATGAAGCGCATCATCGAGCAGGGCCTCTTCACCACTCTGATCCAGTCCGGCTGGCAACAGGTCGCCCGCGGCGTCACCACCATCGAAGAGGTGGACCGCGTCGCCACCGCCCGCTGATCGCGCATCTACGAGCCCTTCGCGCAAGCGAAGGACGACCCCTGCCCGCGCACGTCATCGTCGAGTCCCGGGGCCCCGCATCCTCCCCCAATCCTGGCCACTTTCACCCCCGAAGGCCGCGGGTCAACGTTGTTCCGGTAAAGCCCCTACCCCCTCCAACCGATCTGCCCTCCATGTGGCCCTGGTCCAAACGCACCGACTCCCCGTCCGATAACGCCGGCGCCAATCGCCGGCGCGCCGAGCGGATCCAGTCCGCGGTCCTCGCCTGCGACCTCGGCCCGATCCACGACGTCTCCGCCTCGGGAATCCGCGTGCGCCTGCCGCGCCGCCCACCCCTGGCCGAGGGCCAGGAGCTCCAACTCGAACTCAGCGCCCCCACCGACGGCATCAACCTGCGGGCCCGCATCGTCCGCGTCCAGCCCATCGGGGGCGGCCGCTTCGACGTCGCCATCGAGTTCGTCAACATCTCCCCGGCCGACGCCCAGGCCATCGACAGCCTCGCCCGCTTCGGCAAGCGCACCCAGCCGGGAGCCTTTGCGAACGAGGACCGCCGCGAGAAGCTCGTCGCCGCCCTCCGCCTCCCGGACTACTACGAAGTTCTCAACCTGAGCCCCACCGCAACCCTCGACGAGGTCCACGCCGCCTACCGCCTGTTGGCCCGCAAGTACCACCCCGACATCTGCCGCGAGGAGGGCGCCCACCAGCGCTTCTGCCTGATCAATGACGCCCACTCGACGCTCGCCGACCCCGGCCGTCGCGCCGAGTACGACACGCTCCACTCACTCCGCCAGGCAGCCTGAAACTCACACCGCCCCGGCCCCAAAGCAAGCGAGGTGTGCACCATTCCGCGCGCACTCAGCACTCAGCACTCAGCACTCAGCACTCACCCCACCCCCCCTCACTCCACAAACCTGCACCCCACCGCAAACCCCGCCCCATCCTGGCCCCGGCAGTGGCACACCGTCGCCGCCCGCGCCAGCGGCGGCTGCCCGTTCGTCGCCGGAAAGTGGATCACGATCCGCGCCCCATCGGGCATCCGCACCCGCGACCACAGCCCGCACCCGTTCTTCGACAGATCACGCACGAACACCCGCGTCTGGCCCACGGCCTCACCGGCCGCGTCCAGCACCACCACGTTCACCTCGCCGACCACCGGCGTCCGCTCCTCCATGCGCCGATTGTCCGCCTCGAGCGTGGACTCGTCGAACACCAGGCGCTTGAGGAACCCCATCCCCGCCTTGGTGATCTTCCCGCTCGATGCTGTCCGGTCGTTGCTCGCCATGTCGCCCTCGGGTCAGGTAGGTGTATCCGCTCACGCAGCGCGGCTGCGCAGTTGCTCGTTGTCCAGCGCGGCCCGTGCAAACGCCAGAACATCCCGGCACTGCATCGCCGTCAGGTTCAGAAACTGAAAACCGATCTCCCACTTCCCGTCCGCACGCTGCCGGTTGCTCACCGGGCACGCCGGAACCGTCAGCGACGCCCCCTGGGCCTTCACGATCAGGTTCACCGACGCCCCCGCGGGCAGTTCCAGCGGCTTGCGCCCGATCACGCGGCATCCGCCCTTGGACATGTCCCGAACCTCGCCGAACTGGCACTTGGTCAGCGCGCACGTGATCCGGCCCGCACGCCGGCGATCCTGACGCTTCGGCTGTTCCATTTCTCCAAACTCGAACATGGAACGACTCCTCACAACAGCCGGGTTGGATTTGTGAAACCCGGGTCCGTGTCGCCCTCTTCATCGCCCGGAAACCACACCCCATGCAGCACGCCCCGCCGCATCGGGCCCCTCCTGTGACAGTCTGTGACGGTCGCACCGTCCCCAACGACCGAGAACTCCCGGCCCGGATACCCCGACACTCCGTGGCGGGTTCGCTCCGGATACCCCGACACTCCGTGGCGGCTTCGCTCCGGGTACCCCGACACTCCGTGGCGGGTTCGCTCCGGGTACCCCGACACTCCGTGGCGGGTGCTTCGCCTCGACCACCCCGTATCCCCCCCCCCCTTACACTTCCCCTCCATGTCCACACCAACTCCCACAACCCCGCCCAACCCCGAGATCGCCCTCCCCGAAGTCAAGATGCACATCTACCGGCCAAGCGAGCCGGTCATCGCCCGCATCACCAAGTCCGAGATCTGCACCGCCCGAAAGGCCGCCGGCTTCGTCCGCCACGTCGAGATCGACATCTCCGGCACCAACCTCGTCGGCAACATCATCCCCGGCCAGTCCATCGGCGTCCTCGCCCCCGGCACCGACGCCAAGGGCCGCCCCCACGCCGTCCGCCTCTACTCCGTCGCCAGCCCCAGGCGCGGCGAGGACGGCCACGGCAACATCATCTCCCCCGCCGTCAAACTCACCGGCGATGGACGCGGGAAAACCCCCGGGCCCTCCCCCGGGCTCCGCTCAAACTCCCCCGGGCACCCCAAGGAAGGGGCCCGGACCCGCCTCTCCGGCCCCGCCGGAAAGAAGTTCGTCCTCCCCGCAGACTCCGGCTCCTACGACTACATCTTCTTCGCCACCGGCACCGGCATCGCCCCCTTCCGCGGCATGCTCATGGACCTGCTCCATTCCAACGCCCCCTCCAAGATCGCCCTGGTCATGGGCTCCCCCTACGCCACCGACCTCCTCTACGACGCCTACTTCCGCCAGATGGCCGCCGAGCACAAACGCTTCACCTATCTCACCGCCACCAGCCGCGAGAGACAGGCCGACGGCCACGACCCCATGTACGTGCAGGACCGCATCGCCACCAACAAGGACCAGCTGATGGCCATGCTCTCCAGCGAGCGCACCCTCATCTACGTCTGCGGCATCGCCGGCATGGAACTCGGCATCTTCCAGAAAATGGCCGCGATCCTCCCCCAGCACGCCCTCGAGCAATACCTCCGCGTCGATCCCACCGCCATGGGCGACATCCGCTCCTGGACCCGCAAGAACCTCCACCGCGAAGTCAAGCCGACGCATCGCGTCTTTCTTGAGGTCTACGCGTAGAGGAGTTCTTCATAGGTCCAATGGGACCTACGAGACCCATAGGACCTATTCCGTTGCCTTCCCCCCGCCCCATCCTGGCCGACCGCCTCGCCCCCTTCGGCACCACCATCTTCACCGAAATGACGCTCCTCGCAAACAAGCACGGAGCCATCAACCTCGCCCAGGGCTTCCCCGACTTCGACGGCCCCGATTTCATCAAGCACGCCGCGATCAAGGCGATCTCCACCGTCGCCCCCGGCCACAACCAATACGCCCGCATGTCCGGCGTCCCCGCCCTGAACGCCGCCATCGCCGAGGGCTGGAACACGCGCACCGGCCAGAGCATCAACCCCGACACCCAGGTCACCGTCACCAGCGGCTGCACCGAGGCCATCTGCGCCGCCATGCTCGCCCTGCTCAACCCCGGCGACGAGATCATCCTCTTCGAGCCCTTCTACGACTCCTATCGCGCCTCCGTCGCCATGGCCGGCGCCACCCCACGCTTCGTCACCCTCCACGCGCCAGGCTCTGGGTACCACCACGCTCCGCGTGGTGAAGCTGCCAACGAACAGTCTCCGGGCCAATCGCCGCGCGAAGCGGGGCCGTACCCAGCCCGCTGCACGCCCCTCTCCGGCGAAGGCCAGTTCTGGTTCGACCCCAAAGCCCTCGCCGCCGCCTTCACCCCGCGCACCCGCGCCATCCTCGTCAACACACCCCACAACCCCACCGGCAAGGTCTTCACCCGCGACGAGCTCTCCCTCATCGCCGACCTCTGCATCCGCCACGACGCCATCGCCATCACCGACGAGGTCTACGAGCACCTCACCTACGACCCGCTCCTCCCGCACACACCCCTCGCCACGCTCCCCGGCATGGCCGATCGCACCCTCTCCCTCTCCTCCCTCGGCAAGTCCTTCTCCCTCACCGGTTGGAAAGTCGGCTGGGCCATCGGCTCCCCCGAACTCTCCGCCGCCCTCCGCTCCGCCCACCAGTTCATCAACTTCTCCACCGCCACTCCCCTCCAACACGGCGCGGCCGCCGCCGCCTCCTTGAGCCCCCAATCCCGAAACGCCATCGCCACCCTCCGCGCCGACCTCGCGACCGCCCGCACATTCCTCGGAGAAACTCTCCAGGAATGCGGCTTTCGCGTCTTCCTCCCCGCCGGCGCCTATTTCATCCTCGCCGACTGGACCCGGGTGGCCCGGCTCTCCGAGCCGGGCCTTTCGATTTCCGACGACCTCACCTTCTGCAAGTACCTCACCACCGAGGTCGGCGTCGCCGCCATCCCCCCAAGCGTCTTCTACGAAAACAAGCACCACGGCCGCCCCCTCGCCCGCTTCGCCTTCTGCAAGCAAATGTCCACCCTCGAAGAGGCCGCCAGACGCCTCCGCGCATGGGCCAAAGAGCCTCTCGCGTAGGCGAGAGGTGCCCCCACACAGGCCCGGGCGCCAGCCCGAGCACGGCATCCTGCGGTCACCCCCCGCAACAATCGCGTATCTCCCCCAGTCCCCCGTCTCAGAACCCGATCCCGCGCACCAGCGTAGCGCACCGCATCCGATACACATCCGTTCGGCCCCCTCTCGGACGCCCCCCATGCCCCGACGCTCGCACCATCCGACCGCCCTCTGGGAACCCCTCGAGCCGCGCCAGCTCCTCGCCTTCAGCCCCACCGCCGACGAGCAATACATGCTCGAACTCCTCAACCGCATGCGGACCAACCCCGCCGCCGAACTCGGCTTCCTCACGTCCTCGCTCGGCAACCCCGCACATTCCAGCAACGCCGACATCAACGCCGCCCTCGTCTACTTCAAGACCAAGGGCACCATCCTCGCCTCCCAGTGGGCCTCTCTCGTCGCCGCTCCACCCCTCGCATGGAGCAGCGCCCTCTACGACGCGGCGGAGGGCCACAACGCCGCCATGATCGCCGGCGATGTGCAGAGCCACCAGGTCACCTCCGTCAACGAGCCCGGCCTGGGCGCACGCGCCAACGCCGCCGGATACACCAACTGGTCCAATCTCGGCGAGAACATCTACGCCTTCGCCAAGGGCGTCCTCCACGCCCACGCCGGCTTCGCCATCGACTGGGGCGGCGACCCCACCGACCCGAACACCACCGGCATCCAGGACCCTCCCGGCCACCGCGAGGACATGATGGACCCGACCTTCCGCGAGGTCGGCATCCGCATCGCCTACCCCGGCATCGTCTCCGGGCGCGACGTCGGCCCCATGGTCGTCACCCAGGACTTCGGCAAACGCTTCAACCAGGGCCAGGCCTTCCTCCTCGGCGTCGCCTTCAACGACCTCTCCAACAACGCCTTCTACGAGCCCGGCGAGGGCCTCGGCGGCGTCACCGTCACCGCCGTCGCGGGCGACGGCTTCGGCGCGTCCTACCAGACCACCACCATGACCGCCGGCGGCTGGCAACTCCAACTCCCCGTCGGCACCTACGCCGTCACCTTTTCCGGCGCGGGCTTCGGCTCCCCCGTCACCTACCACGACATCGCCGTCGGCACCGCCAACGTCAAGCTCGACGCCATCAAGGGCGTCGCCCCGCCCGCCCCGATCATCGAGGTCTGGGCCAACAACCGCCTGATCGTTTCCGGCGACACCACCCCCTCCCGCACCGACTACACCGACCTGGACAACGCCAACCTCGACAACCAGTCCAACTCCCGAACCTTCATCATCTACAACGCGGGCAACCAGGCCCTGCACCTCCTCGGCTCGCCCCGCGTCATCATCACCGGCGCCAACGCCGCCGACTTCACCCTCGTCGCCGACGCCGGCTCAACCGTCGCCCCCTCCGGCCAGGCAACCTTCACCATCGTCTTCGACCCCAGCGCCCTCGGCCTGCGCGTCGCCCAGGTCACCATCGCCAGCGACGATCCGAGCACCCCGTCCTACACCCTCGCCATCCAGGGCCACGGCATCCAGCGTCCCATCGCCCAGGTCTCCGGCAGGCACGTCAACATCGACTCCGGCGACACCGAGGCCACCACCGCCGACTGGTCCAAGTTCGCCGGCATCGACGCCGTCTACATGACCAAGGTCCGCATCTTCACCATCACCAACACCGGCCTGCGGACGCTCAACCTCCCGGGCGCAACCCCCGTCACCATCGCCGGCCCCAACGCCGACCGCTTCGTCGTCTTCGTCCAGCCCGCCTCCAGCCTCGCCCCCGGCCAATCCACCCAGTTCCGCGTCCGCTTCACCCCCGGCGGCCAGGTCGGCTTCGCCGACGCGACCATTTCCATCGCCTCGAACGATCCCGTCACCCCGACCTACACCTTCGCCATCCAGGGCAACGGCCTCGCCCTTCCTCGCGCCCGGATCACCGGCGCCGGATTCGACATCGCCCCCGGCGCCAGTTCCCCCAACCTCAACGACAAGACCGACTTCGGCCCCGTCCTCGCCGCCGGCAACACCGTCCGCGTCCGCCTCTTCACCATCACCAACATCGGCCTCGCAACCCTCTCCTTCGCCGGCCCGAACTTCGTCACCCTCACCGGCCCGAGCGCATCCGACTACATCGTCAGCGCCCAGCCTTCCACCGGCTCCCTCGCCCCCGGCCAGTCCGTCACCTTCAAGGTCCGCTTCAACCCCACAACCACCGGCGCCCGCGCCGCCACCGTCGTCCTCGACACCAACGAGAACCTCAACCTCAGCCCCAGCCGAGGCCACTACACCTTCGACATCGCCGGCGTCGGCACGTAGCACTTAGCACGGGCATCCTGCCCGTGCTCCTCGTCTGTGCATCGCCCCGGGTGGCACGGGCAGCTCGCTGCCCGTGGTGTTGCAAGCCCGACAACCGACGACAATCAATGAGCGTGCAACTCCAAAGCGCTCCTCCCGGAGGGCCGACGACCTGCCCTTCACCAGTCCAGCGTCCCCATCCACGCCCGAGCCATCTCCTCCACGCCTACCCGCTCCCCGCCCACGCTCATCTCCCCGCTCCCATCCACGGCCCCGATCACCGCGCACTCCACCCCCAACGCCTTCTTCACCGCCCCAACCATCCCCGCCTCCACCTCCAGCACATACCGCGAAGGCCCCTCGCCAAAGCACGCGGCGACGCCCGACACGTCCACCTTCGCGCCCAGCCGCGCCCGCTCCGTCGATCCCGCGATCAGCATCTCCGCCACGGCGCACAGCACCCCGCCGTCCGACACATCGTGCGCACTCCGCGCCAGCCCAGCGCCGATCACTCCCGCCACCCCCCTCGCCACACGCGGCCCGACGCCCAGGTCCGTCACCGGCACACCCGCGTTCTCCTCCGGGGCCAGCCCGAACACCCGCTGGTAGTGCGACCCGCCCATCGCGCTCGACGACGGCCCAACCACCATCAGCACATTCCCCGCCCGCTTCGCATCCATCGTCACACACTTCCGAACATCCGGCACGATCCCTATGCCCGTGATGAGCAGAGTGGGGGGGATCTCGATCGTCCTGCCGTCCTTCGTCGTGAACTGGTTGTTCAGCGAATCCTTCCCCGACACAAACGGCGTCCGATACGCCATCGCCCCGTCGTAGCACCCGACGGCCGCGCGAACCAGCGACCCCAGGTTCTCCGGCTTGGAGCACGAGGGCCAGCAGAAGTTGTCCAGGATCGCAACGCGATCCGGGTCCGCCCCCACGCACACCAGGTTCCGCACGCACTCATCGATCGCCGCCAGCACCATCAGATACGGATCCCCACCCTTGTGGCACGGCTCTCCAGAGCCGTGAATCTCCGGATCCCCGATCCCCGTCTGCAACCCCTGCGAAATCGCCAGCCCGCGGTGCGACCCCGCCACCGGCAGAATCACGCTCGCATCCCCCGGCCCGCGCCCCAGAGGCCCCACCAAAGGCTTCACCGCCGTCGCCCCACGAACCTCATGGTCATACTGCCGCACGATCCAGTGCTTCGACGCGATGTTCGGATGCGCCAGCAGTTGCAACAGCGCCCCACGCACCGATGGCCGCCCCACTTCGCGACGCTGCCACTTCGCCACTCTGCCACTCGCCCCGCCGCGCCAAACAGCCTCGCGCTTCGGAGTCGGAATCCCCTCGTGCAAAAAACGCACATCCATCCGCCCGACTTCCTTCCCATGGAACATCAGCGCAAGTTCCGGCTTCTCCTTCGTGCTTCCCGCCGCCGGCGCAAAGGTCCCCAGCACCGCCATCTCCACATGCTCCTCGGCGCAGATCGCCCGCAGTTTCTCGAGGTTCCTCTCCGGCACCGCCAGCACCATCCGCTCCTGCGCCTCGCTGATCCAGATCTCCGTCGCCGAAAGCCCCGCGTACTTCAGCGGCGCCCGCTCCAGATGCACCGTCGCCCCGGTCTCCTTCCCCATCTCCCCGATCGCGGATGAGAACCCGCCCGCCCCACAGTCGGTCATCCCGTTGTACAGCGGCGTCCCGAACTCATCCCGAGCCCGCATGATCGCGTCCAGCACCTGCTTCTCGGTGATCGCGTTGCCGATCTGCACCGCGTGCGAAAACTCATCCGACGCCGTGTGCTCGAGTTCCGCCGAACTGAACGTCGCCCCGTGCAGCCCATCGCGCCCCGTCCGCCCCCCCAGCGCGACGATCAGATCGCCCGATTTCACCACACCCTTCACATGCTCCCGCCCCATCACCCCGATGCACCCGCAGAACACCAGCGGGTTCCCCACATACCGATCATCAAAGTACACGGCCCCGGAAACCGTCGGAATCCCCATCCGATTCCCATAGTCCCGAACCCCCGCCACCACCTGACGCAGTATCCGCTCCGGCGGCAAGCACCCATCCGGAAGCGGACTCACCACAGAGGGCACCGAGGACACAGAGGCGGGCGCGCCCTTCGGCTCTGACCCGCTCCCCCTGCCTTTCTCAGTGCTCTCGGTGCTCTCAGTGGTGAAATGCCTCGGCTCGGCAACACAAAACACGTCCGTGTTCGCAATCGGCCGCGCCCCAAGCCCCGTCCCCATCACATCCCGCACGCACCCGCCCACACCCGTCGCGGCCCCGCCATACGGCTCGATCGCCGACGGATGGTTGTGCGTCTCCACCTTGATGCACACCGCGTGGGTCTCGTCGAACGCGATCACCCCCGAGTTGTCCACGAACACCGAGAGCGTCCAGTCCACCCCATCCGCGATCAGCCGATGCGTCGCCGCCGCCACCGTCCGCTTGAGCAGGTTGTCGATCACCACCGACCCATCGCTCCGCACTTCATGGCCCGGCCGCCCACTCCAACAAATGACATCCACGGGCGGCGTCTCTCCCGAGTGCCGAGTGCCTAACGCCGAGTGCCTATACACAATCCTGCTCTTGAGAGTCTTGTGCACACAATGCTCGCTCCACGTCTGCGCGAACGTCTCCAGTTCAATCTCCCGCGGATCCCGCCCGATCCCCGCATAGTGCCCCTGCACCGCCTTCATCTCCTCCAGCGACAAGAACAGATGCGCCTCGCGCGACAGTTTCGTCAACTCCGCATCGCTCAGCCCGATCAGCCGCACGCTCCCCATCCCCCCATCGTGCGCGGCCGAGTGCGGAAACTCCCTCGGCCAGTACGGCTCCGCATGAATCCGCTGGATCACCGGATTCGCCAAGAGCCGCCCCGCCAGCATCATCGCCGTCTCGCGCGTCAGCCCCGGGCTAGAAATGTCATACCGCCACCCCGTCGAAACCAGTGGCGGCGTCTTGAGCCCCAGCAACTCCCCGATCGCCGCGCTCACCGACAGCGCTACCGGGTCCATCACGCCGGGTAGCGGATGCACCTCGATCGTCACCTCGCCCTTCCCGGCCGTCGCGGCCCCAACACTCGCCCGCTCCGTCACCGGATCCGCCAGCAACTTCCCCCGCACCAAATCCAACTGCCCCGCCGAGATCGGACTCCCAGCCTCCGCCTCAATCAAGTACACATGCGTCGCCCGGCTCGAAGCCAGTTCCACCCCCAGCCCCGCCGCGTCCCGCCTCAAAGCCTCCCCGATCGGGTCCGCACACCCCGGCGCGGCCGCCACCTCCACGCGCAGCACCTTGGAAAAGCCGTGAACCGGAACGGAAATCGCCTGGCCGGCGGGGGCGGTAGATGCGGGAGATGGCATGGCCAAGAATATGGACGATCCACTCGCAATCGACCGGGGCCTGTCGGTGGAGCGGCAACCGTCACGGTTTATTGAGCGAATCTCTGAGCGGCCGCCCAAGCCACCCTCGATCAGAACATGCGCGGAAGGGTTTCAAGATGCCCCACATGCTCGCAAAGCAGGTCTTCGCCGCCTGTGTGGTTCTGTCAGTTGCCAAACTGGCAACCGCGCAGTGCATGGGCGAATGGGTGGCGGGCTCTGGAACGCCGGGGTTCACGCTCAGTGTTTCGCCCTCGAGTTCTCGATTCGTCGGGAGAATGATGACATGGGACCCGGACGGTACCGGTCCACAGCCCGAGGTGTTGATCGCCGCGGGAACATTCTCAGAAGCGTTCGGAGTGCCCGCGAACAACGTCGCTGCGTGGGACGGAAGCTCATGGCGCGCGCTGGGCGCCGGCGCGAACCACACCGTTCAATCGTTGACCGAGTTTCAGGACGAGTTGGTGGTGGGAGGTCAGTTCACAAGCGCCGGAGGCGTTGCAGCCAGCCATGTCGCGGCGTGGAACGGGCGGTCTTGGCGTGCGTTCGGGGCGGGGCTGCCCAGTCTCGATGCGCATGGTCTCGCCACGTTCAATGGTGATCTGATTGCCTCCAACGGATATACGGTGAATCGTTGGAACGGAACAGTGTGGCAGACCATTGGCACCGCGAGTTCGCCGATCTACGGTTTGGGTGTATATCGGAATGAACTCATCGCCATAGCAGATTTTCAGACGATCGGCGGAGTTCAGGCCGCCGGAGTCGCGGCGTGGAACGGCCAGTCTTGGCGATCGCTCGGCACCAACTCGGGGAGCATCGCCCGTGGTATCACGGAATACCGTGGCGAACTGATTGTTGTGGCCGGCGCCGTCCGCGCGTGGAACGGCTCGACCTGGCGAGTGCTCGGGCCGAACTCTCCCGACGGCAGGTACCTGGGCGTGTATCACGAAGATCTGATCGTGGGTGGCGACATGAGAGTCGTGGGTGGTGTGCCGACGTATTCCGGACTTTCGCGCTGGAACGAGGTGCAGGGTTGGCGGGCATTTCCGGTCGCCTTCTACACGTTCGATTCGATTCAGGAGTTTCGTGGCGACCTGTGCATTGGGGGTCATATCTATCAACAGCTGCCCCAATACTCCGCGTTTGTCCGCTGGTCCGAACCGGCCATTTGCGCGGCCGACTTCGATTGTTCCGGAAGCGTCGGAGTCTCCGACATCTTCGCGTTTGTCAACGCCTTCCTGAGCGCCGATCCAATCGCCGATTTCAACCGCTCCGGCGGGATCAACGTGGTCGATCTCTTCGACTTTGTCCGCGTCTGGTACTCGGGCTGCAACGACTGACCGCTCGCCCGCCCGCTCCTTGCGAGCCGATACACTCCCCATCATGGCCGTCGAGCGCCTCGTCTCTCCAACCCTCAGCGACTCCCTCGACCCGCCCGATTCGGAGCGCCATGGCTCCGGGGGGGCGGGCGCCGGTTCCCTCCGCCCCCGCACCCTCTCCGAATACGTCGGCCAGCCCGACCTCGTCGAGCGCCTCGCCATCACCATCCAGGCCGTCCGTGCCCGCAACGAGCCGATGGAGCACGTCCTCCTCCACGGCCCCCCAGGCCTCGGCAAGACCACCCTCGCCCACGTCATCGCCGAAGAAATGGGTTCCAACACGCCCGGGATGAGGAGGCTCGGCGACGAATCCCGCGGATCTCTCCAATCGTCACACCCCGTCCAGGTCCACATCACCTCCGGCCCCGCCCTCACCCGCCCCACCGACCTCGTCCGCGTCCTTTGTTCAATGGCCGAGCGGGATGTCCTCTTCATCGACGAAATCCACCGCCTCCCCATCGCTGTCGAGGAGTTCATCTACCCCGCGATGGAGGACTTCGTCATCGACATCCGCGTCGAGAGCGGCATGCACGCCCAGACCATCCAGAAGAAACTCGCCCCCTTCACCCTCATCGGCGCCACCACCCGCGCCGGCCTCGTCTCCTCCCCCCTCCGCTCCCGCTTCGGCATCACCCACTCCCTCCGCTACTACACCCCGGCCGAACTCCTCATCATCCTCCGACGCTCCGCGTCTCTTCTCAGCGTCCCCGCCGCCGACGCCGCCCTCGACCTCATCGCCGCCCGCTCGCGCGGCACGCCCCGCATCGCCAACCGCCTCCTCCGGCGAGTCCGCGACTTCGCCCAGGTCAAGGGCGACGGCACCCTCACCCCCCGCATGGTCAACGACGCCCTCGCCCTGGAGGGCATCGACCACCTCGGCCTCGACGAGCTCGACCGAGCCTACCTCCGCGTCATCGCCAAGACCTACGCCGGCGGCCCCGTCGGCCTCGAGGCCGTCGCCGCCACGCTCAACCACGACTCGGGCACGCTCGAAGACGTCGTCGAGCCCTACCTCCTCCAGATCGGCTTCCTCGCCCGAACCCGCCGCGGCCGCGCCCTCACCGCCGACGGCGCAAGGCACATCGGCATGCCCAACGCGGCCCCGACCTCGGCCGACCTGTTCGACAAAGAGCCTCTCGCGTAGGCGAGAGGAAACCCAAGCCCACCGACGAAAAAACCCCGCGTCGGCGGGGTCTTGTCTCCGAGTCTGCTTCCCATTCCCCCGCCCCTCACATCTTCGCCGCTTCTTCCTTCGCGGCTTCCTTCTCCTTGGCCTTCTTCGCCTTCTTCTGCAAGGCCGCCAGCGAAGGATCCTTCGTCTTCTTTTCCTTGGCGAAGATCGACTCTTCCATGTACAGGATGCAGTGGCACGCCGGACAGCTCACCAGCTTCCCGCTCATCAGGCTGCTCACGACCTCCACCGTCACCGCCATCATGCACGCCGAGCAGCTCCCCTCGTGGGCCCTGCGGTCGAGCACCTCGATGGGCGCCATGGCCTCGTCGCCGCGAGCCTTGATCAGGTCTTCGAGCATCCGCATCTCGCGGGCCGGCACCGCCGCGCACAGCGCCCTGCGCTGCTCGGTGAGCTCCGCCAGCCGGTCCTTGATCTCCGCCGCCTTCGCGTCGCGATCGGTCCTGGCCGTCTGCACGATCTTCGCCCGGTCGGCGTGGTTCACGGTCACGTCGGCGAGCCTCTTGTCCGCCTCCTCCACCTTCGCCATCGACTCGAGAACCCTCTCGTCCGCCGCGCTCTTCTGCTCCTTGAGCGTGTTGAGCTCGCTCTGGAACACCGCGTATTCCTTGGCGGTCTTGGCGTTGTTCATCTGCTCGCGAAGGCCCGCGGCCCGCGCCTCGATCCGCGCCGCCTCCCCCTCCTCGTTGGCGATCGTCGCCCGGAGCAGCTTGATCTGCCCTTCCAGAGTCGTCTTGGTTTTCTCAAGGTCCGCCAGCAGCACGCTCTGCAGCGTCAGAAACCTCTCCGCCCCATCCAGCCTGCTCCGAAGTCCTCGGAGCTGCTTGTCCACTCGAAAAACATCCAGGAGCTGTGTGGTCACCGACATCCAGGGTCCCCGCTGGTGATTTGTTCCGTCCGACTCACGCCGCTCTCAACTATACCCCGCTCTCCGGCCCCACGCCGTTGGTTTTCCCACGACTTTCCCCACGATCTCATCCGCCCTTCCACCCCGTCAACAACCAAAACCCCACCGGCGCGGCCAGCAGCACCGAATCCAGCACATCCAGCACGCCGCCCATTCCGGGCAGTGTCGCTCCCGAGTCCTTCAGCCCCGCGTCCCGCTTGAACACGCTCTCCAGCAGATCCCCCGCCTGCCCGACCAACGCCAGCACCCCGCCGATCAACGCCGCCATCCACCAGTCCATCCCGCCCACACCCACACCCCCGAACATCTGCCGATGCAGCGCCACCCCCCCCACCCCCCCCCCCCCCCCCCACGCAACACCCCCCGCCAAACCCTCCCCAATCTTCCCCCGGGGCAGCCACGGGAACCGCC
>CALMPG010000010.1 GCA_937871915.1 uncultured Phycisphaerales bacterium
TGGATGGCCGGGCTCTCCGGCTCCGGTAAATCGACCCTGGCGGTCGCGCTCGAGAAGAAGCTGTGGGACCGCGGCGTGCGCGCCTACGTCCTCGACGGCGACAACATCCGCCACGGCCTCAACAAGGACCTGGGCTTCTCACCCAAGGACCGCACCGAGAACATCCGCCGCATCGAGCCCCTCGAATCCCACATCCCAGAGCGAGCCGTCCGAGAGCGCTCCGTTCTCGAAGCCTCTTCCGTTTCCTCTTCTTCCTGCTCCTGCTCTTGCTCCTGCTCCTGCTCTTCTTCTCCCTCGTCCTCTCTCCGTCCTTCCCTCCTCCTCCCCCGCCCCGAACCCGCCCGCGCCATCGCCCTCACCCCCGACGGCCCCCTCCTCTCCCTGTACTGGCGCGGCCACCACCTCCGCATCCTCTCCTGCATCGGCCCCGAACGCATCGGCCCCGAGTGGTGGCGCCATCGCGCCGGACGAGAACCCCCGGACCGCGACTACTTCGCCGCCCAGACCGACTCCGGCCGCTGGCTCTGGGTCTGCCGTCAATCCGCCACCGGCCGCTGGTTCGTGCAAGGAGAGTGGTGCTGACATGCCCGAGAACGAGTTCCCCAAACTCAAGCCGCACCCATTTCGAAATGCCACCGGCCTTCCGGACGGTGTGCCATCCCTTTCCGGTCCTGCTCTTGCTCCTGCTCCTGCTCCTGCTCCTGATCCTGCTCTTTCTTCGCCGGCCTGTTTTCCCTACGCCGAACTCTGCACCACCTCCAACTACACCTTCCTCACCGGCGCAAGCCACCCCGAAGAGTTCATCCAGCACGCCGCCACCCTCGGCTATCGCGCCATCGCCATCACCGACACCAACACCCTCGCCGGCGTCGTCCGCGCTCATGCCGCGGCCAAGGACATTGCAAGCAGTAGGGGGGGTGGGAGGGCCACACGCTTCATCCTCGGCTCCCGCCTCACCTTCCAGGACGCCCCCGGCCTGTCACTCTGCCTCTACCCCACCGACATGCCCGCCTACCGCCGCCTCTGCCGCCTTCTCACCACGGGCAAACGCCGCGCCCCCAAGGGCCAGTGCCACCTCACCCTCGCCGACCTCGCCGCCCACAACGAAGGCCTCCTCGCCATCGCGGTTTTTATGTCCAATCCTAATCATAATCGTAATCCTAATCCCAATCTCCCCTCCTTTCTCTCCCACCTCAAATCACTCTTCGATCACGACCGCCTCTCCCTCGCCCTCACCCTCCCCTACGCCCCCGACGACGCCGCCCGCCTCTCCCATCTCTCTCAACTCGCCCACGACCTCAGCATCCCCCTCGTCGCCACCACCAACGCCCACGCCCATCACCCCGATCGCCGCATGCTCCAGGACGTCCTCACCTGCATCCGCCACGGCCGCACCCTCTCCTCCGCCGGTTTCCGCCTCCACCCCAACGCCGAGCGCCACCTCAAGAGCCCCGAAGAACTCCACCGCCTCTTCGCCGCCCACCCGCGAGCCCTCGCCCGCACCCTCGAGATCGCCGAGCGCACCGCCGGCTTCTCCCTCGATCAACTCCGCTACGAGTACCCCGACGAGGTCGTCCCGCAAGGCACCACGCCCATGCGGCACCTCACCGACCTCACCTGGCGCGGCGCGGCGGACCGCTATCCCGCCGGCATCCCCGACAAGGTCCGCCGCATCATCCTCCACGAACTCCAACTCATCGACGAACTCAACTACGCCCCATACTTTCTCACCGTCCACGACCTCGTCCGCTACGCCCGCTCCGGACGCGAAACCCCCGACGCCGAGCCGCCCCCGGGCTGGGCCCCCATCCTCTGCCAGGGGCGCGGCGCGGCGGCAAACTCCGCCGTCTGCTACTGCATCGGCGTCACCGCCGTCGATCCCGCCCGCATCGACCTCCTCTTCGAGCGCTTCATCTCCAAGGAGCGCAACGAACCCCCCGACATCGACATCGACTTCGAGCACGAGCGCCGCGAGGAGGTCATCCAGTACATCTACCGCAAGTACGGACGCGATCGCGCCGCCCTCACCGCCGAGGTCATCTCCTACCGCCGCCGCAGCGCCACCCGCGACGTCGGCAAGGCCCTCGGCCTCTCCCTCGACCTGGTCGATCGCCTCGCCAAGGACTCCGACTGGTGGGAGCAGGGCGCCATCGAGCCAACCCGCATGCGCGAGATGGGCCTCAACCCCGAGGACCCCACGCTCCAATGGCTCGCGAGACTCACCGGCGAGATCCTCGGCTTCCCCCGCCACCTCTCCCAGCATGTCGGCGGCTTCGTCATCACGCGAACCCCGCTGTGCGAACTCGTCCCCGTCGAAAACGCGGCCATGCCCGACCGCACCGTCATCGAATGGGACAAGGACGACATCGACGCGGTCGGCATGCTCAAGGTCGACTGCCTCGGCCTCGGCATGCTCTCATGCATCCGGCGGGCCTTTGATTTCATCAACGAATCTGGTAAGGTGTCAAGGTGTCGAGGTGTCGAGGTGTCGAGAAAAACCCCAGCATTGCAGGAGACATCGCATGAGTCAGATTCGCTCGTACAAGGACCTCATCGTCTGGCAGAAGGGCAAGAACCTCGCCAAACGCATCTACAAGGCAACGGAGAAGATGCCCAGGTCGGAGATGTTCGGCCTGACCTCGCAGATGCGTCGCGCGGCCGTCTCGATTCCCTCGAACATCGCCGAGGGATACAACCGCAAGACCCGCCAGGAATACATCCGCGGCCTTCGCATCGCCAGCGGATCCCAGGCCGAACTGGCCACCCAGTGGGAGATCGCGGTGGAACTCGAGTTCATGCGTGCCGACCCGACGATCGCGGGACTCATGGAAGAGATCGACAAAATGCTCTTCGCACTCATCCGCAAACTCGAACAGAAGTAACCGCACCGGCGCTCTCGACACCTCGACACCTTGACACCTCGACACCTTTGCAGCTCCACACAGTCCCGCCCGAAGACCCAACCGTCTACGACGCCATCTGCAAAGCCGACACGGTCGGAGTGTTCCAGATCGAATCACGAGCGCAAATGTCCATGCTCCCTCGCCTGCGCCCCCGCAACTTCTACGACCTCGTGATTGAGGTAGCGATTGTCCGTCCCGGACCTATCCAAGGGAAAATGGTGCATCCGTATCTCAGAAGGCGCAACGGCGAAGAGCAGTATTCCTATCCAAACTCCGAAGTAGAAAAAGTCCTCGCCAAAACCCTCGGCGTCCCCCTCTTCCAGGAACAAGCCATGGCCCTCGCCATGGTCGCCGGTGGCTTCACACCCGGCCAGGCCGACCAACTCCGGCGCGCCATGGCCGCGTGGAAGCGCAAGGGCGACCTCATCTTCCGCCTGGGCGAGAAACTCGTCGCCGGCATGCTCGCCCGCGGCTACACGCAGGAGTTCGCCGACCGCTGCTTCGAGCAGATCAAGGGCTTCAGCGAGTACGGCTTCCCCGAGTCCCACGCCGCGTCCTTCGCGCTGCTCGTGTACGTCTCCGCATGGCAGAAGGTCCACCACCCCGCCGCCTTCGCCGCCGCGCTCATCAACTCCCAGCCCATGGGCTTCTACGCCCCGGCCCAGATCGTTCGCGATGCCCAGGAGCACGGCGTCGAGGTGCGACCAATCGATGTCAACATCAGCGAGTGGGATTGCACGCTCGAAGAAGGTGTCGAGGTGTCAAGGTGTCCAGGTGTCCAGTCCTCCTCCTCGACACCGCGACACCTTGACACCTCGACACCTGCGCTCCGTCTGGGCCTCCGCCTCATCGACGGCCTCCGGCGCGCCGACGCCGATCTCCTCGTCTCCGCCCGCCGCGCCCGCGGCCCCTCCCAGTCCATCGAGCGCCTCTGGCGCACCGGCAACGTCCCCGTCCGCGCCCTCCGCCGCCTCGCCGCGGCCGACGCCTTCGGCTCCATGAACCTCTCCCGCCAGGACGCCCTCTGGCATATCCGCCGCATGCGCGATGAGCACCTCCCCCTCTTCGACACCATCGCCGCCACCGGCGACGACGAACCAATCCCGCACCTTCCCGCAATTCCCGCGGCCCGAACCCTCCGCCACGACTACGACGCCATCGGCCTCTCCCTCAAGGGCCACCCCCTCGCCCTCGAGCGCGACCGCCTCGCCGCGCTGGGCATCCTCACCGCCCTCCAACTCCGCGACCCCGCCCTCTGCCCGCACGGGAAAAAAGTCGCCGTCGCCGGCCTCGTCCTCGTCCGCCAGCGCCCCGCCACCGCCGCGGGCATCGTCTTCATGACCATCGAGGACGAGTCCGCCGCGGCCAACCTCATCCTCTTCCCCAAAGTCTTCCACAAATACCGGCGAGCCGCCCGCCACAGCGTGGCCGTCGCCGCCTGGGGAACCGTCGAGCGCGCCGGCGAAGTCGTTCACGTGAAAGTCCGGGCCATCGCCGACCTCCACGACGCGGCCGACTTCACCACCCTCCACCGCCCCGTCTCCCGAGACTTCCGATAGCACGGGCATCCCTGCCCGTACCGGGCGCACGACGATCGCCACACTCACCGCGCATCCCGCTCGTGCCCCAAGCCCCCGACAACTCCTCTTTTCCACTCTTCCTCACACCCCACTCCGCCCTATTTTTTCTCCACGCTCCATAGTCCCCGCACACTACATAGATATCCTTCGATGCACTCCGGGCCCACCGGTCCGCCCACACGAGGAACGCGAATGAACCCGAAGGTGATCGTCCTGAGTCTCTGTCTGCTCGGCGGGCTTGCCGCCGCCGCCACCGGCATCTGGTGGTGGAAAACGCGCGTCATCGACAAGGCCGCGGCCGGCGGCGGCGGCTGGGAACCCGCCGAGGCCGTCCAGACCATCACCGTCGGCGCCGGCAAGTGGCGCCCCACCGCCAACATGGTCGGCACCGTCTTCCCCATCCGCTCGGTCACCGTCAGCAACGAGGTCGCGGGCACCGTCAAGGAAGTCAACTTCGACTCCGGCTCCGTCGTCGAGGCCGGAGCGCCCCTGCTCACCCTCGACACCTCCACCGAGGACGCCGACCTCAAGGCCGCCCAGGCCGCCGTCGGCGTCGCCGAGGCCAACCGCGACCTGGTCGCCTCCAACCTCCACCTCGCCGAGAGCAACTGGCGCCGCGTCAGCGAGGCCGCGGCCAAGAACGCCATCGCCGCCATCGAGGCCGACAAGGCCAAGGCCGAACTCGACGCCGCGCAGGCGAACGTCGATCGCATGACCGCCGAACTCAACCAGTCCCGCGCCAAGGTCGAGCAGGTCCAGTCGCTCATCCGCAAGAAGCACATCCTCGCCCCCTTCAAGGGCCGCACCGGCATCCGCACCGTCCACCCCGGCCAGTACCTCAAGGAAGGCGCCGACATCGTCGTCTTCCAGGGCATCGACCCGAAGATCTACCTCGACTTCGCCCTCCCGCAGGAAGAGACGTGGCGAGTCAAGCCCGGCGCGATCTTCATGATCACCTCCGCCATGCTCGGTCCAAAGCCCGTCCCCGTCGAGGTCGTCGCCCTCGACGCGCAGGTGAACATGGCCACCCGCAACGTCCGCGTCCGCTCCATCATCGCCAACCCCGGCGAGGCCCTGCGCCCCGGCATGTCCGTGGACGTCAGCGTTCCCATCGGCGAGGAGCAGGACTACGTCGTCGTCCCCAGCGTCGCCGTCCGGCGCTCCACCTACGGCGACCACGTCTTTATCGTCGGCCCCTCCGCCAAGCCCGGCGACCAGCCGGGCGCCATGCGGGCCACGCAGCGATTTGTCAAACTCGGCCCCTCGCTCGGCCAAAGCGTCATCGTGACCGACGGCCTCAGGATCGGAGAGACCATCGCCTCCGTCGGATCCTTCAAGCTCCACGACGGCGCGCTCGTGAACGCCAACCCGCCCGAAGCCCCCCCCGGCCCCGCCGCCGCCGCCGCCACCGCCGCCAAGAAACCCGACGCCCCCTGAGCGAGCTCCACCAGAGTTCCTCATGGCGCCCTCCGTTCTCCCCTGGTGATCTTCGTGTCCTGAAAACCGCCCGTCCGCCCATCCCACCCGCTCCCTCGAATCATGACGCGAACCTTCACCGACATCTTCATCAAGAAGCCCGTCCTCGCCGTGGTGATCAACCTGGTCATCCTCGCCATCGGCTGGCGCGCCATCTCCGCCCTCCCCGTCCGCCAATACCCGCGCCTCGAGTCCAGCGCGATCGTCATCACCACCACCTACGTCGGCGCCTCCGCCGACACCATTCGCGGCTTCATCACCACCCCCATCGAGCGGGCCGTCTCCGCCATCGACGGCATCGACTACATCGACTCCACCTCCACCTCCTCCGTCTCCGTCGTCACCGTCCACCTCCGCCTCAACCACCCCTCCAACGCCGCCCTCGCCGAGATCTCCGCCCGCCTCAACCAGGTCCGCTCCACGCTCCCCCCCGAGTCCGAGTCCCCCGTCGTGGACATCCAGCGCACCGATAAGCCCCACGCCACCTTCTACGTCTCCTTCACCTCCGACACCCTCTCCCTCACCCAGCTCAACGAGTACCTCGTCCGCCAGGTCCAGCCCGAACTCCAGACTATCCCCGGCGTGCAGCGCTGCGGCATCGAGGGCTCCCGCGAGCTCGCCATGCGCATCTGGCTCTCCCCGGATCGCATGGACGCCCTGAGCGTCACCCCCTCCGACGTCTGGGCCGCCCTCCAGCGCAACAACTTCGTCGCCACCGTCGGCCGCACCAAGGGCGCCGACCTCCAGGTCGATCTCGTCACCGACACCGACCTCCGCACCGTCGCCCAGTTCGAGCAGCTCATCGTCTCCCAGAATGACGGCGCGTTCGTTCGCCTCCGCGACGTCGCCCGCGTCGAGCTCGGCTCCGAGGAGCCCACCGGCCAGTGCGGCTTCAACGGCAAGCCCGCCATGTACCTCTCCGTCTGGCCCCTGCCCGTCTCCAACGAGCTCGACGTCGCCCGCCTGCTCAAGGGGCGACTCGAGGCCGTCCGCCCCACCCTCCCCGCCGGCGTGGACATGCGCCTCGCCTACGACGGCACCTACTACATGGAGCACGCCATCAAGGAGATCACCAAGACCCTGATGGAGACTATCGCCATCGTCGCCCTGGTCGTCTTCCTCTTCATGGGCTCCTTCCGCACCGTCCTCGTCCCCCTCATGGCCATCCCCATCTCTCTCGTGGGCGCGTGCGTCTTCATGCTCGTGATGGGCTTCTCCCTCAACCTCCTCACCATCCTCGCCATCGTCCTCGCCGTCGGCCTCGTCGTTGACGACGCGATCGTCATGGTCGAGAACGTCGAACGCCACATCCGCGAGGGCAAGGGCCGCATCGAGGCCGCCCTCATCGCCGGCCGAGAGCTCTTCTCCCCCATCGTCGCCATGACGATCACCCTCGCCGCCGTCTACGCCCCCATCGGCTTCCAGGGCGGCCTCACCGGCATGCTCTTCCGCGAGTTCGCCTTCACCCTCGCCGCGGCCGTCGTCGTCTCCGGCATCGTCGCCATCACCCTCTCCCCCATCGCCAGCGCCCGCCTCGCCTCCGTCAAGCCCAGCCGCTTCGCCTCCTTCATCAACCGCCGGTTCGACCGCCTCCGCGTCCTCTACGGCCACGTCCTGGCCATCACCCTCCAGGCCCGCTGGTCCTTCGCCCTCTTCGCCGTCCTCATCGGCGCCGCGGCCTATCCCCTCTACACCGGCAGCCGCAAGGAACTCGCCCCCACCGAGGACGAGGGCATCGTCTTCGCCATCGTCCAGTCCTCCCCCGACTCCTCCCTCGACTACACCCTCAAGGGCTTCGACAAGGTCTCCGCGGCCTTCCTCTCCGACCCCGACGCCAGGTTCTTCTTCCAGGTCGCCCAGACGACCTCCGGCTTCGGCGGCATCCAGACCCGCAACTGGGACGAGCGCACCAGGACGCCCGAGGGCAAGTCCCGCACCACGAAGATGATCCAAGCCGACATCTTCCGCAAGCTCATGGGCATCACCGAGGTCCGCGCCATCGCCGCCACGCCCCCGCCCCTCCCCGGCGCGGGACAGTTCGACGTCGAGATCATCGTCACCTCCACCGTCGGCGCCGAGCAGATGGCCCCATTCGCGAGCCAGCTCGTCGGCATGGCCTTCGGCTCCGGCAAGTTCATCTACGCCGACACCGACCTGCACATCGACATGCCCCAGACCCGCATCGTCATCGACAAAGACAAGGTCGCCGACATGGGCCTCGACCTCGCCACCGTCGGGCGCGACCTGGGCGTCCTCCTCGCCGGCGGATACGTCAACCGCTTCAACTACGACGGCCGCTCCTACAAGGTCATCCCCCAGGTCGAGGACTTCGACCGCCGCACGCCCGACCAACTCCTCCAGCTCAAGGTCCGCACCCCCAGCGGCGGACTCGTCCCCGTCGCCTCCTTCGTCCGCCTCGAAACCCAGACGGCCCCGCGCACGCTCACCCGCTTCCAGCAGCGCAACAGTTTCCGCATCAACGGCATCGCCGCCCCCGGCGTTACCAAGGACGAAGCGCTCCGCGCTATCGAAGACGCCGCCCGCTCCATCCTCCCCGCCGGATACTCCCTCGACTACGCCGGCGAGAGCCGCCAGATCCGCCAGGAGGGCTCCTCCCTCGCCGTCACCCTCGGCTTCGCCCTCGTGCTCATCTACCTGGTCCTCGCCGCGCAGTTCTCGAGTTTCCGCGACCCCCTCATCGTCCTCCTCGGCTCCGTCCCCCTCGCCATCTCCGGCGCGCTCCTCTTCACCTACCTCGGCAAGACCACCATCAACATCTACTCCCAGGTCGGCCTCATCACCCTCGTCGGCCTGGTCGCCAAGAACGGCATCCTCATCGTCGAGTTCGCCAACCACTTGCAGGAGCACGGCCGCTCCAAGTTCGACGCCGCCAAGGAGGCCGCCATGACCCGCCTCCGCCCCATCCTCATGACCTCCGCCGCCACCGTCTTCGGACACTTCCCCCTCGTCCTCGTCACCGGCGCCGGCGCGGCCTCCCGGAACAGCATCGGCATCATTCTCGTCACCGGTATGGCCATCAGCACGTTCTTCACGCTGCTTGTGGTCCCGTCCATCTACGTCCTGCTCGCCAAACGCCGGGAGGCCGTCGCGCACGGATCAAGTACCCACCCACAAATGGGGGTTGTCGCCGCCAACGGTGCGCTCGTCGCCACACCCGCCTGACCTCTCGCCAGACCCGTGCCGCGGCCGGTCCCATCGCTCCGACCAATCTCGTGTTCCTCGCCCGATTCTCCCGTCGCACGCCGGTCCGCGCGCTACCGTAGGGTTCGTGGCAGGCCCGTTCGGCCCATCACGGCGCGTCGTGTGTGTTCCCACGCGGCCACGGGTGCGAGTGAGTGGGTGACCCCGGGGGGTCGGGTGGCTGGTTCGAGAGAGAGACCGTTTCGATCCTGTGCGAGTGAGTGAGCACGCGGTTGTGCAATTCTCTCTCGAGGAGCCGGTCCCATGCAATCTCGAATCTGTTGTGCGTTCGCTCTGGTCGTCTGTCTCCTCGCCGGCGCGGCCGAGGGTACGGTGCTCACCTTCGACTTCGGCGGTGTCAACACCGACCCGATCCCCGCCATCTACGGCGACCACGTCGGCAATCCGGCCTACCCGCAGAATCCCGCGTACTCCTACGGCCCCGCCGGCGGCGCAACGCCCAACGTCGGCGTCGTCTACGGCCCGCTCCTGCGCCTCGCCGGCAGCCCCAGCCCCCTCGACCCCTCGCGCATCTTCGGCGACCTCTCCAACGTCCTCTATCGCGACCGCTTCCCCGATCCCGAAACGGGCATCCTCCGCATCACGCTCATCGCCGATCCGGGCTACCTCGTCTCGCTCTATTCCTTCGACATCGCCGCGGTCTTCAACTCCGTCACCAACTCGGGCGAGGACCTCCCCCTCCGCTCGATCATGATCTTCGACCACGCGGGCGACTCCGTCTACAGCCTCCTCTACGACCCCACCGTCACCGACCCGGACAGCCCCCTCTCCACCTACGCCCCCGGCACCACGCCCCTCCGCCACAAGCGCTTCGAGTGGCCCGGCGGCCTCACCTCCCGCTCCATCACCATCCGCCTCGACCTCGGCCAGCTCATCACCATCGGCGGCACCAAGGTCGATCGTGTCGGCATCGACAACATCACCTTCGGCGAGTTCCTCATTCCCGGCCCCGGCTCGTTCGCCACGCTCTCCGCCCTCGGACTCCTCGCCGCAACACGCCGCCGCCGATCGCCCCGCTAGGCCTCCGCGGGGCCGAAACCCGGCCTCCATGGCCGATCCGATCCCCCCAGTTCCCGGCATTTCGCCCCGCTTCCCACGCGCTCGCTCAACCAATCCCCGGTCCGGTCCGAATACTGGGTGGGGCGTTGCTGCGCCCGGACTGCGCGGCACGGGCCTCCGGTGCCCGATTTCGTCCTCCTCCGTCCGCCCTCCTGGAGCCACGCGCATGCCCACATCCCAACGCCTCCGTCCGGGCGTCGCCGCCGCGCTGCTCGCCGCGTGTGTGCTCGTGGTCTTTGTCGCCGCGCCGAGCGCGTTCGCCCAGTGCGCCCCGCGCCAGAAGGCCCAGCTCCTCGGGTCCGACCAGACCTGCGGACTCAACGGCTGCCGCTTCGGCTACGCCACCGCCATCAGCGGCGACGGAAACACCGCCATCGTCGGGGCCTACTTCGACAACGCCCAGGCCGGCGCGGCCTACATCTACACCCGCTCCGGAAACGCCTGGATCCCCCAGAGCGGCAAGATCCTCCCCATCGGCGGGTCCGGCGGCGTCACCGGCGTGCAGTACTTCGGCTCCTCCGTCTCCCTCTCCGCCGACGGAAACACCGCCCTCATCGGCGCCTACGGCGACAACACCTCCATCGGCGCGGCCTACATCTTCGTGCGTGTCAACGGCGTCTGGTCCCAGCAGGGCCCCAAGCTCACTCCCACCGGCACCGCCGGCCAGCTCGTCTACTTCGGCTTCTCATGCTCCCTCTCCGCCGACGGCAACACAGCCCTCATCGGCGCCGAGGGCGATAGCGGCTACGCCGGCTCCGCGTTCGTCTTCGTTCGCAACGGCGCCACCTGGACCCAGCAGGGCCCCAAGCTCACTCCCACCGGCGGCATCGGCGTCGTCCAGTGGTTCGGCTCCTCCGTCGCAATCCGCGGCGACGGCAACGCCATCATCGTCGGCGGATACGGCGACAACAACTTCACCGGCGCGGCCTACTACTTCGTCCGCTCCGGCAACGCGTGGACCCAGACCGCCAAGCTCACCCCCCAGGGCGGCGTCGGCAATCTCCAGTACTTCGGCGCCTCCGTCGCCATCTCCGCCGACGGACTCACCGTCCTCATCGGCGCCTACGGCGACAACAACTTCGTCGGCGCGGCCTACGTCATGGTCTTCGCCGCCAACCAGTGGTGGTACCAGCAGCGTCTCCTCCCCGTGGGCGGCGTCGGCAACCAGCGCTACGGCTTCTCCGTCGCGCTGAGCCTCAACGGCAACATCGGCGTCATCGGCGGCCCCGCCGACAACGGCTACGCGGGCGCGGTCTACTTCGTCCAGCGCCCCAGCCAGCAGATCGGCGCCTGGGCCCAGTACGGCGCACGCCAACTCAACACCGGCGGCAGCGGCCCCGGCTCCCTCGGCACCGCCGTCGGCCTCTCCCACGACGGCGACTGGGCCATCGTCGGCGCCTCCAGCGATTTCGCCAACGCCGGTTCGGCGTACATCTGGTCCCGCTCCTGCCGCGCCGATTTCAACTGCCAAAGCGGCCTGAACACCCAGGACATCTTCGACTTCCTCAACGCCTGGCTCGCCGGCAACCCCGCCGCCGACTTCAACCGCATCAACGGCCTCACCACGCAGGACATCTTCGACTACCTCAACGCCTGGCTGGCCGGTTGTTGATAATCCGGGTACCCCGACCCGGGTACCCCGACACTCCGTGGCGGGTGATGTTTCCCCACCCATCACGCTCCGGGGGGCGCCCCCTCGGCCGCTCTGGGCTCCGCGATCGTCCTCGGGATCACCAGCACCCGCCTCGGCGCACGCCCCTGCTCAAACGCGTCTGCAGCCATTGGCAAGAGCATTGGTCCATCGGACGCCGCCCCTTCCAGCGCGATGTGGGTGTACAGCGCCACATCCCCGTTCTCGTCCACTTCAAACGGAACGATCTGGCCCACACCAAAGCTACGGATCGCCAGGCGCGCCGGCGGAACGAGCCGAAACCGGCTTTGCACCGTCCGCGCGTCCAGCCATCCAAGGCTCGGTTCCTCACCCGCTGAGCCGCTCGAGCCACGCACGCACACCACATCACTGCGCCGATAGTGCAGTTGAAGCCACCATCCCGCTGCCCACTCGCTCAGCAGCGGTGAGACAAAGTACGAATCAAACGCGGCGGCCCGCGAGTGCACGGGCCGGTCGGCCACCCGCACCGGCATGAACACCGGCCGCGGCTTGGTGGCAGGGTCCGGCACGAGGCGATGCAGCGCAGCCCCCTCACGCTCATCCGCCAGCCAACGGGCCCGATACGCGTGCTGGATGCCGATCATCATCACCGCCCACACGATCAGCACCGGCAGCGCAGCCGCACGCGCCGCGATATGCCGGATCGGACGCGCGACACTCCCGCCCAGTGCTATCTCCAGCACCCCCGCGATCGCGATCGCCAGACCCGCATCCGGCACATACGCCAGCCGCGAGCTCACCGGGTAGCGAATGAGCGCCAGTGGTCCCCACCCCGCGAGAAACACGCCCACACCCAGCGCTACCAGTGCGGCCCCCCGCCCCCGATGCTTCCCATCCTCCTGCGCACCCTCTGCCTCATCTCGCGCACGGTTCCACGCAGCCTTCCCCCCAAGCCACGCCCACCCGATCCCCGCGAACACGAGCAGCCCCACAACCGCGGTCGCGACCACCGGTTGTTCTGCCAGCGCCCATCGTCCCTCACGCCAAGCGCCGGACCCAAACCTCCGCAGCCCCTGCCATGCCACAACGTCCCCAGAAAACTGCCGGAGTCTCGGCCAGAGCCCTGCCATGGGAACCGTCTCGACCGCTGCCCGCCCGGTGTGCTCCGGATACATCACGCGGGCGATTATCATGTAGGTCAACACCGCCCCACCCGCCAGCAGCGCCGGCGTGAGCAACAGCCACCATCGAGCCCGTCGCGGTACACCCACCCACGCGCCTGAGCAGCTCGCCCGAGCGTTCCAGACTACCAACGGCATCGTCGCGGTAATAAATGCCGGCTGCTCATTCAGGCAACACGCCGCGAACGCCAAAGCCGCCGGCGTCAGCGCGAAGGCCACGCGGCGTCTGCTCTCCGGCACGGGCGGGTGGTCCACCGTCCGTGTCCAGCGAGCCTGCATCCACAGTGCGCCCAACATCAGCCCGGTGGCAAACGGCGTGGGCATGCACGGCGACCAGAACGCCCCCTCAAAGTGCGCCGGATACACCAGGAACCCCAGTGCCGCGATCCCTGCCGCCGTGCGCCCCGCACCGAACGAACGCAGAAATGCCCACAGCCCCAGCGACACGCCCATGTGACCGCACGCCGCCAGCACATGCACAGCGATGGGCTGCTGGTACACCGCGGTCAATACCGGCGTGAAAGCGTAACGATAAAGTGGTCGCCAGAAATGCAGACGCCCCTCGAGCACCCACGATCGCACCGGCATCGGCGCATCCAGCTCCCCCGCCGGAGCATCCCGCTCAAACTGCCGCAGGAAAAAGTACTCGTCGTTCCACCGCCCCAGATCACCGCGAAGAAACAGCGTGGCCGATGCTGCGAGCGCTACGATGAACACCACGCCCAACACACGACCTATCCACCCCCGACCAGATCCCCAGCTTGGCGGCGAGGGCGAACCGTCGAGAATGGAACCCTGAGGCACGGGGCGGATCATAGCAGCAGCGAAAATTCATCATCAGACGACGCACACTCCTGAGCGACCGTCCGGTTCAGTTCAACTCCGCACAATACCACCCCACCCGCCCGCCCACGCTCACCGGCGCCAGCAGGTGCACCCGCACCGGCGTATCCAGCATCCGCCGCATCCGCTTGGGCTCATCCGTGAACAGGTGCATCGTCGGCCGCGCCGACTCACGCACGCCCGTTCCCGTCGCGGCCAGGATCGCCGCGTGCGCCTCCGCCCACGACGACGCCACCATCAGCGACCGCACCGCCTCCTCCTCGCCACCGACGCCGTTGGCCAGCAGGTGAATCGAGCCCGACCCATCGATCGCCAGTTCGATCCCCTCCGCGTACGGGCACGAAAACGCGAGCGGTTTGAGTTCCGCCAGGTGCGAAGCCAGCGGCGGTCTCCGGGTGGCACTGGCGGCTCGTCCGCCAGTGATGTTGGACCCAGCCTCAACCGACGCCACCCGCCGAGTGTCCGGCATCCGCACCGGCTCGGGAACCCGAATCGGCTCCGGCCGCGAAGGAGTGGGGAAGTTCGGGACAGGTCGGGGCAGGGGCGGCGCAACCGGGGCAATCACCTCCGGCGCCACAGGTTCAATCGTCTCCACATCCGCCTCCACCGCCGACCGCATCTCCTCGCGCATCGTCTCCACCCGAGCCGGAGCGGCAAACATCGGCGCACTCGTCACGCCCTCCGGCGCAACCGCCCGCTCCACCAGCGCGAGCATCGACTTCAACCCAAGGTCCGATGTCCCCCCAAACAGCAAGTGCGGCGACTTCCCGCTTCCAATGCGAGCCGAGCACACCACCGGCGTCACGCCGCGCCCTATCGTCTGCTCCGCCATCTGCGCCAGCCCCTCGCCGATCTCCTTCGCCCCGGCGCCATCCTCCCCCGCCCCCATCAGCGCCAGCCGCAGCATCGGCCCCGCCTCATCCGTCTTCTCCCCCAGCGCCCCCGCCAGCCGCTCGAACACCGGCCGGCACGCCTCCCGCGCCATCGGATCGACGCCCGAGAGCACCGAGATCGCCCGCGTCATCCCGCACGCCGCCACCACGCCCTCCTGCCCCGCATCGCACCGCACGATCCACCGATCCGTGATCTCCGCCGCCGCGTCGATCGCCGTCTCGATCGTCGCAAAGTCTCCCGTGGGCAACTCCACGCCCTCCGGCGCAGCCCCGACGAGTTCCAGCCGCACAAAGTCCCCCTCCACGCGCAGGCACGCCACCATCTTCCCCGCCGCGCTCGCCACCTCGCGGGCATACTGGCCCGCCCACGCCGCGCCAACCACGGGCAGATTCGCCAGCACCACGCACTCCATCACCGGGTTGCGCACCGGCGGCGGCAGAATCACGCGCACCGCCTTGGCTTCCCCATCCTCCTCCGCCGCCATCTTCAGCACCGGCGCGGCCGCCCGCGTCGAGATCGCCTCCTGCGACGCCGCGCGCGGCACCACCGGCTCCACCGGATACTCCTGCCCGCGCTCCTCCGCGCCCGCCAGCCGAAGCCGCGGCGCATCCTCATCCGTCACCGGCGCAACCGCCTGCGCGCCCTTCCGAGCCCCGCCCTCGGGCGGCCCGATCTCCCCCAGAAACAGATCCGCCAGCGCATCAAACGGCTCCCCAGCCCCGTCCCTCGTGGCGTCGTCCATCGAGCGCTTCCAGAACGGCGCCAGCCGCAGGCCTCCCTGGGGCGTGGGCGCGGACTTCCCGTGGTGCGGGGGCGGCGGATCAAACGGTGATTTGTTCATCCCACCCTCCGCGCAACCGCCGGCGCGTCAACGCCCGCGCCCATCGGCACCACCAGCACACTGTTCGACCCGCCGAACGGATTCGGCGCGCTCACCGGGTTGAACGGGTCCGGCATCCACTTCCCATCAACAACCAGCCGGTACTGCGAGTACCCCGGCTTGATGCTCAGCATCGCCTCCAGCACGCCCGTCACCGGGTTGGCCCGTAGCGGCTCGGGCGTCCAGTCGTTGAACTCCCCCGCCACGGCCACGCTCGCCCCGATCGAGAGCGGCTGCACGAACAGCACGCCCCGCGACGTCGCGTGCGCCCCGAACACCGGGCGCGCTGTCGTCGGCTCCGGCACCTGCACGCTCGGCCGCGCCATCGGCATCGCCTCGATCTCCGCCGAGGGAGAGGTGGACGGCGTCGGCGCCGCGGCCGGGGCCGCGAACAGATCGCGCGGGGGCGCACCCACGGCCATCATCGCCCCGCCCGTCGCGGGCTCCGTCCGCGGCTTCGCCTCCGCGATCGCCACCGCCCGGGCCAGTTTCCGCGTCCGCTGCGCCATGTCCGCCGCGCGGCTCATTCCGGGAGCGGCCGTCATCATCGCGCCGGTAGAAGTGGGGGAGTGGAACGGAGGCGGCGGAACCGATCCCGTCGCGCTCGGGGCTTCCACCATCTCCGCACCACCGTCGGCCAAGGCCCGCTCCCCGATCCCCGCCACCACCTCCACGCGCGGCATCGCTCCCGGCGTCGCGTGCGGCTCCATCCCCGCACCATCGGAATCCGCCGGGCGAGTGGACCCCGCCTTCAGCACGTTGTCGATCAGCCAATCCGCCAGCGCGCCATAGTCCTTTGCCCCCTGCGATTCCTTCGCATACTCGATCACCGGCTGCCCGAAACTCGCCGCCTCGCGCAGCGAGTGGTCCGCCGTAATGACCACCGGAACCACCCGAGTCCCGAACCGCCGCCGGAGTTCATCCAGCAGATCGCGGCTCAAGACGCTCGCCGGGTCGTGCATCGTCGCCAGCAACCGGTGCGTCGGCGCGATCCCCAGTCGCTTGCCGATCGCCTTGATCGTGTTGACCTGCTTGGTCGCCCCCTGCATCGAGAAGAACCCCGTCTCCACCGGGATGATCACCTCATCGGCCGCCACCAGCGCGTTGAACGCCAGCAGGCCGATCGCCGGCGAGCAGTCGATCAGGCAGATGTCGTACTGCGAGTCGAACCGCTTGAGCACGGTCTTCAAGCGGCTCTCCGCATCCGACCGCTGGGCCAGTTCCCCCCGGGCCGCCTCCAGCCCCGCCAGTTTCAGCGTCGCCGGTGCGAGGTCCAGGTTCCGGCTCACCCGCCAGAGCAACCGTTGCGGGTCCACCGGCCGGTCGTCGGGCGCCAGCATCGCATCGCCGATGTGCAGGTCCACCCGCCCCTCGGGAATGGCCAGACCGGCCGCGCAGTGCCCCTGCGGGTCCATGTCCACCAGCAGAGTGCGATACCCCCGCCCGGCAAAGACCCCCGAAAGATTGATCGCGGTGGTGGTCTTGCCACACCCGCCCTTCTGGTTCACAACGGCAAACGTGCGCACGGCGCTCTCCCGTATCCAACGCAACCATGGCGCGGGCGGAGTAGGGGCATCCATGCCCGAACACGCCGGGCCGCAGCAGTTGCGCAGTTATCGGCATCACCCCCGCCAACGCTCCACACACCGAAAGTTCAAGTTTTGTCAACTCGTGCCACGGGTTCGCCGCCTGCTCTGAGGCGGCAACCCGTGCGGCGATGCAACTGTGCCCGCTACCCCCGAACCGCCTCAATCGCCCGCACCACCACCCCCTCCTCCATCCCGCTCACCACCCGACACACTCCCTCACCCACGGGCAACACCAGCCTCATCTTCCCCCCGACCGACTTCTTGTCGCTCTTCATCCGCTCGAACACCTCCGCGCCCGCCGGCAACCCCATCGCCACCACCGGCAACCCCGCCATCTCCAGCACCCGCTTCACCCCATCGGCAAACCCGTCCCCCACAAGTTTCATCAACTCCGCACACCGCGAAGCACACACCAGCCCTAGCGCCACCGCCTCCCCGTGCTGGAGAGGTCCGGGCTCCCCGGTCCCGGGCGACACCCCCGCCAGCGTCTCCATCGCATGCCCGAACGTGTGCCCAAGGTTGAGCAACGCCCGTCCCCCATCTCCCGCAGCCTCCTCCCGCTCATCCATCCCCACCACCCGGGCCTTCACCCCCACATTCCGCGCCACCAACTCCGCAAGCACCCCAGCCTCCCGCCTCCCGATCGCCCCCAGGTTCGCCTTCGTCCAGTGCCCCAGTTCCGCATCCCCGAACGCCGCGCTGAGCATTCCATGCTTGATGCACTCCGCCAGCCCGGCCCGGAACACCCGCTCCTCCAGCGAGCCAAGCACCCCGACATCCGCCAGCACCAGCGACGGCTGCCAGAACGCCCCCACCATGTTCTTCTGCACATCGCTCCCCACCCGCAGGTTCACCCCCGTCTTCCCGCCCACCGACGCATCCACCATCGACAGCAGCGTCGTCGGACAGTTCACCCACGCCACGCCGCGTCGATACGACGCGCCCGCGAACCCCGCCATATCCCCGGTAAT
>CALMPG010000011.1 GCA_937871915.1 uncultured Phycisphaerales bacterium
ATCGCCGGGCTTGGATCGCGCCGTGCGGGTATGGGTGGCGCGTGCGATCGGGGTTCACGACCGCCGCGTTTTGTGCCGGCGATTCGTGGCACGGGAGGGGTGAGCCGGGCGACCCGCCGCGTGGGATAGTGATCGGTTGGTGTTGCTTCGAGCATCCTGAGCTTGCGCTCAGGGCTCTCTTGAGGCGAACTTGGAGGCGTTGCGGAACTTCCACCAGCAGGCCGCGGCAATGGTGGTGAGGAGCGCGACGATGGCGGAGCCGTAGAACCAGGACTTGTCGTCGTGGTCTTTGAGGCGGGAGGAGGAGGTGCCGGGGAGGTATTCGATGGCGACGGTGGTGCCGGGCGGGGCGAGGCCGGTTTTGTCGAAGCCGGGGATGGGCCAGTTGGTGGTGACGAGATCGGACTCGGAGCGGGTGGCGCCGTTGTCGTCGAACTGGTAGGCGATGCGCTTCCAACGCTCGGAGGTATCGCGGCCGCGGCGTTCGGGCTTGATGGAGAGGAGCGTGGCGGTGGCGGGGGTGCCCCAGAGCGTGTAGCGGAGCTCTTTGATGGGCATGATGATGGCGAGGATGAGGATCAGGAAAAGCGCGGCGAGGACGCGCTGCTCCATGATGGTGGTGAAGGTGCGGGTGAGGGACTCCATGGGGGGAGAATACCAAACCCGTTGGCTGCTGCACGGATCGCCGGGCTTGCGTCGCGCGGGGCGCGAATGGCCATGGCGTGCCGGTGGAGTTCATGAGCGCCGAGGCTCATTCCGGCGATCCGTGGCACGGCGGTTGTTGTCCCGGCCACCCGCGCGACGGGGGAGGATTGGGAGGGGGTGGGGAGTGGGCGATAGGACGTATGGGACAAATGGGACCTATTTCGGATCGGGCCGATTCCTCGACTGGAGTCGAGCGCGGGTCATGGCCTCGCGGAGGCCGCCGTTCTTGAGGAAGTCCTGTTCCATGCGGCGGACTTGCTGGTCGAGGAGGTAGTTGGCCTGGTGGATGAGGCAGATGGCGATGTTGGCGATGACTTCCGGGGGACGGGTTTCGATGAAGGTGCGGTAGGTTTCGAAGGACTCGTCGGGCTGCTTGCCGAGGCGGCGGACGAACATGGCTTCCTTGGAGTTCTTGTCCCAGAGCGGGAGGTCTCGGACGCGGAGGAAGTCCTGGTAGTCGGCGAGCAGTTCTTCGAGCGAGGCGCGGGCGACGTTGGTGAGTTTGATCTCGGATTCTGTGGATGTGAGGGAGGCCTTGCTTCCCTCGAGGATGTTCTGTTTTCCGGAGCGGGCGGCCTGGACCATCTGGTCGATTGTGCGATCGCCCCTGGAAAGGAACCGCTGGCAGAAGCGGAACGTGAGGTCGTAGACGACTTCGGATTTTTTTTAGGAGAGGAGTTCGCGGTAGTTGCCGCGCGGCGGGATGAAGCCGTTGGGGGTGGGCATGGGGAAAAGCAGAATAGGTCGAATAGGACCTGTGGGGCCTATGGGACCTATGAAAAAGCCCCGGTCTGATGACCGGGGCCGTGATGCAACTGGGTTGGGATCGCCGTCGATCAGTAGTCCATGTCGTCCATGCCGCCGCCGGCGGGGGCCATGGCCTTCTTCTTGTCCTTGATGTCGACGATGGCGGCGTCGGTGTTGAGGAGGAGACCGGCGATGGAGGCCGCGTTCTGGAGGGCGACGCGTTCGACCTTGGTGGGGACGATGACGCCCATGGCCATCATGTCGCCGTACTCGTGGGTGAGGGCGTTGAAGCCGTAGTTGGTGTCCTTGTTCTCTTCGACCTTCATGGCGATGACGGAGCCGTCGAGGCCGCAGTTGGCGACGATCTGCTTGATCGGAGCGCTGACGGCGCGGTCGATGATGTCGATGCCGATGCGCTCGTCGCCGGTGGCCTTCTTGCGGGCCTTTTCCAGGCCGCGGCGGGCCCGGAGGATGGCGACGCCGCCGCCGGGGAGGATGCCCTCTTCGACTGCGGCGCGGCAGGCGTGGAGGGCGTCTTCGACGCGCATCTTTTTCTCTTTCATTTCGACTTCGGTGGCCGCGCCGACGTTGATCTGGGCGACGCCGCCGGAGAGCTTGGCGAGGCGCTCTTCGAGCTTCTCGCGGTCGTAGTCGGAGGTGGTGGCGTCGATCTGGTGGCGGATCTGGTCGATGCGGGCCTTGATGTCCTTGGACTCACCGGCGCCCTCGACGATGGTGCAGTTGTCCTTGTCGATGGAGACCTTCTTGGCGCGGCCGAGGTCGGCGATGTCTACCTTCTCGAGCTCGATGCCGAGCTCTTCCATGATGGCCTTGCCGCCGGTGAGGGTGGCGATGTCCTCGAGCATGGCCTTGCGGCGATCGCCGAAGCCGGGGGCCTTGACGGCGGCGACCTTGAGGATGCCGCGGAGCTTGTTGACGACGAGGGTGGCGAGGGCCTCGCCTTCGAGGTCTTCGGCGATGATGAGGAGGGAGGCGCCCTGCTCGGCGATCTTGCCCAGGAGGGGGAGCATGTCCTTGGCGGAGGCGATCTTCTTCTCGTAGATGAGGATGTAGGGCTTCTCGAGGACGCACTCCATGGTGGCGGGGTTGGTCACGAAGTGGGGGGAGAGGTAGCCCTTGTCGAACTGCATGCCCTCGACGAGCTCGACCTCGGTGTCGAGGGACTTGCCCTCTTCGACGGTGATGACGCCGTCCTTGCCGACCTTGTCCATGGCGTCGGCGATGATCTTGCCGATGGCGGCGTCCTGGTTGGCGGAGCAGGTGCCGACCTGGGCGATCTCCTTGGAGTTGGAGACCTTCTTGGACATGGCCTTGAGTTCCTCGACGATGGAGGCGACGGCGAGGTCGATGCCGCGCTTCACCTGGTTGGCGTTGGCGCCGGCGGTGATGTTCTTGAGGCCCTCCTGGAAGATGGACTCGGCGTAGATGGTGGCGGTGGTGGTGCCGTCGCCGGCGTCCTTGGAGGCTTTGGAGGCGACTTCCTTGACCATCTGGGCGCCCATGTTCTCGTAGGGATCGTCGAGCTCGATCTCCTTGGCGACGGTGACGCCGTCCTTGGTGACGGTGGGGGAGCCGAAGGATTTTTCGAGGACGACGACGCGGCCGGAGGGGCCGAGGGTGACCTTGACGGCGCGGGCGAGTTTCTGGACGCCGCGGAGGATTCGTTCGCGGCAGTCGGTGTCGAAGGCAATTTGCTTGGCGGCCATTGGGGGTTCCTTGTGTGCTGAGAGTTCAGGTATTAGGCACTAGGCGTTGGGCACTAGGCACTCGGCGTTATCCGATCTTGATCCAGGCGACGAGGGCGGAGTCGAGGATGTAGACGTGCTTGCCGTCGGTGAGTTTGACGAGGTGGTCGCCCTCTTCGGGAACGAGCATGGCGTTGGTGACGATGCACTTCTCGGCGCGGGCGAAGTAGACGACGGCGTCGCGCTGGCCGTTGAGTTCCTTGAGGGCTTGGCGGAGTTCGGCTGTGGTCATGGGAAAAATCGCAAATGGCAAATCGCAAATGGCAAGTCAAGGCAGAGAGCCGCGCGATCGTGCGACTTGCGGTCGGGCTGCTTACTCGATGACGGCGAGGACCTCGTCCTCGGACATGATGAGGAGCTTCTCGTCGTTGAGCTTGACCTCGGAGCCGGCGTAGGAGGAGAAGATCACGCGGTCGCCCTTCTTGACGGTGAGGGGGATGAGCTTGCCGGTGTCGGTGTTGATGGTGCCGGTGCCGATGGCCTGGACGACGCCGGTCTTGGGGGTGTCCTTGGCTTTTTCGGGGAGGATGATGCCGGCCGCGGTGCGGTCTTCGGCCTCGTCGCGGCGGACGATGATCTTGTCGTGGAGGGGGCGGATCTTGAGGTCGGGGGCGGTTGCGGTCTTGGCCATGTCGAGACTCCTTGATTGACTGGTGGTTCTTGGGATGTTGGGAGAGGACCTATGGGTCGCATAGGGCCTGTGGGACTTATGAGAGGGGCCTTCGGCGGTGGGGCGCGCTTGGGTCGCCGTGGGCGCTGGGCCAGCGGCCCTGGTAGAAGCGCTCCATGCAGCGCTGGAGGACCTTGAGCATCATCTCGACGTCCGCGCTGCGGCGGTCGACGACGGCGAAGGCGTCGCAGCGGAGGGCGGCGCACATGTCGCGGTGCATGTCGCGGATGGCGCGCGGGGAGCGGACGATGACGACCGGGGGCGGCTCGTCCATGCGGCGGAGGAGCTCGAGGATGCGGGGGCCGCCCTCGTCGGAGGGGGTGCCGAAGTCGAGGGGGAGGCCCAGATCGACGACGGCGACGTGGACGGGCTGGGTGCGGATGACCTGCTCGGCCTGGCGGGCGGTTCGGGCCTTGAGGGAGGTGACGCCCATGGGCTCGAGGAGGGCGGCCATGCGGTCGGCCCAGGAATCGGGACGCCAGCCGCCCCAGGAGAGGAGGAGGTTCAGGCGGCCGCCGCTCGATTCGGCGGGGAAGCCGGGGGAGGCGGGCGAGGGATGGACGTGGCCGGGGGACATGCGTGAAGGTGTATGGGCAAGTGGTGTGCCGGGTGTGGAGGGGCAACCAACATGGTGGGGATTGGATGGGGAGAGGTTTCGAGCGATCTGGAGGATGGGAACGTTGTGGGGGCGGGCATTGGGGAGGGCGGGGGGTGTCAAGTTGGCAGTCGGGGCGGCGGGGTGGGGAGGTACCTCTCGCTTACGCGAGGGGCTTATTGGGGGCGGGTCTGGGGTCGAACAAAGACCTGCCATTGGCGTGTGATCGTGTACACTCTGGGAATCATGGATGGACTGACCATTGTGCTGGCGATCGGGGCTGTTGGGGCGGGAGCGGCTGCCGTGTATTTGGCGCTTGGGCGGGCGAGAGTGGGGGCGGAGATGGCGGCGGCGCGGGCCGGGCGAGAGGCGGCGGAGGGGCAGGCGCGGGAGGCGATGGCGGAGGCGAGACGGCTGGCGGGACAGGCGGAGGAGTTGAACCGGGCGCTGACGAAGGTGAGCGTGGATCGGGGGATGCTGGAGAGCGGGCTGGAGGCGGAGCGGGAGGCGCATCGGACGACGCGGGCGACGATGGAGCGAGAGCACCGGCGGGAGTTGTCGGAGGTGGAGGAGCGGCTGGGCGCGGAGGTGGCGCACGCGGAGGAGATGGGGCGCGAGCGCGAGGCGGCGATCCAGCGCGAGAAGGTGGCGATGGTGGAGCAGCAGGCGGCGTTCGAGAAGAAGGTGCGAGAGGCGTTCGGGTCGCTGGCGGCCGATGCGCTCAAGGCCAACCAGACGCAGTTTCTGGCGCTGGCGGAGCAGAAGTTCGAGGCCAAGCGCGGGGCGATGGATGAGCTGGTGAGGCCGATCGCGGAGACGCTCAAGAAGACGGGGGAGAAGCTGGCGGTGATCGAGCAGGCGGGGAACGAGCTGCGCGGTGAGACGGGGAAACTGGTGCGGGCGCTGCGCGAGCCGCATGTGCGGGGGCGGTATGGGGAGATTCAGTTGAAGCGCGTCGCGGAACTGGCGGGGATGTCGGCGTTCTGCGACTTTGCCGAGCAGGACCAGACGCGCGGGCTGGATGGTGCGCCGTTGCGGCCGGACATGATCGTGAAGATGCCCAGCGGACGCGTGGTGGTGGTGGATGCGAAGACGAACATCCAGGCGTACATGGATGCGATCGGGGCGGCGACGCCGGAGGCGGCGGAGGTGTGTTTGGACCGGTTTGCGCGGCATGTGGCGGAGCAGGCGACGGCGCTGGCGCGGAAGAAATACTGGGCGCAGTACGACGGATCGCCGGAGTTTGTGGTGATGTTTATTCCCGGGGATCAGTTTGTGGACGCGGCGCTTTCGCGGCAGCCGGAGATTCTGGAGCGGGCGGCGGAGCAGGGGGTGATCCTGGCGAGCCCGGCGACGTTGATTGGATTGCTGCGGGCGGTGGCGGTGGGGTATGCGGAGGAACGGTTGGCGCGGCAGGCGTCGGACCTGCTGGTGCTGGGCAAGGAGTTGCACGACCGGTTCGCGACGGCGATGGGGCACGCGGCGAAGGTTGGGCGTGCGCTGAATGGGGCGGTGGACAGTTACAACGATTTCGTGGGGAGCTATGAGCGGAGGCTGGAGCCGGTGATGCGGAAGTTTGAGGAGGGCGGGGTGAAGAGCGGGAAGGAGTTGCCGGGGGGGGAGGGGGTGGGGGTGAGGGCGCGGAGTGCGAGTCTCGAACCCGGGCACTCAAATGCGGATATTGCATCGTGAGGCGGTTGCGGACGATGTTGCGCGTCGGCACACGCGTGCTCCAAGGCATGTTGTAGGTCCTCGTGCTGGGACTCGCATGTTCATGGTGGTGGAGCTATCGAACGTATCACGGGTTCCTCTTTCGGGCGGAGAACATCCCCACGAATCGCAATGGTGTGGCCGCCACGGCCTGGTGCCGGATCAGCGCCGATGTGCGGGCGGGGGTCATGTCCGTTGAGCATCCGGGTTTGTTCAGTTTCGCGGGGCTCGCCCGAGCATGGTCGAAGGATTCCAGGTGGCACTGGATGACAACCCCGCGACTCCCCGCATTTCACGAGCGCTCGCAGTTTCTCAATGACATGGGTCACCTTGGTCGGGGGCGAGGTGTGAACTTCGGCAACTATGGGATTCGCGATCACTACTTTCGTTTGCCCATGTCGATGATCGTGATACCGATCGCGGTGCTGTTGACGGCATGGCTTGTGAGTGGTTGCTGGAAATCGATATTGCGGAGCCGGCGTGCGCAATGCCGATCGTGTGGGTACGACCTCCGCGGGTTGCCGTCGGGAGTGGTGTGTCCGGAGTGCGGGAAGGCTGCGGTCGTCGGCCCTCCGGGCCGGAAGTCAGGGGAGGCCTGACCAGAGGCTGGATCGCTGCGCGATCTGCGCCTCTGGCAACGGGCGTGCGCCCTCCGGGGCGAAGAGGGGGCGGCGTTGGCGTGTGTAGTTTGAGTTTCGTGCGAGGGGCGGGCACTTGTGCGGCCCCGGTGGCCACCCGCGTTACCGCGGGGGTTCCGAGTGCGGGTTTTGCATATACTTGCGGCATGGAGCGGCTGCCGACATCAAGCCCGTGGTATCCGTATGTGTCGGTCGATTCGGATCGGCTGGGGGGAGATCCTGTGTTCCGCGGGACGCGGGTGCCGATTCGTGCGCTGTTTGATTATCTCAAGGGCGGGCACGATCTGGCGACGTTTCTGGATCACTTCGAGGGCGTGACGCTTGAGCAGGCCAAGGCGGTGATTGAACTCGCCGGCGGCGGGCTTGAGCACGAGCTGCGTGCCGCGTGAGGGTGCTGCTGGACCATTGCGTCGCCCGCCCGTTCGGCCGGAGGCTTGCCGGGCATGCGGTTCGGACCGCGCGGGAGATGGGGTGGGACGACATCGGGAACGGGAAGTTGCTGGCGCTCGCCGCGGGTGAGTTTGACGTGCTGATCACCGTGGATCAGAACATGATGCGACAGCAGAACGTGGGGGAGTTGCCGCTGCCCGTGGTCGTGATCGTGTCGGGGGACATCCGGCTTGAGGCGCTGGAGGTCTTTGTGCCCGAGGTGCTGTCGCTGCTTGAGCGCGGGCTGTCGGCGCGCGTGTACGCGGTGCCCGAGGCGGCGGACGAAGCGGGCGGCGCGTAGTTCAACCGGCCGGTTCGGCGGGCGGCGCGGGGGGCGGCTTGAGGCGGTCGCGCATTTCGATGAGGTCTTTGCGGGCCTCGGCGAAGGCTTCGGCGTTGGTGTCGTCCATGGGCTCGGGGATGAGTTTGTCGAGGAGGGCGAGGCGGGCCTCGATGAGAGGGAGGTGTTCCGGCGTGAGGTTGTCGGGGTCGGGGAAGCCGTCCTCGTTGAGGTCTTCGATGAGGTCGCGGCGGGCTTCGGGGTCGATGTCGGGGTCGTTGATGATGGCGAGCCAGAGGGCCTCGGCGTCGGGGTCGGTGCCGACGAAGGCGAGAGCGAGGCGGCCGAGTTCGATGGGGTCGAAGAGTTCTTCGTCGGTGTCGGCGGCGGGGAGGGTAATGGAGGTGGGGCGGGCGTTGGGCGCGGGGCGGG
>CALMPG010000012.1 GCA_937871915.1 uncultured Phycisphaerales bacterium
TACGTGTGGGCCCCGCCCTGGCCGCGCGGCGGGGTTGGGCCGATCGGGTCGTAGGGAACGGCCGGGAAGGTCCGGGCGGTGTAGGTCTGGCCGATGGGGGCGGCGGGGAGGGGCGGCGTCGTCGCGGCCGGGGTGGTGGGTTCGGGCCGTGCGCCGGGCGCCTCGGGGGCCTTGGCGGGGGTCTGGGCGACGGGCGTCGGCGCCGGAGATGCGGTTTCGGGGGTGGTTGTGGCGGGCGCGGGCGCGGCGGGCTTGGTCGGGGCGGAAGTGTTCTTGAGCACGGCGAAGAAGATGCCCACACCCGCCAGAATGACGAGAAGAGGCACCACCGCCCGCAGCAATCGATTCGGTTGCTTGGCCATAGGGGGCGGATGGTACGGGGGAAAGGGAGCGGGGGATGGTTGAGCGCGGCGATGAGGAGGTGAACAGGTGAGCAGGTGAGAAGCCAGATTTTCACCTGCTCACCTGTTCACCTGTTGACCTCTTCACCTGCTCACGATCAGCGGCCCTCGAAGAGGCGATCCCCGAGCCAGTCCGAGAGTTCGGGGATGGCCTTGATCTTTTCCGCGGTGGTCTTCACGTCGTACTCGAGGCGGACGAACTGCATCCGGTCCTCGTGCATGACGACGTAGCAGGCCCGCGGGTCCATGTCGCGGGGCTGGCCGACGCTTCCCACGTTCACGATCGCCTTTTCGGTGTTGAACTTGTACGTGGCCTCGGTGAGTTCGGCGGGCGGGTAGAAGTCGGGCTCGTCGCTGAAGACGCCGGGGACGTGGGTGTGGCCGACGACGCAGAGTTTGGGGACGCGCTCGAAGATCGTGGAGACCTTGTCCGGGGCCGTCATGCAGTCGTCGGGGAAGATGTACTCGTTGATGGGGCGGCGGGGGGAGCCGTGCACGGCCAGCAGGGGCAGGTCGGTGCCGGGGACCTTGTCGGCGACGCGGACGCGGAGCTGGCCGAGGAACTCGTAGCGCTCGCGGCGCTTGGCCGCGTCGGGCTCCTGGTCGAACTGGGAGCGGGTCCAGTACGCGGCCTGCTCGGCGCCGGGGTTGAAGTTGGTCGGCTCGTAGAGGACGGAGAAGTCGTGGTTGCCCATGAGCGACCACTCGCAGTTCTTCCGCACCAGGTCCACGCACTCGAGGGGGTCGGGGCCGTAGCCGATGATGTCGCCGAGGGAGATAATGCGGTCGATGGAGCGCGACTTGATGTCGGCGAGGACGACCTTGAGGGCCTCGGCGTTGGCATGGACATCGCTGATGATCGCGACCGGCACTGTGGACTCCTCGGGGGCCCGGTTTGGGTCGGGATGTTACCCCGGGGGGTGGGGGCGGGCGTTAGTGGGTCCATCGGAAGTCCAGATCCACCACAGAGACACAGAGGCACGGAGAAGAGGCCGGAGTAGTGGCCTCGAACCCACTTTCCTGGCTCATTGCTGCGCCTCTGGGTCTCTGAGGTGAGATGGCCATCCGCCTACCAGAGCATGCGGACGCGGATGGTCTCGGGGATGGCCTTCAGGCGGTCGCTGATCAAGTCGGCGTTGGTGGGGGCCATGTCGAGGACGACGTAGCCGACTTCGTCGTTGGTTTTCAGGTACTGGCCGACGATGTTGATGCCGAGTTCGGCCATGACGGTGTTGATTTTGCTCATCACGCCCGGGACGTTCTGGTGGAAATGGAGCATGCGGTGGTGGCGGTGGCGGGGGGCATCCGGGGAGGTGTCCGCGTCCGTGCCCGGGCTGGCGCCCGGGCCACTGTTTGCGCCGATCTCGTCCTGTTCGGGGAGGTCTACCTGCGGGACGTTGACGGCCCCGGTGGTGGAGCCGTTGTTGACGAATCGGGCGAGCTTGGTGGCCACGTCCTCGGCGATAGCGGCCTGGGCCTCTTCGGTGGAGCCGCCGATGTGGGGCGTGAGGATGACGTTGGGCAGGCCGCGGATCTCGCTGGCGAACGGCTCGGCGTTGCTGGAGGGCTCGGCGGGGAAGACGTCGAGGGCGGCGCCGGCGATGCGGTTGGCCCTGATGCCCGCGGCGAGCGCCGCGATATCGACCACGCCGCCGCGGGCGTTGTTGATGAGGTAGGAGCCCACGCGCATCCTGGCGATCTGCGGCGCGCCGATCATGCGCTCGGTCTTGCGCGTGGCGGGGACGTGGAGCGAGACGGCGTCGGACTGGTGCAGGAGTTCGTCGAGGGACTTGACGGGGCGGGCGTTGCCCATGGGCAGGCAGGAGAGCACGTCGTAGAAGATCACGCGCATGCCCATCGACTCGGCGAGCACGCTCACCTGCGAGCCGATGCGCCCGTAGCCGACGATGCCGAGGGTGCGCCCGCGGACCTCGTGGGCGCCCGCGGCGGACTTGTCCCAGGTGCCGGCGTGGAGCTGGGCGCTCTTGTCGGCGAGGCGGCGGTGCAGGGCGACGATCTCGGCGATGGTGAGCTCGGCGACCGAGCGGGTGTTGCTGAAGGGGGAGTTGAAGACGGGCACGCCGGCGAGGCAGGTGGACCTGGAGTCCACCTGATTGGTGCCGATGCAGAAGCAGCCGATGCTCAGCAGGCGGGGGCAGGCGGCGACGAGATCGGCCCCGACGTGCGACTGGGAGCGGATGCCCAGCAGGTGGGCGTCCTTGGCGAGTTCGATGAGTTTGGGGCCCTCGTGGGCCTTGGCGAGGCGCTCGACCTTGAAGCCCTCGGCCTCGAAGATCTCGGCCGCGCGGGCGTGGATGTTCTCGAGAAGAACCACGCGGATCTTGTCTTTGGGGAAGGAGGTCTTCACGTCGGGAACTCTCGCGGGGGCGCGGCGGCGCAGAGGGGAATCATCGGAGATTCGGGGCAAGAGTATGAGCCCGGGCGGGGCTGTTTTCGGTCATCGGCGCGGCGTGGCCGGGGCGGTGACGGGCGTCGGGGCGGGGCGCTCGGGCTCGGCGTCGGGTGCGATGGAGACGAGTTGGCCGAGGATGAGGCCGATGAGCGTGATGCCCAGGAGGATGCGGTAGACGCCGAAGGAGGTCAGGCCGCGCCGGTTGAGGAAGCCGACGAGCCAGCGGACGGCGATGGCGGCGGAGACGCCCGCGACAACGATGCCCACGAGCACGGGCATGGCGCCGAGGTGGGTGTAGAAGGGGGGCTCGCCGGTCTGCCTGGCGTGCCAGTAGTCCTTGCCGAGTTTGTAGAGCGTCGCGGCCAGGAGCGTGGGCATGCCCAGGAGGAAGGAGAACTCGGCGGCGGCGGCGGGGCGAAGGCGGGCGAAGTAGCCGCCGGTGATGGTCATCATGGAGCGGCTGGTGCCGGGCCACATGGCGAGGATCTGGAGGCAGCCGATCTTGAGCGCGTCGAGGGGCGAGAGGTCGTCGATCGTGCCGCCCCGGTCGTAGGACCAGGCGGGGGAGCCCCAGCGTCCGCTGCGGCGGGCCTCGACGAGGATCATGTAGATCCCGCCGACGATGAAGGCGAGCACGACCGGCACCGGGTGGAAGAGGTGGGCCTCGATGGTCTTGTTGAGCAGCGCCCCGACCAGCGCGGCGGGGATGAACGCGATGACGAGGTTGACGAGGAGTTGGAACCCGGCGTTGTCCCTGCCGAAGAGGCCGCGGGCCATCTGGACGAAGCGGGGGAAATAGAGCCCGAGCACGGCGAGGATGGCGCCGCCCTGGATGACGATGTTGAAGGTGTTGACGGCGGCGGCGGCCTGCGGGTTGGCTTTGAGCTTGAGCAGGTCGGCGGTGATTTCGAGGTGGCCCGTCGAAGAGACGGGAAGGTACTCGGTGATGCCCTCGACGAGGCCGAGGACGATCGCTTGCCAGACGGTGAGCATGGAGGGGTCCGTAGGAAAGGAGCGAAGACCGTGCGCGGAATGCGCGCAGGCTGTATCGGCTGGCGATCTGTGTGGGCGGGAGCGGCCCGACTAGCGGGTGAAACCCATGACCACCTGATCCCAGGCAGAGTCGGCCGCGCCGATCTTGTCTGCCGGGCCGGTCATCTTGACGAAGACCATTCCGCCGGGAGATTGGATGATCGCCCCGCGGAAGGCCGAGTGGGGGTGCTTGGAGCCGCCCATGGCGGCGTAGGACCCGGTGGCCTTGTAGATTGTCACGCGGAGACCGGCGACGGTCTCCTGGGTTACCTGGCCGGACACGGGCTGGCCGGACGAGTCGGTGACCTGCCCCTGCCAGCGCCGGATGTTGCTGTCCACGTCGCCGCCGGCGGTGCTGAAGTTGCACTGGGCGTTTCCCGCGGCGGGGATGAGGTAGGTGGCGGCGGTCATGGAACTCGACGGGGCGGTGCTCTTCCATCCCTCGGGAATGCCGAACTTGAGCCCGCCCACGACCACCTCTCCGGCCGCCTGGCCGGTGATCTGGTTGGCGGCGTTGGCCGCGATGTCCTGCTGGTGCTCGATCTTGCCGACAAGGTCCTTGCCCATCTTGGCGGACTTGCCGGGGATCGAGGTCGGATTCGACGAGAGATTGCTGATCCCGACGGGGGGTGGTGGGGTCTTGTTCTCGCAGGCGGCGAGGAAGGGAACCACGGCGATCGCGGCGAGGAGGGTGTGCTTCGGGGTCATGTGGGAGTTTAGACTCCACCGGCGCGGGCGGGATGCTCGTGGCAACGGCGCATGAATCTGATCCCCATCAACGACCTTTCCGACCCGCGGCTTGCTCCGTACGCCAACATGCGCGACGCGGAGCTGGCCCAGCGGGCCGACCCCCTCGACCGGGCGGCCCACGGGGGGTTGTTCGTCGCGGAGGGGGAACTGGTGCTGCGGCGGCTGGTGGCCAGCCGTTTCGCCGTGCACAGCGTGCTGACGACGGCGTCGCGGGTGGAGACGCTGCGGGATGATCTGGGAGGGCTGCCGGCCGAAGTGCCGGTGTTTGTGGCCGAGCAGCGGGTGCTCAACGAGATCGTCGGGTTCAATATGCACCGGGGCGTTCTGGCGATCGGGCGGCGGGGAGCGGGGTTGTCGCTGGGAGAACTGTGCGCAAGACCGGGCCCGCTGGTGGTGCTGGAAGATTTGGTGAATCACGACAACATCGGGGGGATCTTCCGGAACGCGGGCGCGCTTGGGGGGAAGGGCGTTGGGATCGTGCTCTCGCCGCGGTGCGCCGATCCGCTGTATCGCAAGAGCGTGCGGGTCTCGATGGGGTGTGCGTTGGATGTGCCGTATTCCCGTGCGGAGGCGTGGCCGGAGGCCCTGCACACCATTGCGGAGGCGGGTTTCGAGACCCTGGCTCTCACGCCTGGGCAGGGGTCTGTGCCGATCCGCGAGGCGGTGGGGACCGGCGGCAAAGTTGCGCTCGTGTTGGGAGGGGAGGGGCCGGGACTGACGGAAACGGCGATGGGGGCGTGTTCGAGGCGGGTGAAGATCCCGATGAACAAGGTGAGTGAATCGGTGGACTCGTTGAACGTGGCGATGGCGGCGGGAATTGCGCTGTTTTGCCTGAGCTCGTAGATTGTCAACAAAACCCGAACAAAATCTGGCCAGCCGCCACCATTGGCACGGAATACGGTACATACAGAGGTACAGCGCGTCGGTGTGTGCGTGGGGCGCGCGGCCTCGGCCGCGATTGGTACGCTGGAGTAGTTTGAGCCGCCCGGGTTGCCCGTGGCTTGTTTGCCGGGAGAACGTCATGAATCGAGTTGCTGTGCTGGGGGTGTGCGCGTGCGTGGCGGCGGGGATGCTGGGGGCGGTTCGCGCCGTGGCGGCGGCGGACGAGCCCGCGCTGCGGTTTCGCGGGGCCGGATCCACGCGGGCCGCGCTGGATGCGATGCAACTCAAGCCGTTCGACCAGAGCCTGTGGTCGAATCTGACGAACTGGAGGGGCACGGAGCCCAAGGGCGAGGAGATGACGGGCAAGGTCGTGCTGATCGTGACGTGGGCGAACTGGTACAAGGTGTCGCACGCGGCGATGAAGACGGCCCAGTCGCTGGGCGAGCAGTACGCGGGCAGGGGGCTGGTGGTGGTGGGGGTGCACAACCCGGTGAAGCCGGAGGGCGCGGCGGAAAAGGCCGCCGAGCTGGGCATCACGTTCCCGATCGCCGAGGACAAGAGCGGCAAGTTCCGCGCGGGGGTGAAGGCGGACCAGGACCCCAACGTGTATCTGATCGATCGCGCGGGCAACCTGCGGTACGCGCAGGTTTCCACATCGTCGATGCCCGAGGCGGTGGCCCATCTGGTGGCGGAGACCGTCGAGGAGGCCATCGACTATCCCAAGGGCCTGGAGCGGAGGCGCTTGGCGCAGGACGCGGCCAAGTGGCGGACGCGTGACGCCGGCGGCATCCGCCCCGGGTTCGAGGCGCCCACCGTGAGCTTCGTCGAGCCCGACGAGGAGGCGTACGCCAGGACGAAGTGGCCGTACATGGTCGGGAAGATCGAGACCGACACGATCCTCGAGAAGATCAAGAACGATCCGCCGAAGATCCAGAACTGGCCGGAGGAGGACTGGGTGCCGCGGGCGCCGAACAAGTCCGGCAAGATTCTCGTGGTGTACTTCGTGGATCCGAAGGAAGTCGAGATGCTCAACGTCATCCCGGCGATGAACCGCCTGCACGACAAGTACCACCGCGACGCGGTGGTGGTGTGCAGCCTGTTCAAGTTCGGCGCGGGGGGGCTGGGCAACGCCGGGAACAACAACAACAACTCCGGCACCGAGGGCGAGGACAAGGTCAAGACCCGCAACAAGGACCTGATCCCCTCGATCGTCAGGACGCGCAACCCGAACCACTACATCAACCCCTCCGTGCTGCAGGCGGAGAACTTCGACGTGAACAACGGCAATCTGAACTTCCTCTGGTCGGGCAGCCGAGAGGAGTTCGGCATCGCCATCCTCATGTCCACCGACATGAAGATGCGGTGGTTCGGCAACTCGCACGATCCGCTGCTGACCGTCGCCCTCGACAAGCTCATCGCCGCCGATCCGGGCGTGCAGGCCCGGCGCAAGGCCGAGGCCGCGCAGCTCCGGCGATGACCGATCCTCGTCCCGCACCCGGCCCATTCGGAGATGTCCATGCGACCGCTCGCCAAAGCCCTCATCCTGTCCGTGGCCGTCGCCCTCTCGGGCGCGGCGGCGATCTGCCTGGCCGATGACGGCTCGATCAAGACCATCGCCCGCGGGGCCCGCAGGGACGCCCTGGCGGCGATGGCCTACAAGCCCTTCGACGCCGAGCTCTGGGGCAAGGTCGAGGGGTGGACGGGCGGGGCTGCGCCGACGAGGGAATCGACCGGGGGCAAGCCCGTGCTGATCGTGGCGTGGGCGAGCTGGTACACCACCTCGCACGCGGCCCTGGGTGAGGCGAAGAAGATCGCCGACAAGTACCCCGACGTCGTCGTGGTCGGCGTGCACCATCGCAACGGGTTCGACAAGGCGCCGGAGATCATCCGGTCCAAGGGCGCGACGTTCGCCATCGGGCACGACTCGAAGGGGGAGTTCTACAAGGCCTTGCGCATCGAGGCCGCGGGACCGAACTACTACCTGGTGGACCGGGCGGGGAACCTGCGGTTCCTCGACGTGGACAAGTCGTCGCTCGACGCCGCGGCGAAGATCGTGAGCGACGAGTCGGCCGGGGACGCGAGCAGGGCGGAGGCCCGGAGCAAGGAAGACGCCAAGGGCGCGGGCGAGGCGCCCATGGGCGGCCCGGACGTGAAGAGCCGCGTCACCCCGGCGGATTACAAGGCCGTGAAATGGCCGGCCAAGAACAAGTCCGAGCTCTCGGCCAAGGACATGCAGGGCAAGCCGCTGCCGGCGAAGCTCGGCAAGGAGAAGTACCTCGGCAAGGCCCCCGACCGCGAGGGGAAGATCGTGGTGCTGGACTTCTGGGCGACCTGGTGCGGGCCGTGCAAGGTGGCGATGCCGCACCTGGACGATCTGGCCAAGAGGTACCCCAGGGATGTGGTGGTGATCGGCATTTCCGACGAGCCCGAGCGGACCGTCAGCGCGTTCATCAAGCGGGCGAAGCACTCGTACCCGCAGGCGGTGGACGAGGCCGCGACGGTGAAGAACTCGCTGGGCGTGCAGGGGATCCCGCACGTGGCGGTCATCTCGACCGACGGCGTGGTGCGATGGCAGGGCAACCCCCACCCCAGCGCGGACCTCAAGAGCCTGGAGGACACCGTCAAGGCGCTCGTCGAGATCGACCCGGGTGTGAAGGCCCGGCAGGCCAACGAGAAGAAGCCGGGCTGATGCCCCCCCTCCCGCCTGCCTTGCCGCCCCCCTTTTCCCCGCTCCTGAACGTGGTGCTGCACGAGCCGGAGATTCCCAACAACACGGGGAACATCGGTCGGACGTGCATCGCCACGGGGTGCGCCCTGCACCTGATCAGGCCGCTGGGGTTTGATACCTCGGAGAAGGCCTGCCGGCGGGCGGGGCTGGACTACTGGGCGCGGCTTCGGCCGACCGAGCACGACGGCTGGGACGGGTACCTGGCCGGGGCGAGGCCCGACCGGGATCGGCTGTGGCTCTTTACGACCAAGGCCTCGCGCCCGGTGTGGGAGGCCGATTTCCGGCCCGGCGACCACGTGGTGTTCGGCAAGGAGACGCGGGGCCTGCCGGGGGAGATTCTGGGGGCGTATGCGGATCGGCTGGTGGCGCTTCCCATGGTCCCCGAGGAGCGGTCGCTGAACCTGGCGACGGCGGTGTGTGCCGCGGCGTACGAGGCGATCCGACAGATGGCGGTCCGGGGCGACCTGTCGGTGGATACGGCGGGGAGGATTGTGCGCCCGGCGGCCGGGGAGCCGAGGCGTTAGACTTGGACCCCATGAGCATCCGCCAGGACCTATCCGCCGCCGTTGCCCGAACCGCCGTCACGCTCGCGGGCGCGGGCGTTGTTGCGCTGACGATCGCGGGATGCTCCAAGCCGCTGCTGGCGCCGACGGAGGAGCGCACGCCGTTCGACCGGTACGACAACGTGCGAGGCCGCTACGCGCCGCAGTATGTCGAGAACGAGTACGGGCGTCGCGAGCCGAACCTTCGGGGCCGGCTGGGCAACAAAGATTGAGCGAGCGCTGATCGTGACGGTCGCTCCCTGATCACGGGGAGGACGTTGACGCGACAGACTCCGATAACACGGCCTGCGGACCGCGGCGGGGGCGTTCGACCCGTCGGAATCGCGCCGGGCGTCGCGCGATGGGCCGGGCGAGAAGGTCGCGCGTCAATTTCAAGAGACGTTGGCGGGGCGGGTCCGATGTAGATTGGGTATAGTCCCCAGCGGTGTTTTCGACCCATCCCCTCGCCGAAAATCCATGCCGTCACGCCGAATCTCATCCCGACGACCCGCCCGGGCCGCCGCTCCGTCGATCGGGGCTTCCCGTGTACAGATTGTGTGGGTGAGTTTCCTCGGCGCGATGACGCTCGCGGGGGGCCTGCTGCTGCTCATCGACGGCAAGCCGACGCCGCGCACGGATGGCCTGAGCCTCTCGCCGCTGGCCGCGGCCACGACGGTGAACTCGATCAGTTCCGACCCGCTGACCCAGACCCGCGTGCCGCTGAACCATCCGAAGTGGCAGGCGATCGTGATCCACCACAGCGGATCAACCCGGGGCGATCCGACCTCCATCGAGAAGGAAAACGCCGCGGGAACCACCGGCGGCGGCCTGGGCCACCACTTCATCATCGGCAACGGCAACGGGATGGACGACGGCCAGCTCTACATCGGGTACCGGTGGCTGGACCAGCTCTCGGGGACCCACGCCAGCGGCCGGTACGCCAGGTTCTACAACGACAGCGCGATCTCCATCTGCCTGGTCGGCGACGGCGATCGGCACGGATTCACGCAGGCCCAGATCCAGCAGTTGACGATGCTCGTCGAGTCGCTGTGCAAGCAGCTCAACCTCGGGCCGGATCGCGTTCTGCTGCACTCGGACATCGCCGAGGTGAGCGATCCCGGGCGGCTGTTTCCGACGGGCCTGCAGGGCCTTCCCTCCGGGCGCGGGCGGCGATAAAGGAAAGTTTGCGATGGTGGCGTCGTTCGGGACGGGCCGGGCTGGGCGCGGCGTGCCCGGATCGGCCCTCGAGAAACGTGCGTGCGGGGGAACAGGGGGCCTGTGCGAGCCGGACCGGGGGTGCCGGACCTGCCCGGCGGCGGGTCCCGGGTGTGAACTTCGGCAACCCGGAATGGGCGGGGACGTTGAACTCCCGTGGGAGGAGGCGGATACTTCCCTTCCCGGGCCTCGCCGGCTTGCCTTGGCCTGGCGATGGGTCACTATGGGGCCGGCGGGGGCGTGCCCCGAAGGGATCGGACGGCGGGAGGGGTTGCCCGGGCGGGCTGGCGCCGCCGGGGGCTTTGTCGGACGAGGAACCACGCTCGAGTGCCACTGGACATTTTCAAACCCGGCGACATGGTCGAGGGCTACCGAGTCATCAAGGAACTCGGTCGGGGCGCGGCCAGCGTGATCTACGCCGTGCAGGACCCGAAGAACAAGCAGGTGTGGGCTCTCAAGCACGTGGAGAAGGACGACGAGAAGTCGGTCCGGTTCCTGGAGCAGGCGGAGCAGGAGTACCAGATCGCGGCCAAGGTCGGCTCGGACAAGGTGCGGAAGATCGAGAAGATCATCCGGAAGAAGGAGAGCCTGCTGGGCGGGGTGAACGACCTGTACCTGGTGATGGAGCTGGTGGACGGGTCGAGCTGCGAGCGCCACCCGCCGCAGACGTTCGAGGATGCGCTCGAGGTGTTCGAGCAGGTGGCCGAGGGGCTGGCGGCGATGCACGCCAAGGGCTTTGTCCACGCGGACATGAAGCCCAACAACATCATCGTGGACGACAAGAACCGGGTCAAGATCATCGACCTGGGGCAGTCGTGCAAGATCGGGACGATCAAGCAGCGGATCCAGGGGACGCCGGACTACATCGCCCCCGAGCAGGTGCACCGGCGGGCGATCACGCCCAAGACCGACGTGTACAACCTCGGGGCCTCGCTGTACTGGATTCTGACGCGCTCGTTCATCCCCACCGCGCTGTCCAAGGGGGACAGCCTGCTGGGCTCGGTGGACGATGCGCTCCTGGCCAGGCCCAGGAGGCCCAGCGAGATCAACCGCAACGTGCCCGAGGCGCTCGACCAGCTCATCATGCAGTGCGTGGAGGTGGACCCGGACAGACGCCCGAGCATGGAGCAGGTCCACGACAAGATCAACTTTCTTCGGAGCCGGCTTCTCGCGGAGGCGTCTTTGCGAAAGAGCGGCATGCTCCCCAAGGTTGATCCGTCGGGCTCCAAGGCGGGGCTGAACCTGAGCAACGGCACCGGATCGGGGCTGATCCTGGGCGACTCGAAGGCGCCGGGCGGTCCGGGGGGGTCGGGGGGGGCTGGAGGGTCGAGCGGGGTCGGCGTTGGGCGGTCGCGACGGCCGAAGGATGTTCCCACGCCGCCGGTCGATCCGGGGCCGGGGATCGCGGATGCGGACAACTGAATCGGGCGCGGTCGGGTCGGATGTCGGATGTGAGGACCATTGACATCCATCCTTGAACAAGTGGACATGCGGGACGCCGGGGCGGTGGTGGGCGCGCTGCGGGCGGGGGCGCGCGCGAATCGCGAGGCGTCGTGCCGGCGGGGGTCGATCGACGTGGTAGAGGTGCGGGCGGAGGACGCGGGCACGCCCGCGGGGACGCTCATCGCCACGGGGGATCTGCACGACAGCCCGCTGCACCTGGCCCGGGTTGTGCGGGCGGCGGGGATGGACGAGGCGGACCCGTCCGGCTCGGAGAGCCGGACCACCCGTGCGTGCCATCTCACGCTCCACGAGCTCATCCATGGCGAGCGGCTGGTGAACGGGATGGACTATTCGTATCGCGTGCTGGTGCGGGCGGCGGCGCTCAAGGCGGCGTTTCCCGAGCGCGTGCACGTGCTGCTGGCGAATCACGAGATCGCGCAGTTGATCGGCAGCGCGGTGGTGAAGGATGGGGTGAGGTGCAACGAGGCGTTCGATGAGGCCCTCGGGGCGACGTTCGGGGATGGGGCGGACCTGGGGGCGGTGAGGGAGGCGATCGGCGGGTTCATCCGATCGATGGCTCTGGCCCTGCGGATCACCCGCCCGGGGTTGCCGGACATTCTGTGTTCGCACTCGCTGCCCGCGCCGGGGCTGATGGACCGGTTCGATCCGGGCGTGCTGGAGCGGGAGCTGGTGGATGAGGATTTCCTGCCGCGCACGGGGAGCGCGTACCTGATGGCGTGGGGCCGGGGGTGGACGCCGGAGCACTTCGATGGGCTCGGGGAGCGGTGGGGGGGGGGGCTGTTCGTGCTGGGGCACGAGAAGGCGGGGGCGGGGTGCATGGTGGTGGGGCCGAGGGCGGTGGTGCTCAACAGCGACCATGAGCGGGGGGTGTATTCGCGGGTGGACCTGACGCGGGCGGCGGGCGCGGCCGAAGTGGCCGGCGCGTGCGTGGCCCTGAGCCCCGTCGAGTGACTGGATTGAAACGGGTGTGCCGGAATGTGGTATACCGATAGCGATGGCCCGCTCCGCCCCCGAGCACATCTGCCCCCGCTGCGGCTACGACGTTTCGGGCATTGTGCCGACGTGGGCGGAGGCGTGTCCGCTCGAGGGGATCTGTACCGAGTGCGGGCTGGCGTACGAGTGGGTGGACATCTTCCGGCCCGAGCGCATCTATCCGTCGTGGTCGTACGAGCATGCGCGGCGGGGGCGGTTTCGGGCGCTGGTGCGGAGGCTGCTTCGTATTCCAACGCCGGGACGGCTGTGGCGGCAGATGAGGCTGGCCGCGCCGGTGCGGGTGCGATCGCTGGCCTTGATCGCGATGCTGGCCGTTCTGGCAAGCCATACCTTGGTCGTGGCGATTCGTGTGGGGCTGAGCCACAAGGACCTTTGGGGCGTGGTCTGGGTCCGGGTGGGCACGGCCGGCAGGACGGCGCCGGTGACGGTGTTCAACTGGGGCGAACTGCTCACCATGGCGATCTGGCCGTACACGCGCGGCTGGGAACGACTGGTGGGGCCGCTGGGGCTGATCCTGCTGCTGTGGGCGTTGCTCGCGCCGCTGCCGTTCTTTGTGCTCGAGCAGACGATGGCGCGGTCGAAGGTGCGGCGGGTCCATCTGCTTCGCGGCTGGGCGTACTCGCTGGTTGTCGCCGGGGTGGTTCTTGTGGTTGATGCGGTCGTGATGGGCGTGCCGATCTACGCGAGCGGGTCGTTCTCGCTTGTCGCGAGGGGGCTGTGGACGATGCTGGGGTTGCTCCTGTTTGTTGGGGCCGCGGGGTGAATCATCCGCTGGTGGTGGCTGTTCACCAGTGCGTATCTGCGGCTCCCGCGGGCCGCGGCGGTGACGGTGGTGATGCTCACCATCGCCCTGCTCGGGTCGCTGGTGACCTGCCTGATCGTGGACAAAGACACCGGGAGCGCCATCGGGTGGTGGCTCATGAGCCAGTTCGGCTAGAACTCGCGACGACGCTCCACTCCGACGCAACGCCCATACCGTTCCTTCCTATGTCGCACGACCCCATCACCGACGCCACGCTCGCCCTCATCCGCCGGACGGACCCGGACATCGCGGACCTGATCGCCAAGGAGGGGGACCGGCAGGCCCACACACTCGAACTCATCGCCAGCGAGAACCATGTTTCGCCCGCCGTCATGCACGCGATGGGGACGTGCCTGACCAACAAGTATGCCGAGGGGTATCCGGGGGCGCGGTACTACGGCGGGGGGGGGGGCGGCCTCGGGGGGGGGGGGATGGGGCACGAGCGGGGCCAGCGAACCGTTCGGGGGGCGGTTGCCCCCCTGCCGGCGCCCCCCCGGGCCACCGCGAAAAAGGGCGCCTGC
>CALMPG010000013.1 GCA_937871915.1 uncultured Phycisphaerales bacterium
GGGGGCGTGGGTGTGGGCGTGGTGGTCGGAGCGGCGCGACGATCGAGCGGCGGATCATGGTGATGCGATGGAGAGGCGTCGCGTGCATCCGGGGGCTCTGGTGGTGTTTGGCGTGCTGGGGGCTCTGTTGTCGCTGGTTCCGATCGCGGCGATCCAAGGGGCGGGCATCTCGCCGCGGCTGGCGTACTTTCCGCTGGCGTGCGCGCTGATGGCGCTGGCCGGGGGCCTGGACCTTGCGGTAGGACGGATTGGACGGATCGCGGCGATTGGACGGACGGGAGTGGCCCTGGGTGCGGGGGTGCTGGCGGTGGTGGGGAGCGTGTACATGGTGGGCGCGCAGTGGCACATGCGGCACCGGTACGAGGCGGACGGGCGGATGATGCGGTCGCTGCGCCGGGCGATTCCCAACCCCGCGCCGGGGACCCTGCTGGTTCCGATGCGTTGGGAGCCGGACCCGGAGGGGCCGACCACGGCGCGCCCGGGCGGCTCGTTCCAGCCGATCTGGATGTCGCCGTGGGCGATCAACACCGAGGTGAAACGGGTGTACGGGAGCGACGAGGTTCACGCGGCGGCGGTGTATTCCCGCGCGGAGCCGACGGCGATCGTGCGGCTGGGGGATCCGTCGATCATCGCGTGGTCGCATTTCATGCGACATCTGCCGACGCCGCGCAAGGACACGGTGTGCCCGGAGTTTCCGCTGGCGATGATCGTGCCGTACACGATCGATGAGCGGCAGGAGGTGACGCTGGTGTCGGCGATCGTGACGAAGCGTGCGGACGGGACGACGGCGCGGATGGAGTTTCCGCAGGTGGCGGCGGCGGTAGCCAGAGGCGAGAGAGCGAGAGAGATGGCCATGGCGTTTCCGATGGCGACGGGGCGGCCGTGGGTGCTGGACTGGGTGTGGACGCACGGGGAGGGGGGCGGGACGGAACGGTCGAAGGTCCGCTTCCAGATCGTGCCGAGTTGGGGAGCGGCGGATTGTGCCGCGCGGATGCACCCGCCGGTGGCGGGGATAAAGATCCAGGATGGGGACACGGACCAGATGCAGGTGTCGCTGGCGGAGACCAATCCGGAGCGGACGGGGAAGGCGCGGCGGTTTGTGTTCCACGCGACGTTCGATGAGTCGGTGATTGATCTGAATGTGCTGGGGGACGGGGTGGACCTGGTGTGGACGGTGGATGGGACGGAGTTGCAGCGGAAGCGGCTGGACCCGAGGGCGATCAGGGCGAGCAGGGCGTGGGAGACGGTGACGGTGGATGTTCCGGCGGCGCTGAGCGAGGGGGTGATGCGGGTGACGGTGGGGCCGGGGCCGAGCGGGAACCCGAGTTATGATCGGGTGCTGGTGACGTGCGGCGAGGAGGACCTCACCGTCGGCGCCGGGACATCATCGAGCGGAGTGCCTGCGCCATGACGAACGGACCGACGAGGGTGTTGATCACGGGTGGCTCGCGGGGGATCGGGCTGGGGTTTGTGCGCCGGTTTCTGGAGCGCGGGGATGAGGTGGTGGCGACGGCGCGAGACCCGGAAGGGGCGAAAGGGCTCCAAGGGCTGGCGTGCGATCGGCTGCGGGTGGAGCGGCTGGATGTGGAGGATGCGGCGTCGATCGAGGCGCTGGGCGTGGCGATGCGGGGGCGCGCGATCGATGTGCTGATCAACAACGCGGGGATCACGTCGTCGTCGAAGTCGCTGGCGGTGTTGGACGCGGCGGAACTGGCCCGGGTGTTCATGGTGAACGCGATCGCGCCGATGCTGGTGACCAGGGCGCTGATCGAGAACCTGCGGGCGGGGAGGGGGCGGACGATCGTGCAGATCACGAGCCAACTGGGGTCGATCGCGAAGAACGATGGGGGGTCGTCGTATGGGTATCGGGCGAGCAAGGCCGCGCTGAATCAGTTGAATCGGTCGTTGGCGGCGGAGTTGGCGAAGGAACCGGGGCCGCCGTTTTCGAGCGTGGCGATGCATCCGGGGTGGGTGCGGACGGATATGGGGGGGCCGAAGGGGGACTTGTCGGTGGAGGAGGCGGTGGGGTTCATGATGGGGACGATCGATGGGTTGACGCCGGGGCAGAGCGGGGCGTTCTTGAACTATGACGGTGGGGTGCTACCGTGGTGAGGGCGACGGAGCGGCGGGTGCGTTGGTGCGACGGGTTGCGCGTGGAGATTGGCGAATGTGCGATTCAACTACGGGCCGCGGCCCCCGCGAGACGGCACTACCTTCTTCAGAGCAAGAAGGTAGTGGCACGGTGGGATGCGCTCTATGGCGGGGCCACCTGCCTTATTAGTCAGGGTTGCCCATGAACGTATCAGTAGTTATTAGCGACGTAATCGTCACGGAAGTAGGCAAGGGCCTCGTGGAACGACTCTGCCGCCTATACCCTGAAGGAGGGGATGGCAAGTATAGTTTTCGCATCGTCTTGCCAGAGAATGACCCGCGAGTTTCGCACATTCTCCAGGAGCTCAAGGCCGCAGGTCTTAGCCGAGAACCGACAGGCAAGTGGAAGGCATACAAGCCCGGTAAGGAGTTTTCCTTCACGAAGACCATTCGGTATGACGAAGCCGACTACGCGGGTGCACGTTTCATTTCTTGGCGACTTCGAGGATGGCATCCGCAGTTCGATGAACAAAACACTGATGCGCCGGATCCTGCGGTGCGGCTGCTTGCGCTTGAAGAGTCGACTAAGAAATGGTCATTCGCCGGAACGGACTTTGGCCATCTGATCGCCACCATGCAGGGACGCAGGATGCTGGACGACGGCACGTTTGTCGGCGTGTCGTACGTGCCTGCGTACTTTGTCGACGAGCGCAGTGATGTGGCGCAGCTCCGTGACCTGATCGCCAAAGGGAGCACGCCCAGCCTCGGCGAGCCGTCACTCTGGGAAGTCCGCCCCTCGGTTGTGCTCCCGCCGATGCTGCCGCTTGCCTTCACCCACATGGTGAACGGCGAGCATCGCCTCTCTCGCAATCCCATCGACGTCGATTATCGCATGGCCTACGCCAAGGCGGATCTTGACAAGGTCGGCCCGTTCGACTTTGCCCGCCCGCACCCCGGTGAAGATTCCAAACGAGCCCTCGTCGATCCGCTTGTGGTCTCGCAGCGATTCTTCCAGTTGATGAAGAAGCAAGAGCAGTTTGACTTGAGTCAGTGGACTCCGGTGCGTGAGGAATAGGAGGGTCCAGAGTTTCCATGAAACCCAGTCTCGCGGCTGCCAGGTCTAACTTGACAAGTCCTGACTCCGCCGCTCGTAGAGCTTCAAGGAGCCCCGGCGGGGATTAGGAGAGACTCTTACGAATCCCCGTTGAGCACCGCGCGCCCTACCCCAAACGTGGCGATTGCGCCATGGGTGTGAGCTGCCTCCCACATCCTGATCCAGGCCCATGAGAGTCCCGACGGACGCCGGAAGGGTCTGGGAGTCTCTCGAAGATGAGGCGGACAAGGCACACACCGGAACAGATTGTGGCGAAGCTGCGTGAGGCCGACGCGATGCTGGCGGCGGGGCGGACGGTCGCGCAGGTCGTGCAGCAGCTTGGCGTGAGCGAGCAGACGTACAACCGATGGCGGGCGCAATACGGCGGGATGAAGGAGGGCGAGGCGCGGCGGCTGAGGGAGTTGGAGGTCGAGAACACGCGGCTCAAGCGGCTGGTCGCGGATCAGGCTCTGGACATGGCGATCCTGAGGGATGGCTACGTGCCCCCGGCGGTGTTCGCCGCAGGCCTCCCGTCGCGGCCGCGCACGCCGGTCGGTCTTCCAGTCGGGGCTGCGCCCCTCCTTCCAGCCCGACCGGCGTGCAGCCCTATTCTCACCCACCGACTCTCATAGCACCTGGTACAGAAAATGGGGGCAGGTGAGTGTCCCATAACCCAGTCTCGCGGGCCGGGATCGCGTGCGATCGTCGCACGTTGGCCCCTCTGGGGCTTGGGAAGGCGGGAGAATTGATCCGCGGGCTGACGCCCACGGCAAGGGACTGCAACCCCTCCGGGGCCAAGACTGTGGCAAGGCGCCGGCGGCGGGTGAAGTGACCCCCTTGGTTGGGTCGATAGGCGGTGTAGACCTCTGCTCGATGGGGTTTCACCATGACACCGATGCAACTGCACAACATCCGTCGCTCGCACGAGGCGGTGGCCGACCGGGGCGACGAGTTGTCGGAGCGGTTCTTTGCGCGGCTGTTTGCGATGCAGCCGGTGTTGCGGGCGCTCTTGCCGCGCGATCAGTGGCAGCGGACGCGGGATCTGCTGGCGGGGCTTGGGCTGGTGGTGAAGGAGATCGAGCGGCCGGGGTCTGTGGAGCACCTGCTGATGGACTTCGGGGCCAAGGCGCAGCGGACGGGGATCATGCCGCAGCAGTATGGGATGGCGCGGCAGGCGCTGCTGGACGCGATGCGGGAGACGATGGGGGCGGAGTGGACCGAGGCGCTGGAGCGGGACTGGACCGATGCGCTCAACTCGGTGGCGTCGGTGGTGGTGCTTGGGGCGGGGCGGTCGCGGGCTCGGGCGGCTTGAGACCATGCGAGCAGGGTCCTCTGGTCACGAATCGCGGTACGCGTCTTTGCGATGCCGGACGCGCATGACTTCCACGGTGCGAGACTTGTCATCGATCGAATAGATGACGCGATACACCCCGACGCGGATGCGAAAGTCGTGGTCCGTTCCGGTGAGTTTGACCGCGCCGGTGGGACGGGGATTGGTGGAGAGGGATTCGATCGCCTCACCAACACGGCCAAGCACCGTCGAGGGCAGACTTGCCAGTTCCTTCTGCGCGGACTTCTTGATCCGCACTTCGTACGGACCTGTCGCCGGCCCGGATCTCGACTTCTCAGAGGCCAAGGCGGGATTTCACTTTGTTCCAAGGCACACTCGGCTCGCTTCTGCGACGGGCGATCACGCGCTTGTCGGACGCGTCCTCCAAGAGGCGGTCGAGGAGCCGGGTAGACACCACCGCGAGCGAAGTACGCTCCTTGCGTACGACGACGCGGCCGCCGCGCTGGGCCTTGCGAGCGATCGCCGCGAAGTCACGCTGGAACTCGCTGGGCGAGACAATGTCTGGGTTTTCGCGGTCCATTGGAGAATTGTTGGCGTATCGCGTCAGCCGTTCCACTTGCGCTCGGCGGGGCCGTTGTAGATGCTCAGGGGGCGGATGATGCGGTTGTCGGCGTGCTGCTCGATGATGTGGGCGCACCAGCCGGTGATGCGGGCGGCGACGAAGATGGGGGTGTATTGCGGGACGGGGATGCCCATGACGAAGTACGTCATGCCGCAGGGGAAATCGACGTTGGGGTGGATGTTCTTTTTGGTGAGCATGATCTTCTGGACCTGCTCGCCGAGGTCGAACCACCTGGGCGCGGGGATGCCGCCGTAGGTCCCCTTGAGCGTGGCGGCCATCTTCTTGCCGAGGTTGTGGAGGATGCCGGCGCGGTGGTCGCCGTTCTTGTAGACGCGGTGGCCGAAGCCCATGAGTTTGCGCTTGGTGTCGAAGGCCTTCTGCATCCAGTCGTCCACGGCGGGGGTGCCGATGCCCTTCTCGCCCACGTCTCTAACGATCTCCTTGAGCATCTCCATGGCCATCTCGTTGGCGCCGCCGTGGAGGGGGCCCTTGAGGGCGGCGATGCCGCCTGTGACGGCGCCGTGCATGTCGGAGAAGGTGCCGGAGATGACGCGGGAGGTGAACGTGGAGGCGTTGAACTCGTGCTCGGCGTAGAGGATGAGGGAGACGTCGATGACCTTGGCCTCGTGCTGGGAGGGTTTGCGGCCGGTCATCATGTAGAGCATGTTGGCCGCGTGGCCGAGGGTCGGGTCACCCCCCCACTCGCGGCCAACGAGGGCGCGGCCGTCGATGACGTTCTGCATGTGGCCGATGATGGTGGGGATCTTGGCGAGGAGGCGCTTGGCCTTGCGGAGGTTGGCCTCCTTGGAGACGAGCTGGGCGTCGGGATCGGTGTGGCCGAGGATGGAGACGGCGGTGCGGAGGATGTCCATCGGGACGGCGCGGCCAGAGGCGAGCCAGCCTCCGGTGGACTCGATGAAGGCCGTGACGTCGGGGTGGAGGGCGCGCTCGGCGACGATCTCGGCGGTGAAGCGCTTGAGCTCATCGGCGGAGGGCTTGTGGCCTTCGAGGAGGAGGAAGGAGACTTCCTCGAAGGTGGCGTGCTCGGCGAGGTCGTGGATCTCGTAGCCGCGGTAGATCAGTTTGTCCTGCTCGACGGAGCAGACGGCGGTCTGTCCGCCGACGATGCCCTCGAGGCCCTTGGCGAAGGCGGCCTGCTTGTCGGATGCGGCGGAGTTGGAGGCGGCGGCGGGTGCGGCGGTGGACATGGGCTGCGAATCCTCTTCGAGCGGGCCTTGGGATGGCAAAGGCGACTCTAGGGAAGAGGCGGCGGCTGGGGCGAGCCGGGGAAGGCTTGGGGAGTCGTGGGCGGGTGGGCGCGGGCGGCGGCCCTTGGGATCATGGCCAGGAGCGTGGCGCGGACGGTCTCGGCGCTGGCGTCGGGACAGCGGATTCCGGCGTCGAATCGGGTGTCGGCGCTGGTCGTTGCGCCGCGGACGCCGAGACGCACACGGCGCCAGAAGGGGCTGATGCGGTCGAGGCGGACGGTGTCGCAGTCGTCGAGACGAATGAGAATGGAGTCGAGCCACTCGCCGGGCCTGGCCTTGACGGGCACGCGGGCGATGCCCGCGGAGGTGAGGATGAAGCGCTCGGTGGAGGCGCGGTCGCGCGGGCCGGTGGCCAGAAGCCAGATGGCCCCGCCGACGATGGCCGCGGCGAACGCGAGGACGAGCCACCACGAGAGGAACATGCCGATGTAGACCATCGTCTGCGTCAACAGGAACCCGCCCACGATGAGGGCGATCCAGGCCAAGCGTCTCCAGAGGGGCGTGCCCTTGGAGGAGTTGGGAATGCCGTGGAGGACCAGAGCCTGAACATCGAACGGCGCGCCGCACTCGGGACAGATCCCGGGTGCGGCGAGCCCATCGAGCGCGTAGCCACAGCCGAGACACTGGTGCGGGCCGTCGGCCCACATCGGATCGGGCAGGTGCGACACGGCCACGGGGCGAACTCACTTGGCCGCGGCGGGGCCCTGGTACTGGGAGGAACCGAAGCCGAGGATGGGGATGAAGACGAATCCGAGGAGGATCAGGCCGACGGCGAAGCCGGTGCTCTTGCCGAAGGACTTGGCCAGATCGAGCATGACGATGATGGCGACGATGAGGCTGACGATGGGGACGAGCATCAGCAGGACCCACCAGCCGGGGCGGCCGACGATCTTGCACATGATGTACATGTTGTAGAAGGGGATGATGGCGGCCCAGCCGGGCTGCCCGGCCTTGGTGAAGGTCTTCCAGAGGCCGGCGATCACCACGACGATGAGGCCGATGTAGATGGCGAAGAACAGGAGCGCGCCGATCGCGCCGGCGGCGCCGGCCGCGCCGTTTCCGCCTGAGTTCTGCTGGGCCAATGTGAAGAGTGCGTTCGACATGGTGCGGGGCTCCTGGCCCGGAGAAGTGCGGCCCGCTGGTCCACGTGGCCGGAGGGTCGCCTGATCCGGACGGGCGCGAGCATACCAGAAACCGCATGGGGCTGGGGGGTGGGGGGTGATTTTCCACATGGTCTGGTGTGCGGGGCTGTCACTACGCTTGTGGGGGCCGCCGCGGCCTGAAACGACAACCGACACGGTCCTTGAAACGGAGTTTGCCATGCGCCTGTCCCGAGCCCTTGCCGCCCCGGTCGTACTGTCAGTTGTGTGCGGACTTGCACTCTCGTCCGGGGGGGCGGTGGGCGAGCTGGCGGAGGGGGCGGCCCTGGCCGCGGGGCAGCCGGGGAAGAAGCGGGAGGCGAAGAAGGCACAGAAGCCGGCGGGGCCGGCCGTGGGCGTGGCGCTCATCGAGGTTCATGGGAACCTCACGGAGCAGCCGCACCCGCTGGCGTGGCTGTTCGGGGCGGGGGACCATCCGACGCTTCGGGACACGGTGAACCTGATTCTGGATGCGGGGGACGACGACTCGGTGGGGTCGATCGTGCTGCGGGTGCGGGACTCGCAGTTGCATTTGACGCAGGCTGAGGAGATCGGGGCGGCGATCGCGAAGGTGCGGAAGCATGAGGGAAGCCCGAAGAAGGTCTTTCTGTTCTGCGACGACTATTCGACGACGGAGACGGTGCTGGGGTCGTACTGCGATGAGGCGCTCATCCAGGCGGGGGGAGGCGTGAGCGTGCCGGGGATGTACATGGAGGAGATGTACCTGGCGGACACGATGAACTGGGCGGGGCTGACGCCGCAGATGGTGCAGATCGGCGACTACAAGGGGGCCAACGAGCAGTACATGCACACGGGGCCGAGCCCGCAGTGGGAGCAGAACATCTCGGGGCTGCTCGACGGGCTGTACGGCAATGTGCGCGAGCACATCAAGAGCGGGCGGAAGATGGACGACGCGAAGCTCGACGAGGCGATGAAGCAGTCGTGGATGGCGCTGGCGGAGACGGGGACGAGGGTGGGGCTGCTGGACGCGGCGGTGGACCTGCTGGATATCTCGATGCACCTGGAGAGAACGCTCAACGCGTCGGCGCTGGAGTGGACGGACTACACGCCGGAGGACAAGGCGCTGGCGATCGATACGTCGAACCCGTTTGCCATGATGGGGAAGTTGATGAAGCGGCCGGACACGGTTCCGTCGCGGGAGTCGCTGGCGATCGTCTACATCACCGGGCCGATCGTGGATGGGGAGAGCAAGGAGGGCGGGTTCATGGGGGAGGCGACCGTCGGGTCGTACACGGTGCGGCGGGCGCTGAGCGAGATCGAGGATCAGGACCTGATCAAGGGCGTGGTGGTGCGGATCGATTCGCCGGGCGGATCGGCGATCGCCAGCGAGGTGATTTGGCAGGGGCTCGACCGGTTGCAGGCGAAGAAGCCGGTGTGGATCAGCGTGGGGGGCATGGCCGCGAGCGGCGGGTATTACTGCCTGTCGGGGGGGCAGAGGGTGTATGTGAATCCGTCGAGCATCGTGGGGTCGATCGGGGTGGTGGGCGGGAAGGTGGCGATGAGCGGGTTGTACGACAAGCTGAAGATCCGGATTCACGGGCGGGAGCGCGGGCCGATGGGGCGGATGCTGGGCGCGTCCACGCCGTGGACGGCGGTGGAGGAGGGGCTGGTGCGGGCCTCGGTCTATTCCGAGGCCGGGCGCGAGGGGCGCCCGCGCGCCAACGAGGAACGGCAGGCGGCGGTGGGGGCGGGGGTGGCGTGCGACGCCGGCGTGGGCCACCCCCGCCGCGCGGCCGGGTGGGCGCGGGCAAGCCATTGAGCAAGTGGTCGAGCGTCAGCGTGGGGTGCAGCCGGTCGAGCAGGGTGCGGCGCGGCATGCCGGCCAGCGTGCCGTTATCGGTGAACTGGTGCAGCGTGGACTCGCGCGCC
>CALMPG010000014.1 GCA_937871915.1 uncultured Phycisphaerales bacterium
GGCGGGGCGGGGCGGGGCGGGGGGGGGGGGGACAAGGGTTGGCTTGGGGGTTAGGATTAGGACCGGGACCAAAATCAGGATCAGGATCAGGATCAGGACCGAGCCGGGACCCGGGCCTGCGCGATGTTCTGGTCCGCGTGGCCCGCGGCGATCGGCCCCACGATGGGGAGCACCAACGGCCCATGAAAAAACGCCCCTCTGGGAGGCGTTGCGGGGCGGCCGTGGCCGGAGCCCGGCGGATGCAACCTTTACCGTGATAGGTCGGGAAGCATCGCTCGGTTACACTGCGGGAAAAAAAGAAAAAAGGGGCCGTTCAGGGAGGCCCCTATGGGGTTGGTCGCGGCCGGTGAGGCCACTCCAGAGCCCTGCGGATGTTTCCTTTACCGTGATAGACGGCAGGGAGCATCGCTCGGTTACACTGCCAGCAAGGTATCACGACTCGGTTGCTTTGTCAACCCCGGAGAAACACCATGCAAGTGGGGCCGAAGTACGGACTGGGCTTGGACCAGGGGGTTCGCTCGATCGGTTGGACGCTCGTGAAGTTGAACGAGCGTGCAGAACCGACTGGGGTCGAGCGGATGGGTGTTCACCTCTTCGAGGCTGGAACGGAAGGCCTGATCGAAAAAGGAATGGATGCGTCGCGCGCGGCGAAGCGTCGCGCAGCACGCCAGGCGCGCAAGCAGTACAGGTGCCGGTGCCTTCGGAAGCGGCGTCTTCTTCGCTGGCTGCAGGAACTCGGACTAATGCCCCCGGGTGATGTCAGCTCCGGCCAGGCGCGGAACGAGTTGCTCGGCCGAGTGGATGCCGAGCTTCGGGCCAAGTGGGAGCCGCCCGGCACCGACCATCGGCTACGCCAGCTCCTCCCGTACCGTCTTCGAGCGGCGGGCCTCAAAGAAAAACTCGAACCGTATGAACTCGGGCGCGCACTCTACCACCTGGCGCAGCGAAGGGGATACCAAAGCAACCGGAAGCAGGTCGCGGACGAGACGGATGTCGATGCCGGGAGTAGCCCCGACGAGGCAGAGCATAAGAAGCAGAAGAAGACGAAGAAGCCGCGGCCCGGAAGCGTGGGCGAAGTCCAAGCCGGAATCGACGACCTCCGGAGGCGCATGTCGGGGGCGGGATGCACGACGCTCGCGGGGTATTTCGCAACGCTCGACCCGACCGGGAAGCTCCACGAGCGCATCCGGGCCCAGTGGACGCCCCGCGAGCTCTACCGGCTCGAGTTCGAGCGGCTATGGGAAGAGCAGGCCAAGCACCACCCCTCGCTTAACTCGACCGCTGCGCCGCGACCTTCTCACAGGATCAAGCACCCACCAGGTCGAGGGCAGCCGTCTCGAAGCGCGGGTTCACCCGTTCCACCCCCGTGCCCACTGTCCAAGCAGCGAACATACCGGGAAGAGGTCGGACGCGCCCTCTTTTTCCAGCGCCCGCTCAGGAGCGCGGCGGGGCTGGTCGGAAGGTGTTCGCTCACGAACTCCAGGTGCGCACCCAAAGCGCACCCGCTCTTCCAGAGATTCCGCATCCTCCAGCAGGTGAACAATCTGCGCGTCCAGCTTCCCGGGGGGGCCGAAAGGGACCTTACACAGGAGGAGCGCTCCCGTCTAACGGAGGCACTCGGCACACGGCGCGAGGTGGCGTTTTCGACACTGAAAACGAAGAAATGGTTTGGCAAGGGTGCGAGCTTCAACCTGGAACGGGGCAAGCAGAAAAAACTCGTCGGCAACATCACCGAGGCGCGGTGCCGGGCGGTGTTTGGAGCCGACCGCTGGGCGGCGGTGAGCGAGACAGATCGTGCGGCGGTCGTCCACGATCTGATCGTGTGGGTCAAGCCCGCGGCGCTGGCGCGCCGAGGTCAGTCCAAGTGGGGGCTCTCGCCGCAGCAGGCGGTGCGCTTCGGCAACTGCGTGCTCGAGCAGGGCTACGCCGCGCACTCTGTGCAGGCGTACGGGCGGCTCGTGAAGCGAATGGAAATCGGCGCGCCGTACATGACGGCGGTGGTCGATGAGTTTCAGAAACGGGACGTGGGAGTTCACGAACTTCTCCCGGCCGTGCTGCACCGGGACTCGGTGGGCGACCCCCGGAATCCCACGGTCCTGCGGGCGCTTACCGAGCTGCGCAAACTGGTAAACGCGATCGTTCGCCGCTATGGCAAGCCGGAGTGGATCCGGCTGGAGCTTGCCCGGGACCTCAAGCGGTCCCGCAAGGCCCGCGAGAGGATGAGCGAGGAGATGCGGGCCCGAGAGAGCGCGAAGAACAAGGCGCGAGCCGAAATACTCAGACGCGCCGGGATCGCCGGCAAGGACGGCGATGTCGAGAAATACCTTCTCGCCGAGGAGTGCGGCTTTGTCTGCCCCTACACCGGCAAACAGATGGACAAGGATCGGCTCACGGACATTCTTGGAAACCCGGAGTTCGAGGTGGAGCACATTTGGCCACGCTCCAAGTGCCTGGACAACGGTTTCCTCAACAAAACCCTCTGCCACGTCAACGCGAACAGGACCAAGCGGAACCTGATTCCGCACGAGGCGTACGGTGAAGAGCGTCTGCGTGAGATCGTCGCCCGCGTCGCTCACTGGCCCGATAGCGCGGGAAAGCGCATCAAGCTATCCCGCTTTCTCGCCACCCAGATCCCCCCCGAACACCGGCCCGAGGCGCATCTTGCGGAGACGCGCAAGGTGAGCGCGTTGACCGCGGAGTATCTCGGGCGGTTGTACGGCGGCGTGCACGGGACCGACGGCCGCCAGCGCATCTGGGTCACGACGGGCATCCTGACAAGCCAGGTGCGGGAGATGTGGCGGTTGAACGCCCTTCTTTCCAAGCGCGATGTCAAGGACAGGGACGACCACCGCCACCACGCGATCGATGCTCTTGTGGTCGCGCTCACGGACGGCGACACGATCGGACAGCTCCAGCAGGCAACCGCCGAAGCCGAACGGCTGCGCCGCCGCGGACTGCCCGAGCAAGACCCGCCATGGGACAGCTTCTTTGAGCAGGCCAGCGAGCGCGTAGCGGCGATAAACGTCTCATTTCGGCAGACGCGGCGGGTCCGCGGGGCGCTTCATGATGAGACTCTCTACGCCCATCCGCGCCCAGGGGAATCCCACCCGCGCGTGAGAAAGGAACTCTCGAAGCTGACCGAGAAGGATGCGGCGCGGATCATCGACCCGCGAGCAAGGGCCGCTGTCGCCGGCGCGATCCGCGCACAAGGGTTCAAGCCCAAGGGCACGGCAAAGGCGTATACCGAGTTCGCGGAGCGCGACACGCACCCGCCGCTCGGGGCGGGCTGGGTTCACAAGGTCCGGGTCCGGAGCGGCAAGAAGGGCAAGCTTCGCCCGATCGGCCCGGGCTGTGCGCGTGACGTCATGCTCGGAGCCAACCACCACATCGTCATCCGAGACGCTGGCCCGGCGGTGGGAACCGGAGCCGGCGAATGGAAGGAGTCTGCGACCACTCTCATGGAGGCGCACCGGCGCGCGGGAGCTGGTGAGGCGGTCGTGCACCGGGCCGACAAGGGTTCCGAGCGCTTTCTGTTCTCGCTCGCGCCGGGAGAGTTCATTCTGATGGACACACCCGAAGACCCCTCCAAACGAGCCCTCTACCGAATCACCAACATCTCCGAAGGCCAGTCCGAGGCGCGATTGCACACCGACGGTCGGCCTGTCACAGCACTTCGCGCCGACAAGAAGTCGGGAAAGAAGGATGAGCGATTGAGGATTCACGGCGAGAAACTCCAACGACTTAACGCGCAGAAGGTGAACGTGACCTACCTCGGAGAAATCCAGAATGCCGGCGGGTGACCGCGTCATCGAGATCGCCCGCGCCCCCGCCAAGGTCTCGCTCCGGCACGGGTGCATCATCGTCTCGCGCGAGGATGGGGCGGGGGGACGGGTCGATGAGGCCTCGACGCCCGTCCGCGAGGTCGGCGTTCTCATCCTGGCCCACCCGCAGGCCATCGCCACCACGCCCGCCCTGCACGCGCTGATGGCCGAGGGGGCGACGGTGCTGGTCTGCGACGCCGCCTGCCTCCCCGCGGGGCTCATGCTCCCGCTCCGGGCCAACGCGCTCCAGACCCAGCGGATGCTCGCGCAGGTGGTCGCCAAAGCCCCCGTGAAGAAGCGGCTCTGGCGGCAGATCGTCAAGGCCAAGATCATGGCCCAGGCCGGGACGCTCGCCGGCCTGCACGACGACGACGGCGGCCTGCCCGCGCTGGCCGATCGCGTGCGCTCCGGCGATCCGATGAACGTCGAGGCCACGGCCGCGCAGCGCTACTGGCCGCTGCTGTTCCGCGACGCCGAGTTCCGTCGGCGCTTCGACGCCGAGGACCAGAACCGCCTGCTCAACTACGGGTACGCGATCCTGCGGGCGGCGATGGGGCGGGCCGTCTGCGCGGCGGGCCTGCACCCCTCGCTGGGGCTGCACCACAAGTCGCGCGAGAACCCGTGGTGTCTGTGCGATGATCTCATGGAACCGTACCGGCCGCTCGTCGATTTCGAGGTGGCCCGCATGGCCGCCGAGCGCGGCCGCGACTGCCCCTTGGACCCCGCGTCCAAGCACCGTCTCATGGAAGTGCTGGCGACCCGGGTAAACGTGGACCGAAAAGCAACCGATACCCGGCAGGTGTCGGACCTTGTCCACCGGACCGCGAACTCGCTCACGCGGGTCTTCGCGGGCGAGTCGAGCGCGTTGGAGTATCCGCACGGGCTGTTCACATGGTGAGAATCGCGCCACGAGAGGCCCGGACGGCGGAGGGGTACGACCCATCGGGGTACCGCTGGATGTGGCTCTTTGCGATGTTCGATCTTCCGGTGGAGACCAAGCAGCTGCGGAAGGCGTACAGCCGGTTCCGCAAGCAACTCCTCAGCGAGGGGTTCTCGATGCTGCAATACTCCGTGTATGCTCGGCATTGCCCCAGCGAGGAGTCGGGCGAAGCGGTACGGAACCGGGTTCGTCTGTCCGTGCCCGATTCCGGGCAGGTCCGCCTGCTGACGGTAACGGATCGGCAGTTCGGGAAGATGGAGGTGCTGTATGGGAAAAACCGAGCGCCGGTCGAGGAGCCGCCCCAGCAGTTCATGCTTTTCTAGCGGCGCGGGCCGCCGCAAACCCTTGTTCCTCAAGGGTTTGCGAGGGGCCTAGTGTAACCGAGCGACGCTCCCCGCCAAACCACGGCCGTGTCTCGCAACAAACACGCCCAGCCGGTAGTGTAACCGAGCGACGCTCCCCGCCAAACCACGGCGATCGCCCCGGTCGCCTGCACCGCCGCCTCAGTGTAACCGAGCGACGCTCCCCGCCAAACCACGGCGGCATCGGCGCGACATGGACGCTGGCAACGAGTGTAACCGAGCGACGCTCCCCGCCAAACCACGGCGAACTTGAGGGCCTGCTCGTAGTCGGCAAGAGTGTAACCGAGCGACGCTCCCCGCCAAACCACGGCCAGGCGGCCATGCGGGCGCTTTGCACCAGGAGTGTAACCGAGCGACGCTCCCCGCCAAACCACGGCTAGCCGCGGATGTTGGCGTAGGAAGCCTCGAGTGTAACCGAGCGACGCTCCCCGCCAAACCACGGCCCAGTGCGAATCTGCGCCGACTGCACGCCCAGTGTAACCGAGCGACGCTCCCCGCCAAACCACGGCAGGTCGCGCATGAGGCCGTCGGCTATGCGCAGTGTAACCGAGCGACGCTCCCCGCCAAACCACGGCAGCGCGGCCTTGTGGTGTTTGACCTCATCCAGTGTAACCGAGCGACGCTCCC
>CALMPG010000015.1 GCA_937871915.1 uncultured Phycisphaerales bacterium
TGGGCCGTCGGGAGTGCGGGATGGGGGAAATGGAGGGGCGGATGTTGGAGTTGGGCTGGGTGAGGGTGGGGGGCTTGTGAGTTGTGGATGAATGAGCGAGGGATTGGGGTGACGTGGTGGTGGCCGCGCGCAGGCACCGGTTCGCACGGCGAAGCGCCGGGCGAACCGGTGGCACGTTCGGACTTGCTCAGACGCTTGCGGGAATCGCGGCCGGATCGGGGATCAGGCGGCGGATGAGGCGGCGGGTGATGGCGATGGCGAGGGCGAGGAGGAGCCACCAGATGAGGCCGCCGACGGCGATGCGGATGAGGAAGGCGATGGTCTGGGTGAGGGCGGAGAGGCCGGAGGTCCACGCGGCGGAGACTTCGTGGTTGAAGGAGTCGAAGATGCCCGCGGGTGTGGGCTCGGGCTTGGGGGCGTCGTCGGCGCGGATGAGGATCAGGATGCTGGCGAGGGCGACCTGGCGGGAGAGGGTGTCGCGGCGGCCCTGAAGGCGTTCGATGCCCTGGCGGACAGTGGCGAGTTTTTCGCGGAGTTCGAGGATGTCCTTGAGCTGGGCGTCCTTTCGCGATTCGAGGAGGTGGAGGATCTCGGTCTCGACGGCGCGCTCGTTGCGGAGGGATGCGTCGAGGTCGACGGCCTGCGCGGTGACGTCGTCGCCGGTGGCGTTTTCGGAATCGACTTTGCCGAGGGTGCGGAGGGTGTTGAGGACTTCGTCCAAGCGCGAGGCGGCGACGCGGAGGGTGAGCTGGGCCCGGGCGTCCTTGTCCTGACCGGTGAGGGAGGAGCCCTCGACGAACTCGGAGAGGTCGGCGCGGAGGAGGTGCTGGCACCTGGCGAAGGCCTCGCGGGTGTCGGGGACGAGGAGCTCGATGGTGGCTTTGCGGATGACGAGGCGGACGAGGGTGTCGGCGGTGGGATGGGAGTCGTCGCGGCGTGCGTCTGTGGGGTTCTGTTCTTTGCGGAACAAGGCCGAAGCTGTCTCGTTGGCTTCGCTGATCGACACGATGCGCTTGGCGAAGTCGGGCGAAGCGGACATGGGTGTGGCGGGCGGGGCGGTGACGCCGTAGTCGAGATTGATGGAGCCGACGGAGCGGCTCGATGGGCGGGCCTTGCCGAGCGAGGGAGTGAGGATGCCGACGGCGAGGAGGAGGATCGCGGCGATGGAGGCAGTGGTCAGAGCGATGCGAAGGATGCGCTGCCGGCGCGGCGCGGCGGTGGACGCGGCGGAGTCGAGCGCGGCTTTCCAGAGTTCGGGCTTCTCGCCGGTCCACGTGGTCATGGATCGGAGTTCGGACTCGATGTCCGGAGAGATGGGGGCTGTGGGCTGGGTGTCGGTCATGGGTGAGGTCTCTTGGGGGTAGACCTGCGAGCGTGGCGTGCGGTTCGGGCGGGGAGGAAGAAGGCCACCTCTCGCTTACGCGAGAGGCTCTTTGAGGTTTTCGCGGAGTCTGGTGAGGGCGGCGTTGAGCCGGGACTTGAGGGTGCCGACGGGGATGTCGAGGACGTGGGCGGCCTGGGGGTGGGTGAGGCCGTGGTGGTAGCAGAGGAGGACGATGAGGCGATGCTCGCCGGAGAGGGATTCGATGGCGGCGCGGATTCGGGTTTGCTGCTGATGGTCGTGAGCGGGTCGTGTGTCCGGGGTGTTCTCCACTGGCGGCAAGCCGCCAGTGCCACCCAGCTTCATCCGCATGGCCTTGGTGCGGGTGTCCTTGGCGGTGTTGACGAGGATGCGGTAGAGCCAGGTCTTGACGGTGGAGCCGGAGCGGAAGGACTTGCCGTACTTGATGACGCGCAGCCAGGTTTCCTGGACGGCGTCCATGGCGAGGTCGCGGCGGCCATTGAGGAGGCCGGAGGCGAGGCCGAGGAGGTGGTATTCGTGGCGGGCGGCGAGGAGGCCGAGGGCGTCGCGCTCGCCGCGCAGGAAGCGGGCGAGGAGGGATTCGTCGGTGGGGTCGATCGCGGGTGGGGACGTGATGACGGGATCGGGGGAGAGTGTCCCGACCGCTTCCAACTCCCCGGCCCCGAGGGTGACGCTGGGCGTCTGGATGGTCATCGGGGGTTGGACCGGGGAGGGGGGCGGGTGGTTCGGTTGGTTTTGGAAGTTGTGGGCGTTTTGCAGGGCCGCACCGGTTGGCCTCGGAGCAGGCCAACCGGTGGCACGAGGTGAACCCGCCACGGAGTGTCGGGGTACCCGGAGGCCCGCCACGGAGTGTCGGGGTACCCGGAGGCCCGCCACGGAGTGTCGGGGTACCCGGAAGAGATCAGCGACCGAGGCGGGCGAGGATTTTTTCGAGGATGAGGCGGGCCTTGGACTCGTTGCCGAAGGCGCCGACACCGACTTCGATCTGGGTGACCTTGTCGGCCTTGCGCTCGAGTTCGACGCTGACGAGGCCGCCGTCGGCTTCGCGGGCCTTGATGATGCCCTGGAGGTAGTCCTTCTTGGCCTCGGAGGTGGAGTAGCCCATGTCGTTCATGGCACCCTGGGCGGCGTCGAAGGCGGCGTCGAGTGTGGAGTTGGTGGTGGCGGTGAGATTGCCGGTGGCCTTGTTGAAGGTGGCGGCGGCGTCGCCCGCTCCGGCGGAGGCGCTGGAGTAGCAGCCGGGGGCGGAGAGGAGGAGGGCGGAGGAGAGGATGAGGGCGAGGACGGTGGTGGGGCGCATGGTGGGGACTCCTGAGAGAAGCACAAGGATATCCCGACGTCGAGGCGTGCGGGGGCGGCGTGAGGCCACGACGAAAACGACGGGGCCGTTGCGGGCGGGCAAGCGGCGATGCGGGGGTCGTCGCCGGATGGCTGTGTTGCAACACCACGGGCGGGCGAGCCGCCCGTGCCACCCGTTGGCGGTGATCGCTGTGGCTACGCCGGCGTCGGCAACACGCCCGGCGGGATTTCCGGCGGGGGTTCCTGCACGCGCGGGCCCGTGGCGGACGCGGCCTGGGCGGCGGCGCGGGCCTCGGCGGCGAGGAGGTCGCTGACGGTGGGCTTGCCGAGGGGCTCGCCGCGCATGAGCTTGCGGACCTCGTCGGCGGAGAGGGTCTCGTACTTGATGAGGGCCTCGGCGACGGCGATGACCTTGTCCCAGTTGGCCTCGAGCATGGACTTGGCGTCGGCGTAGGCCTCGTCGACGATGCGTTTGATCTCCTCGTCGATGAGGCGGGCGGTCTCGTCGGAGTATTCCTTCTCGGGGATGAACTGCTCGCGGGTGTCGACGCCGGCGTAGCGGATGAAGCCGAGTTTCTCGCTCATGCCCCACTCGAGGACCATGGCGCGGGCGAAGGCGGTGACCTGGGCGATGTCGGACATGGCGCCGCTGGAGGCGTCGCCCATGGCCTTTTCTTCGGCGATGCGACCGCCGCAGGCCATGCGCATGGTGGCCCTGAGCCACTTGACGCCGTAGCCGTAGCGGTCCTTCTCGGGGAGGGAGAAGGTGACGCCGCCCATGTTGCCGCGGGGGATGATGGTGACCTTGTGGAGCGGGTCGGCGTCGGGGAGGAGGACCTGGAGGACGGCGTGGCCGGCCTCGTGGTAGGCGGTGAGTTTGTTCTCTTCCTTCTCGCGGGTGCGGCTCTTGCGGGAGCGGCCCCAGCGGACCTTGTCGCGGGCCTCTTCGAGGTCTTCCTGCTCGACGAAGTCCTTGTTGTGGAGGGTGGCGGCGATGGCGGCCTCGTTGATGATGGCGGCGAGGTCGGCGCCGGAGAAGCCGGGGGTGGCGCGGGCGACGCGCTCCATGTCCACGTCCGGGCCCATTTTGACCTTCTTGGCGTGGACGCGGAGGATCTCGACGCGCCCCTTGACGTCGGGGCGGGGGACGGTGATCTGGCGGTCGAATCGGCCGGGGCGGGTGAGGGCGGGGTCGAGGACGTCGGCGCGGTTGGTGGCGGCGACGACGATGACGCCGTCGGCGGAGTTGAAGCCGTCCATCTCGACGAGGATGGCGTTGAGGGTCTGCTCGCGCTCGTCGTGGCCGCCGTGGGAGAAGCCCCCGCCGCGCCGACGGCCGACGGCGTCGATCTCATCGAGGAAGATGATGCAGGGGGCGGACTCCTTGGCCTGCTTGAAGAGGTCGCGGACGCGGGAAGCGCCGACGCCGACGAACATCTCGACGAAGTCGGAGCCGGAGATGGAGAAGAAGGGGACGTCGGCCTCGCCGGCGATGGCCTTGGCCAGGAGGGTCTTGCCGCATCCGGGCTCGCCGATGAGGAGGACGCCGCGGGGGATGCGGCCGCCGAGCTTCATGAAGCGCTTGGGGTTCTTGAGGAACTCGATGATCTCGGTGACCTCGTCCTTGGCCTCCTCGATGCCGGCGACGTCGGCGAAGGTGACGGAGACGGCTTCCTTGTTGAGGGTTCGGTGGCGGGACTTGCCGAAGGTGCCGAGCATGCCGCCCGCGCCGCCGGTGGCGGAGCGCAGGCCGCGCGAGATGAGCATCCAGAGGAGGGCGAGGATGCCGACGATGAAGATGGACTGGATGAGAAAGGTTCGCCAGGGGGGCGTGGCGCGGTCGTTGAACTTGCCGTTGGTGAGGGTCTTGACCTCTTCGAGGTAGAACTTGCGGCTGTCGGAGGTGGGGCTGAAGCGGAAGAAGACGGGGGTGGGCGCGCCGGAGGGGTTGCGTCGATCGGCGTAGACGCCGTCGTCCTTGACCTCGACCTTGGAGAGGTCGCCCTGGGTCCACAGGGTCTGGAAGTCGTGCCAGTCTTCGACGGGCTGTGCCTGGACGGAGAGCTGGCTCAGGACGAGAAAGAGCATGGCGGCGAAGGTGACCGCGAGGACGAGGCCGAAGAGGCCGCGGCTGGGGCGGAGGCTTGGAGGGTTCTTGCCGTCGCCGCCGGGACCGCCGCCGTTTCCGCTATTTCCGCCACCGTCGCCGCCGTTTTGGCTCTTTCTGGCATCCCCCTTGTTTTTGGGAGCGATTTTCCGGTCGTTTCCGTAGTCGGCGAGGAAACGGCCGGGGGGGCGTTGGGAGTGGGAGGTGGAACGGATGGTGTTCATGGTGGATGCGGGGGCTTGCGTGTCGCGCAGACCCGGGAGTTGTACGTGGCAACGGGGCCTGGGTGTTCAGGGGCGTGGGAAATCGACGGGTTTGGGAGGTGCGAACGCCGTGCCAAACCGGAGGGATATCGGCTTGGGGAAGGTTAGCCCTTGGCGGGTGGTGGAGATTGTGGGGAGATTGCGGGGCGTGGGTCGGTCGTCGAGGGGGACGCGGCGGAGGGGGGCTTGCGGCGCAGCGGGCCGGTGGAGCGTCGAGCGGGTCGGGGCTCGAGTCTCACGTCTCAAGTCTCAAGGTTTCGAGCTTCGGATTCGGAGGACGGAGGGTGGCGGCCTTACCAGTTCGACCGCATCTCGGCGACGATGTCGCGGGCCATGCGCTGGATGGCGGCGTGCTGGCCTTTTTCGAGGCGTTCGTTGGCGGGGCTGGCGGGGACGAAGGCCTCGGAGGCGACGAAGTTCCGGCGGGAGACGATGGTCTTGCCGGTGCGGGCGTCCTTCCAGTCGAAGTCAACGGAGAGTTCGACGGAGAGTTCCTGGGCCATGCCGGTGAAGGGGCCGGTGGAGAGGCGGCGGAGGCGGGAATCGGCGAGGGTTCCCGAGAGGGTGGTGTTGGCGCCTCCACCTTCGGGGACGACGCGCCAGGGGGTCTTGGCCTGGATTTCCTTGATGATGGCGTCGGTGAGTTCGACCTCGAGGCCGTGGGCGAAGGTGGGGTTGGCGAAGATGGGGACGGCGACGGTGCGGACGGTGGCGTCGTGGGAGGAGGTGAAGGCGTAGCCCTGGGTGGGGTCGGCGGCGCAGCCGGCGAGGGAGGCGGCGGCGAGGGCGAGCGCGGCGAGGAGCGGGGAGGGGGGCGATGTCATGGCTGCGCGGGCTCGCTTGGGGGAGGGGGGGGGCCGGTGGAGGGGGGGGGGGGGGGGGGGGG
>CALMPG010000016.1 GCA_937871915.1 uncultured Phycisphaerales bacterium
ACGCCTTCTGGCCGGTTGGGACCACCGGTACCTTTTGCGCCTCCTCGCCGTCACGGATGGATAATGCGATTGCCCTGTCGAAGACCCCGCGTTTTTTCGGCGCAAACGATCTCCGGGCCCTGGACATACTCGGGTGGGGCCTCGATCCGGCTGCCAACGGAAACTACTCGTTTCCCTCGTACTCACTGAACAACTCTAGCCCCTCCGCCGGGCAAGTGCTCGCAAGCGGTGCGAACGGAACACACCCAGTCTTTGCGTGGTCAGACACGGGAGTGCCCTATTCTTATTCCATCCATGTATTCCGCGGAACTGAGCCCGATCAGGACAATGGATTCTACGAGGTCGAGGAATTAGGCGGGACCTTATTCGTTTCTGATGTCTGGTTCCCGTACGGCATTTACTCGTTCTACGTCACTGCTGACTACGACGACGGGTATATGGTTTCGGACACCACAGTCTTCGTGGTGGCGTGTCCGGCGGACTTCAACCTCTCCGGCGGAATTGAGACTCAGGACATCTTCGATTTTCTAAACGCTTGGCTCGCCGGGGACCCGCGGGCTGACTTTAACCAAGTTGACGGGCTTACTACCCAGGACATATTCGATTACTTGAATGCATGGTTTGCCGGATGTCCATGACGGCAGGTTTCCGAGACGCGGAGTCCGCGGCGCGGAGTGTGAGCCCTTCGAGCGGATTCCGCGCGTTCACTTTTGCCGAAGCCCTGATCAGCATCGCCGTTGTGGCCCTGCTCATCGCCATCTCACTCCCGTCGCTCTCGGAGTCGCGTCGGGCCGCCCGGACGGCAGTCTGCCTCATGAACCACCGGCAGATCGTCGCCGGATGGGCAGCCTATATCAACGACTACCACACCTTTCCCTTCGGTTGGGACGCGGCTGGCTACCGCACCCACGAGCGCTGGGGATGGGGTGGCGTCAACTGGTATCCATCGACGGGGATCGTTCCCGGTTTCAACGTCCTTGCGGATCGGCCGCTCAACCCCTATCTGGGCGATGGGCGCCGGATCGAGTATCGTCTCTCTGTGTTCCGATGTCCCTGCGATAATGGGACTCGCGAGTACGGGACGGACACCACTAGTTTGCCCGCGCTCGGTGCGACCAGCGTCTCCGGGGAGACTACAACTAACTTTGGCGTCGTGGGCACTAGTTACGAGTGCAACGAGTGGATGTATTGCAGGCCCGGCGTCCGCGACGGCTGGGGCCTGTTCCCAGCGCTCCCGAACCATCGCTCGAACCAGTCGCCCGATCATGTGGCGGTTTCGCCGTCCCGCTTTGTCGTGCTCGCCGATTCGGGTCCCGTCAATTGGATGCAGTCAACGATGGCGGAACGTCAGAACCACCTCGGCGGTAACTGGTGGCACGGAGCCGAGCGCGGGCCCATGGGCTTCCTCGACGGCTCTGCCCGATTGGAGAAATCCGGCAGGTTGGTCTGTGGGCAGTACTCCTTTCACATGATCCCATTTCCCAGTCCAAATGCCAGTTGGCGTCGTCCCGGCCAGCCCTAGGACACTTCACGGTGAACGATTTGTTTCTTGGGTGTGTGGCCCCACGATGATCCGTGCCACCACCTTCCGGCGATTCGCCGGAAGGTGGTGCCGGGGGGCGTCGGCCATGTCCGACGCTCCGTGACCTCCGCCTGATGCGCTTCCATCGGGTGTTGATGGGCGTGCAACAGCCGCTGTTGCGCTCACACCGATCGCTGATGCGGCCCGCCCGACGGCTGGTGCGCTCACATGAGCCGCTAATGAGGCCCACACAACCCCAGATGAGCGCTCAGAAATGATTTCTGAGCGCTCAACAATCGCTGATGCGCGCACAACAACGCTTGTTGCGCGCAGGGAGCGGGCTGGTGCGGGTCCGAAAACCGTGGAATACCGCCCGATGCGGGTGTGAAAATGCGCAAGACGTGCGGTGCTGAACGATTGTGCGGCCTGAGCGGACCCGCGTTGTGGGGATCACGCTGGGGAAAACAGGCCTGCGCGGCATTCTCGGAATATTCCGCACATTCCGCACACGCGGCTCAACCCGCGAACTCGGCACGACGATGACGGCCACCGAAAAGTCGGCTCGGGCTTCTGGTGTTGCGTGTTCGGGAGCGTTTCCCGGTGCGTCTTCGCTCATGTGTTCCTGGCGTTCGAGACGAACGCGCCGAGCCATCCTCTTGCTCCTCCATCGCGGAGGGGAAAGGTCCGGTGATGTATGGGCACAGTCTTGCCCAGTGACAATCGTGAGATGGTGCTGTTCGGTTCCATGCACGTCGATCCGTGGACGACCAACAAGGTGGCCCTCTCCCTCAGCGATGCGCAGGTGCTGGCGATGAAGAACCTGTCGCTGACCGCGTCGGACGCCCTCGACGCCGCCGAGGTCGCGCGGCAGTCGGCCAAGGCCGCCACCGAGACGTACTACGCGGCCGTGCGGGCCCTGCGCACCAAGGCCGCCGAGTGCGTGCGCGTCATCCAGAACACCGCGAAGACCACCAACAACCCCGCGCTCTACGGCCTGGCCCAGATCCCCGCCCCCGATCCGCGCTCCCACACCGGCACGCCCCCCGCGCGGCCGACCGATGTGCGCGCCGGGCTGAACTCCGACGGCTCCATCACGCTCACGTGGAAGTGCGCCAACCCGCGCGGCGTGTCGCGCGTGATCTACTTCGTCAAGCGCAAGCTCAACGGCGAATCCGACTACTCCCTCTTCGACACCGTGGGCGAGAAGTCCTGCACCGACGCGACGATCCCGCGCTCGACGGGCGGCGCCTCGTACATCATCACCGGCAAGGCCGGCTCCCTCAGCGGCCCCTCCAGCGAGCAGTTCACCGTCACCTTCGGCGTCGGGGGCGGCGGGGCGATCGTGATGACCACCAGCGCGGATGGGTCCATGAAACTGGCGGCGTGAAGAAGATTCACCACAGAGACACAGAGGCACAGAGAGAAGCAAGGCGGAGAGAGCGCGTGTGTTCAAATAAAGACAGCCCGGGCAAGCGCCCGGGCTGTTGTTCTTCCATCCCCACACCACCCCGCTCCCGCCTTCTCTTTCTTCTTCTCCGTGTCTCTGTGCCTCTGTGGTGAATCCGGATCGGCGGATGTGATCCACCCTGCGCGCTTACCATCCGCCCCCATGTCCACCCCCACCCCCCCGACTCTTCCGCTTGCAGAGCATCGCGTATCTCGTCCCGGCCGCGGCGTCGTGCATCGCTGGCGCGAGACGCTTATTCCCACCGCCCGCGAAGCCCCGACCGACGCCGAGTCGCCGTCGCACATCCTCCTCAGCCGCGCCGGATACATCCGCAAACTCGGCTCGGGCATCTACGACTATCTCCCCCTCGCCCACCGCTCCCTCCAGAAGATCTCCCGCATCGTCCGCGACGAGATGGACGCGGCCGGCGCCAGCGAACTCACCCTCCCCGTCATGCTTCCCATCGAGCTCTACGCCGGCACCAAACGCGATGTGGACTACGGCGACCTCCTCTTCAAGGTCACCGACCGCAAGGGCGCCGTCAGCGCCCTCGGCCCCACCCACGAGGAGCCCATCACCGAACTCACCATGGCCGGCGTCACCTCCTACAAGCAACTCCCCCTCACCCTCTACCAGGTCCAGACCAAGTTCCGCGATGAGGCCCGCCCGCGCTCCGGCATCCTGCGCGGCCGCGAGTTCATCATGAAGGACGCCTACTCCTTCCACCTCAATGTCGACGGCGACGGCGGCCTCAATCAGATCTACGACGCGATGTACCGCGCCTACTCCAACATCTTCACCCGCTGCGGCCTCTCGTTCACCATCGTCGAGGCCGAGAGCGGCCCCATCGGCGGCTCCGCCTCCCACGAGTTCATGGTCAACGCCGAGAGCGGCGAGGACACCATCCTCAAGTGCCCCGCCTCCGGCTACGCCGCCAACGTCGAGAAGTGCGACATCGGCCCCCGTCCCGCCCCCTCCAAGGGCTACTTCGTCGGCGACCCCAGCGGCACGCTCGAAGAGGTCCACACCCCCGGCTGCCCGGGCATCGAGGATGTGGTGAAGTTCCTCAAGGTCAAGCCCCAGCACATGCTCAAGTGCGTCCTCTTCAAGGTCAACTCCACACCCGAAGACCTTGCCAAGTTCGGTGAGGAATACATCCTCGCCGTCGTGCGCGGCGACCACGACGTCAACGAGGGCAAGGTCAAGGCCGCCGCCGAGGTCAAGTCCATCTCCCTCGCCGACCCCGCCGACGCCATCAAGAAGGGCTTCGCCATCGGCTTCGTCTCCCCCCGCGCCGCCGTAGGCAAGAAGGGCGTCCTCCTCCTCGTCGATCGCGATGCCGCCATCTCCTTTGACGACGCGGCCGGCAAGGCGAAGTTCTGGGTCACCGGCGGCGACAAGAAGGACTACCACGTCAAGCACTTCAACTGGCAGCGAGATTTGGGCAAGGACCCGACCGCCAAGGACGACTACCTCCTCGTCACCGACGTCCGCAACGCCATCGCCGGCGACCCATCCCCCAAGGACCCCGCCGCCAAACTCGAAACCGGCCGCGGCATCGAGGTCGGCCACATCTTCAAGCTCGGTTCCAAGTACTCCGACGCCATGGGCTTCTCCGTCCTCGGCCCCGACCAGCAGAAGCACTCGGTCATCATGGGCTGCTACGGCATCGGCGTCAGCCGCACCATGGCCGCCAGCGTCGAGCAGAACCACGACGCCGACGGCATCATCTGGCCCGCCGCCATCGCCCCCTACCACGCCCTCGTCGTCCTCATGAAGCACGACGACCCCAAGCACCTCGACGCGGCCAGGTCCGTCGCCGCCACCCTCGCCGCCGCCGGCTACGACGTCCTCATCGACGACCGCGACGAGCGCCCCGGCGTCAAGTTCAAGGACGCCGACCTCATCGGCCTCCCCCTCCGCATCACCATCGGCGACAAGGCCCTCGAGCAAGGCGGCGTCGAGTTCAAGGCCCGCAACGACAAGGGGAAAGGGGAGGTCGTTCCCACGGCCTCGATCGTCGAGAAAGCCACCGCCGTGCTCGGTCCCGCCGCGTAGGCGATTCTCTTCCCTTGGTATCAGAGGCATCGCGCATGGCCCCCACATCCTCGCGACGTCTCTGGGCACGCATCGAACGGGCGTGGACGTTCCTCTGCTGCTGGTTCGTCGCGCCCCTCTCCCTCGCGGTCCTCGTCGCCACCGTCGCTTCCATGTGGGAACAGGTCCGCCTCTTCATTCCCTACGGACCCAGCATCGGCTTCGACCAAACCACCCTCGTCATCGAGCGTGAGTTTCCCAACACCCTCGGCTACCGATACGTCGGCTCCGCCGGCGAACGGCCGATCTTCTTGTCGCAGTCCTTTGTCGTCGCCTGGAGCCCCCACCCCGACGCCGACTCACAACTCCGCCGGGACAAGAACCGCTGGTGGCTCCCCTCCTTCGGCACCCACCGATTCAACGCCGCCGCCGCGTGCTATTTCCTCCGCCTCCCCGCCCCGCTCCTCTGGGTCATCCTCACCCTGCCGAGCGTTCGCGCCTGGCACGCTCGCCTGCAGCGGCGCGGCAAGGACCGTTGCAAATCCTGTGGCTACCACCTCGCGGGTCTCTCGTCCACCAGTTCCTGCCCCGAGTGCGGTTCTCGCATCCCCGACGGCGCCGCCCACTAAACCCACGCGAGGGCGCACGCCCCGGACGCGCTACCCCAACCCCCCATGCCCCACACCAACACCAAAACCGCCCGCCGCCGCCTCGTCTCCTACGCCTCCCTCGCCGACCTCTCCAAAGACCTCGACAAAGTCGAGGCCGCCCACCGCGCCGGCACCCTCAAGCCCCTCGGCAACCACCAGCCCGGCCCGGTCCTCGGCCACATCGCCATCGCCATCCGGGGCTCGTTCGACTCTCTCGCCGCGCTCAACCGCGCCGCCCCCCTCTGGCTCCGCGTCATCGGCCCCTTCGTGAAGTCCCGCGTCCTCGCCTCCCCCCTCCGTCCCGGCGTCCGCATGAGCCCCGCCGCCGAGGCCGCCCTCTGGGACCACACCCTCACCTTCGAGCGTGCCCTCGATCTTCTCCGCACCCAGGTCTCTCGACTCGGCGCCCCCGGCGCATCCCCGAGCGCAACCCACCCGATCTTCGGCAAACTCACCCCCGCCGAGTGGCAGACCTTCCACCTCCGCCACGCCGAACTCCACATGAGTTTCCTCCAGCCCTGACCCGATAGGATTTCCCATGAGCGGATGCCACGACAGTTCATGGGCCGAGGAAGCCCTCGCGCAAGCCCAGTCCGCCCTCGCCGCCCTCGCCGCCGACGGCGCCGCCGTCAAACGCATCCAGATCGTCGCCCACACCCTCGCCGAGTGCTTCGAGTCCGGCGGCAAGGCCCTCATTTGCGGCAACGGCGGTTCCTCCGCCGACGCCATGCACTTCGCCGAAGAACTCACCGGACGCTTCCGCAAGGAGCGCCCCGCCCTCCCAGCCCTCGCCTGCACCGACCCCGGCCACCTCACCTGCGCCGCCAACGACTACGGCTTCCAGAACGTCTTCTCCCGCTGGATCGAGGCCCACGGCCGGCGCGCCGACGTCGTCATCGTCCTCTCCACCAGCGGCAACAGCGACAACATCCTCCGCGCCGTCCGCGCCGCCCAGGAGCAGGGCTGCAAAACCGTCTCCCTCCTCGGCAAGGGCGGCGGAAAACTCGCCGGCCAGTGCGACTTCGAGTGGATCGTCCCCGGCGACCACAGCGACCGCATCCAGGAGCTCCACATGCTCATCCTGCACGCCATCATCGAGGGGATCGAGCGGACCCTGTACCCCGACCTGTACGAGTAGCCCCTCCCCTCGGGTGGGCCCGGTCCGCCGGCATCGGATACACATCCAGCACCACCTCCGGCAGCGGCCTCGCCGGTCGGGCGATCGCGATCTGCCGCGGCACGATCTCCACGGGCGCCGACCCCGGAACATGCAGCCGCACGCGCGTGAACACCCGCGTCACGCCCGCCTCCGGCGTCTCGAACAGCACCACCCGGTCCCACGCGATCGACCGCCCCTGCGCCCCGCACGCCGGTAGAAGCTCGACGAGGTTCTCCGGCTTGGGCCGCGCCGACTTGGCCCGGATCAACCCCGCGTGCAGCGGGTCCACCGGAGAGAGCCACAGACTCTCCGCCACCCCCGGCCCCGTCTGAAACGTGTACACGCCCCGCGACCGCAGCGCGGCCTGCGCCCGCCACCCCGCGGCAAACTCCCAGTACCAGCACGGCTGGAAATACCCGTCGAACCGGCCCGACCCCGTCAACACCGACCGACTCTCTATGCGAACCGGGACCAGGAACGTCTCCGGCTCGATGGTCGAACCCACGGCCTCGACGATCGGCCGGATCTCGGCCCGATCCAGCGCGCACCGGCGCTGCAAGTTCGCCTCCCCCCCGATCCACACCACCAGCGCAACGCCGACCACGCCCGCCACCGCCGCCCGAACCAGCATGCCGATGCCCCGCACCCGTCGCGACCCGCCTGTGCCCACCCCCGCTACGACCAGCCCCGCCGCCCCCGCCAGCGCCATCGCGCACCCGATCGAGGGCACGTAGTACAACCGCGAAGAGGTCACCGAATGCGCGGCCACGACCGGAATCCACGAGGCCACCATCCACGCCAGCCCCAGCACGACCAGCCACACGCACGCGCTCGTTCTGGGCCGGTCCGACCCCGCGACGCTCTCACGGCGACCACACACCCACGCCGCCGCCGCGATGCCCAGCACTGCCACGCCCGCCGCCGCCATCCCCGGATGGCCCTCGATCGCCCGCACACCCTCCGCAAAGGCGCCCCGCGCAAAGTCCCGCATCGCCATGTCGCCCGGGATCTTGTGCACCAGATCATCCAGTCGCTCGGCCAGCGGCGGGTGCGCCGCCCGCTTCACTCCCGGGGGCGGGCGCAGGCTCTGATGCCTGAAAAACCCCCACAAGTACACCCCAAGCCCGACGCCCACCGCCACCACCGGCATCGCCGATCGCCGCAGGCGCTCGATCCGCGTCGAGCCCCCGGCCAGTCCCACCACCATCACCGCCAGCGGAAGCGCGGCCAGCGCCCCCGGCGGCTGCTCGTTGAACGCCGCCGCACACCACGCCGCCCCGCCCAGCGCCCCAAGCACCGCCGCCCGGCGCACCCCGCCGACCGGCTCCCGGTTCGCAAGCCACCCCACATACGTGTGCCAGATCCCCATCACCAGCACCACCGACATGAGCGTGCAGATAATCGAACTCCACAGCACCGCCTCAAAGTGCACCGGATACACCATGAACAGCAGCGCGCACGGCCCCGCGATCGCCGCTGGAACGCGAAACTTCCTCAGCAGCCCATACAGCAAACCAACGACCGCCGCGTGCAGCCCCGCGCTGATCGCGTGCATCGCCCACGGATGATCCCACAGCGTCGTCACGATCGGCGGCAACACCCGCCGCGTCATCGGCCGCCACAGGTGCCACGGCCGGTTCATCACCAGCGCGCCGATCTCCCCCGTCACCGGATCGCGCTGATTCAGAAAATAATCGTCGTTATACACCCCCGTGTCCCCGACGAAGAACGTCGCCACCACCAGCACCGCCAAAAACGCCGCCACCGGAACCACCCGCCGGAATCCGAAACTGGTTGCCGGGGTGTCCATAGGTGCCTGGAGTGCGATATCACGCCGTCCGCCGCGGCCGCCCCGGCCACAGCAACCGCACCGGCCCCATCAGCCACGTCGAAACCTCCGCCAGCGCGTGCAGCCGCAGTTTCAGCCGCAGCCGCCGCAGCGCCCCGTCGTCCGGGTCCACCAGCAGCGCCTGGTGCACCCAGTACCGCGCCTTGGACCACTGCCCCTCGAGCATGCACGCCACCGCCATGTTGTGCAGCGCGGGCACGTACTTCGCATCGATCTTCAGCACCCGCCGGCACACATCCATCCCCGCCTCCCGCTCGCCCAACTCAAAGAGCGACACGCTCAGCAAGTGCTGCGACGGCGCATCGTTCGGGTGCAGGTCCGCCAGCCGACCCAGCACCCGCCGCGCCTCCCCCGTCATGCTCGCCGTCAGCAGCGTCCGCCCCAGGCTCTCCAGCGCATCGGCATCGAACGCCCCGGCGTTCTGGTTGAAGTCCTCCAGCTCCTGCATCAGCAGCTCTCGCGCCGCCTCCCCGTCCCCCTCGCCCCGCCGCTCCAAGAGCAGCCCCGCCAGCCGCCGGCGCGCCGGCGCATGCTTCTGATTCAGCCGCAGCACCACCGCAAACTGATCCCGCGCCGAGTCGATCAATCCCTGCCGCTCCGCCAGATCGGCGAGATAGAAGTGCGCATCCGGATTGTCCGTCTCCAGTTCAAGCACCCGCCGGAACTTCTCCCCCGCCTCCGGCAGCCGGTTCATCCGCACCAGCAGGCACCCGAGGTCCAGCAGCGTCGCGATGTCCCCCGGATCGTTGCGCAGCTCCCGCAGAAACAACTGCCGCGCCCGCTCCAGCCGCCCCGTCGCCGCGTACGCATCCGCCAGCCGCGCATGGATCCCCGGCAGCCCCGGGTCCAGCGTCGCCGCCTCCCGCAAGCACCACACCGCCTTCTCGTGCATCCCCCGCGCCAGCAGCGAATCCGCCAGAAACACGTACGCGTCCGGGTTCTTCGGGTCGCACTGCTGGGCCATGTAGAACATGACCTCAGCCTGCTCGTGGTCCCCCAGCCGCTGATACGCCTCCACCCGGTTCACAAACGACGCCGCGTTGTGCGCATCCAGCCGCTCGGCCCTCTCAAACCACCCGATCGCCTCCCGCGCCTGGTTCGTCCGCAGCAGGTTGATCCCCGCCATGATCGCGATCTGCGCATCATCCGGCTGCAGCGTGTGGCAATCCGCCAGCGCCCGCACCGCATCCTCATACCGCCCCGCCGCCTCCAGCGTCAGCGCCAGGTTGAAGTGCCACTCCGCCCGCTCCGGATCGATCGCCAGCGCCTCCCGAAGCGCAGACTCCGCGTCCGCCCACCGCCCGGCCTCAAAGGCCTGGTGCGCCCGCTCCACGTGGCCCTCGGCATCGACCCAGTCGTTCATGCGCCGTCTTCCGTGACACGGACGATCCGCCGTCCATGTGTGATCCCATCCCAACCCGCGAATCCTAGCGGCCGCACCGCCGCCAGTATCCCTCACGAGCCGCGGGTGGTTTCCTGCCGCGCCTTCGCCGACCGATTCGTCGCCCGCGTGGCCCCGGACCGCAGATTCGTGGGGAGCGATCCCATCGCCGCCTCCGCCGTATCAAACCCCGCCGACGGGTCCAGCCCCCGATTCAGCCACGCATCCCACTTCGCATCCAGCCGACGCACCAGCCGCCCCGCAGGAATCAGCGGATGCTCCGCCCGAAGCCCCGTGATCAACTGATATCCGATTTCCACCACCGACCGGATCTCATCCCGCAGCGTCTCCATCGTCGGCCGCTGCCCGTTGTGCAGCGCCCGCGCCAGCCCATACAACTCCACAAGCAGCGACCCCCGCCGGTCCACCAGCACCTCATCCATCGAGATCGGCCCATGGCACCCGACCGCCCGCGCCACCCCGCTCGTCGCGCCCGAAACCGCCGACACCCCATCAAACTGCTTCCCCGGCGGCGGCTGCAACGCCCCGCCCCCGTGCGCCAGCGCGATCACCTCGAACAACTGGTGCATCACCCGCTCCGCCTCCACCGGGCTCATCTGCCCGCCCTTCTCCCGCAAGAGCCGCGTCAGCGACCGAAGCCCATCCACATCCCCCGAAAACGGCGTGATCACCCACGCCTGCCCCGTGATGTCAAACGTGAACTGCTGGATCTTCAACGCATGCGGATGCTCCAGCAGCGCGGCCGACTCCACCGCCGCAATCAACCGCCCCTCCTCCGCCTTCCCACCCAGCGGCGCAAACCGATACGCCACATGGCTCGTCTGATGGTCCTCGTGCAGCGCCAGAAACCGGTCCGGCTGCGGCCGCGCCGAGAGCGACACCCGCCCCGCCCTCGCCGCCCGCTCCTCAAACGACATTGACGCACCACCCCCGCCGGCCCCGAACGCCACGGTGGGGCCAAGGTCGCGGGTAAGGATGTAGGGGCCGATGCGAGGCCGGTGTTGCAGGTCCACGATCACGAGCAAGCGATCCTTTTTCCCACCCCCACCGATTCTTCACACTCCGCCCCTCCCGCCATTCCCTGAATCGGGCGGATGGGTCAGAGTTCCCCACATTGCCACCGCAGCGTTCAATCGGGGAGGCGAGTGTAGGAACCACCCGAATCCCACACCACCACCCGGGGATTCACCCGGAACCCGCCCCGCGCGGCAGTGGAGAGGGGGCCGTGCACCATCCTTTCCTAGAATGCCGCCCCGGGACACCCAACCGGGCCACCCCATTCGAGAGGAACGCGACATGGCCACCATCTCCTCCCAGTCCACCACCCACCCCGTCGCCGTCTCCCCCAAGCCCACCGACCCCCTCACCCTCATCGACGTCGACCACGTCCGCTTCTACTGCGGCAACGCCAAGCAGGCCGCCTACTTCTACTGCCACTGCTTCGGCTTCACCTGCGAGCAGGTCTCCGACCAGACCACCGGCTCCCGCGACGCGGCCCACTACTACCTCACCCAGGGCAACATCCGCTTCGTCCTCACCTCCGGCCTCACCAAAGACCACCCCGCCTCCCGCCACGTCGCCCTCTACGGCGACGGCGTCAAGGACGTCGCCTTCACCGTCCACGACGCCGCGGCCGCCTGGAAGCAGGCCGTCAAGAACGGCGGCACCTCCGCCCAGGACCCCACCGAGCACACCGACAAAGACGGCACGGTCATCACCGCCGCGATCAAGACCTACGGCGAGGTCATCCACACCTTCGTCCAGCGCCCTGGAGGGGGGGCCGATGGCAAGGGCCTCTACGCCCTCCCCAACATCAAGCAGGCCCACGGCACCGGCACCGGCCGCTTCATGCCCGGCTTCCAGCAAACCAAGCTCTTCAAGAACCTCAACGACCACAACGCCAAGCACCCCGCCGGCCTCAAGTACACCGACCACCTCGTCGGCAACGTCGAGCTCGGCAAGATGAACCACTGGGTCAAGTTCTACGAGGATGTCCTCGGCTTCAAGATGTTCATGTCCTTCGACGACAAGGACATCGCCACCGACTACTCCGCCCTCATGTCCAAGGTCATGGCCTCCGGCCAGGGCCTCATCAAGATGCCCATCAACGAGCCCGCCCCCGGCAAGAAGAAGTCGCAGGTGCAGGAGTATCTCGACTGGCACAACAACACCCCCGGCGTCCAGCACCTCGCCCTCCGCACCGACGATGAACTCCACTCCATCGCCGCCCTCCGCTCCCGCGGCGTGGACTTCCTCTCCATCCCGGATTCCTACTACGAGCAATGCTGGAAGCGCATCGAGCCCATGCTCGCCGCCGCCGGAAAGTCCGTCAAGGAAGACCACCAGAAAGTCCGCGAACTCGGCATCCTCGTGGACGCCGACGATGAGGGCTACCTCCTCCAACTCTTCACCAAGCCCCTGCAGGACCGCCCCACCCTCTTCTTCGAAATCATCTGCCGCCGCGGCTCCCAGGCCTTCGGCAAGGGCAACTTCAAGGCGCTGTTCGAGGCGCTGGAGTTGGAGCAGGAGAAGCGCGGGAATCTCTGAGTCCCGCTCCCCACGAGCCCCGAGCGTAAGCGAGCGGGTGCCTCGGTCTTCGCCCCAACGGGGCGACCGAATGTAGCCACGGGTGGAACGACGGCGCTTCGCCGGAGTGGAACCCGTGGTACGGTGAACATTTGCCGTCTCGCCCCGAAGGGGCGAACGAAGCGTCCGGGGCGATGCTCTTCCCGCCCCGCCGGATGCTCCATCGTCGCAGGACGATGCCCCATCCGGACCCGGCGATGGGGCATCGGGGCGAGGAGAAACTCCTTCGCGGCGGCACGATGCTCCGCAGGCTCGCAAAGATGCTCCATCGTCGCGGCAGGATGCTCCTCCGCGGCGGCAAGAAACCCCTCGGGCTCGGCAGGATGCTCCTCCGTGTCGGCGCGATGCTCCATCGTGCCGACAGGATGCTCCATCCCGGTGGCTCGAAACAGTTTCTGTGTGCGTCCGCGGAGCGATTACACCCCCTCCCGCGGCGTTTTCGCGCTGCTGGCGCCCACCCGCGGCCCCCGATCGCGGGACAGGGCGGCAGAGTTCAACTCCCGGGTTCACGCGGGCCGCGCGCGTCCGAGGGTCACGGCGCTGGGTCGAGGGTGGGGGGTTGGGGGGTGGGGGGGAGGAGAGTCTCCCCGGTGGGGCTACCCCGTATCGTTCCGCGACTGGAGGCCGGGCATGAGCGGAGGCATGTTTCTAATGCGTGACGGCGGCGAACTTGTTGAGATGCGAGAGTCGCCGTACGACTCGGAGGACCAACTTCAGAAGTGGCTCGCCAGTCACCCCAATCTCCTCGCCGGGGATCAGGTCGATCCAGAGTTTCCGCGCCGCTGGCTTCTGGTACGTCGCGAGGCAGGCGTTCCGGGCGAGGAGGACGGCGGCAGCCGTTGGTCGCTGGACCACTTGTTCCTTGATCAGGATGCGATCCCGACGCTCATCGAGGTCAAGCGCCGTGCCGACACTCGAATTCGCCGTGAAGTCGTCGGACAGATGCTCGACTACGCCGCCAACGCGATGGTCTATTGGCCGGTGCAGACCATCAGGGCGATGTTCGAGGCGCGGTGCATCAAGGAGAGCATCGATCCCGCCGTGTGTCTGGCGTCGTTTCTCGGCGAGTCCGAGGACGCTTCACAGTTCTGGACCAAGGCGGATACGAACCTGCAGGCCGGTCGGGTGCGGCTCGTGTTTGTTGCCGACGAGATACCGCGGGAGTTGCAACGGGTCATCGAGTTCCTGAACAACCAGATGCAGCATGCGGAGGTTCTGGGCGTGGAGGTGCGGCGATTCGAGGGGCCGCCCGGCACGGAGTTTCGCACGATCGTGCCCCGCGTGGTCGGCCAGACGGCGGAGGCTGAGCGAAGGAAGCGGCCGGGTGTGGTGAGGAATCCCGAGACTGTTTCCGCCGACGATCTTTTGAAACTTCTTGAGAACGCGGGTGGGCCGGCCCAGCGGGCCTTGGGCGAGCGGGTGTTGCAGTGGGCCGACCACCGCCGGCTGGAGCGTGGCGGCACCGCCGTCCAGATCATGTTCCGCGCCCGCGATGCCGCCGGGGAGATCTGCCGAGTCCTCGGCCTTCGCTACGAGCAGAAGGACTTGAAGCCGGCGCAGGGAATCCTGACGCTGCGGAAGGACATGCTCCAAAGGACGCAGGCGTTTGGTTCGGAGGATCGCTGGAAAGACCTGTTGAAACGACTAGGGGATGCCACTGGAGGGCATGTGCTGCGAACCGATGGGTGGTTTCCGTACATTCGCCTGGATCAAATCACGCCGGAGCAACTTGAGGCGGTCTTGATGGTTATGGATTGGGCTATCGAGGAAGTCCGGTCCCACTGAGGGGTGCGAGTTTCATTGGGGGATGGTTGCAGGAAGGGGGCCGCCCCCGGGGGGGCCTGCACCGGCAGACCAACCAACCCCAAGATCAGGGCAGGGGCGCGAGTCGGCACGGTGCCCGGCAGTTGAGAAGCCCCGCCGTTTCCGGGTGCGACGTTCACCGGAGCGCCGCCGTGCGCTCGACACCGGCGTGGTGCGCCTTCCTGCGAATTCTCCGCCAACTCATAAAGTGCATCCGCATCGCCGCCGATTTCCTTCGCAGGTTGTATTTCTCACATGCGTGCCCCTCGCGGGCCGGAAAGGTTCAGGTGAAAGACTATGGGCAACAACATGCCAACGAAGATCGGTGATCTCATCAACTGGTGCACCGTCCACGTGGACCTGTGGTCCGTGAACGCCACCAGCGTGGGGCTGACCGCCGCGCAGGCCCTCCAGTTCAAGAACGCCGTCAACACCATGGTCTTGGCCAACTCGTCGGCCGAGGCCGCCCGCCAGGCCTCCAAGGACGCGACCATCACGCTCCAGACCAATGTTGATGTGGTCCGCACGCTCGGGGCGGCCTTCGTCGCTGTCATCAAGGGGTATGCCGAGACCACCAACAACAACAACGTCTACGCCCTCGGCGGCGTCTCGCCCAGCGACCCGCCCGGCGTCGTGCCCACGCCCGTGGCCCCCAACCAGTTCGGCGCGAGCATCAACCCCGACGGCTCGCTCACCGTCAAGTGGAAGGTCACCCAGCCTGCGGGGTGCACCAACGTGTCGTACTCCGTCTCGCGGCGGCTCAACGGGGGCACCGGCCCGTTCGTGCTGCTGGCCAACGAGGGGGGCCGCAACAAGTCGTTCGTCGATACCACGCTCCCCATCGGCGTGGACAAGGTCGAGTACATCGTCCAGCCCCGCCGCGGCGATGTCGCCGGCCCGCAGAGCACCGTGTTCATGGTGCAGTTCGGCTCGGTCGCGGGCGGCGGCGGCATGTCGATCACATCCACGGAGACGGGGCCGATCGACCTCGGGGCCAGCATGAAGATGGCCGCGTGAGGAAGAAGTGGCGAGGTGAGAGAGTGACGAAGTGACAAAGACAGCGGCCCCGGGTCTGTTCGACCGGGGCCGCTTTTCGTTGGCGGGTGGTAGGAGCGGTAGGAGTTACTTCCCCTCATACCAGTTCCCCGCCCACCGCACATCCACCCTCAGCGGCACGCACAGCGAGATCCCCGGCGGATGCTCCATCATCTCCACCACCACCCGCGCGGCCTCCCCCGCCCCCGCCTCCGGACACTCGAACACCAACTCATCGTGGATCTGCAGCAGCATGCGAACTCCGCCAAGGTGCCGCGCGGCCACGTTCCCGGAGATTCTCCCGCCAGCGCCCTTGCCACCCCGACACCACGACACCTCGGCCCCTCTCCCGTGCAACTCCACCATCGCCACCTTGATCAGATCCGCCGCCGACCCCTGCACCACCGAGTTGATCGCCGTCCGCTCCGCAAACGCCCGCCGCGCCGGGATGGTTGATTCAATCTCCGGAATCGGCCGCCGCCGTCCCAGCATCGTCTGCACATACCCGAACCGCTTGGCCTGCTCCACGCACTCCTGCAGAAACGTCGTGATCCCCGGAAACCGCTTCTTGTACCCCGTGATGATCTCGTCCGCCTGCGTGTTGGAAACCCCCAGCCGCCGCGCCAGTCCGAACGCCGTGATCCCGTACACGATCCCGAAGTTCACCATCTTCGCCCCGTTCCGCATCTCCCGCGTCACGCGCTCCAGCGGCACCCCGTTGATCTGCGCGGCCACCGCCGTGTGGATGTCCTGCCCCTCGTGGAACGCGGCGATCAGCGCGGGATCCCGCGACAGATGCGCCAGCAACCGCAACTCGATCTGCGAATAGTCCGCCGAGATCAGGACGTTCCCCTCCTCCGCAATGAACGCCTTCCGAATCTCCCGCCCCACATCCGTCCGGATCGGAATGTTCTGCAGGTTCGGATCCGACGAGGCCAGCCGCCCAGTCACGGCAACCGTCTGACTGAACGACGAGTGGATCCGCCCGCCGCCGAGCGAGCCCTCCGGATAGATCTCCTCCGCCAGCGCCGACAGATACGTGTTCACCAGCTTCGACAACTCCCGGTGCTCGACGATCAACTTCGGGATCGGGTTGTTGATCTCCGGGTCCTCGGCCAGTTTCTCCAGCACCTCCGCATCCGTCGAGTGCCCCGTCTTGATCTTCTTGATCGATCGCAGCCCGAACCCCGCCCCGCCCTCGCCCTCCGTCGCCGTCGGCTTGTTGAACAGCACCGCCGCGAGTTGCTTGGGAGAGTCCGGGTTGAACGGCCGGTGCAGATGGTCCTCGGCATAGTCCACGATGGTCTTCCGCAACTCATCGATCCGCTTCTGCAGCCGCTGCCGCTGGCGATCCAGTTCCGCCTTGTCCACCCGGATGCCGTTCCATTCCAGTTCCGCCAGCACCTCCACCAGCGGCATCTCCACCGTGGTGAACAACTCCCACAACTTCATGCTGTGCAGTTGCGGCAGCATCACCGCCCGCAGTTGCAGGGCCACATCCGCATCCTCCGCCGCGTACTGCGTCGCCTGCTCCAGCGGCACCGTGTCGAACGTCCGCTGGTCCTTCCCCGTGCCGATCAACTCCTTGATGGAGATGTTCGTCCGGTTCAGCAGCGCCAGGGCCAGCGAGTCCAGCCCGTGCGAAGAGCGATCGGCGTCGATCAGGAACGAGGCCACCATCGAGTCAAAGGCCGAGGCGGACGGCAAGGCGGAAGTGGGGGAGGTAGATTCAGCGAAGCACCCCGCCAGCCGGATCCCCGCCGTCCGCAGCACCAGCATGTCGAACTTCAGGTTGTGCCCGCACTTGAGGATCGCCGGGTCCTCCAGCACCGGCCGAAGCGCGCCCACCACCGTCGCCTCGTCCATGTGCTCCTTCGGCGTCGGCGATCGCACCGGGATGTACACCCCCGTGCCGGTCCTGGTGGACAGGCACACACCGCACATCGGATCGCGCAGCGGGGCCAGCCCCATCGTCTCCGTGTCGATCGACACGCACTCGACCTCCCGCATCTCCGCCACCAGCGCCTTCAGTTCCTTGGGCGTGGTGATGCACCGATACGCGCCCGACTGCGGCATGCGGACCGGCGCTGGTCCGCCAATGTCCGACGCGGACTGATCAAACAACCCACCAAACAGCCCGCCCCCGCCCTCCGCTACGGCCTTCGACTTGGTCGGCTTCGGCGCGGCCGCCTCCGGCCCCATCACCGCCGACCGGCCAAGGTCCTGCCCGCTCTCCTGCTTCGGACCAATCGGCTCCCCCATCAGCGCCCGCACCTCATCCTGGTATCGATTGAACCCGAGCGTCTTGAGCACCGGGATCAACTTACCCAGCCTGAACTTCGTGGTATCCGCCGCGCCAAGGTCGAGCTCCGCGGGCGCATCGTGGCGCAGCGAGACCAGTTCGCGCGACAGGGGCAGCCGCGGCGCGGCGGCCCGGATGTTCTCCAGACGCTTGCCCGCGATCTTCGACTTCTCCTTGGCCGCCTCCAGCAGCACCGCGTCGAGCGTGCCGTACTCGGCGATGAGTTGGGCCGCGGTCTTGGGGCCGACGCCCTCAACACCCGGCACGTTGTCCACGTTGTCGCCCATGATGGCGAGATAGTCGATGACCTGCTCGGGCGTGAGGCCGGTCTGGGCCTTCCACACCTCGGCGGTGATCTCCTCGTCCTTGTGCACGTCGTAGAGCGAGACGTGGTCGTTCACGAGCAGTTGCTTGAGGTCCTTGTCCTTGCTGATGATGCGGATGCGCAGGTCGGGGTGCGCGGCCCGCAGGCGCGTCACCAGCGTCGCGATCACATCATCGGCCTCGAACCCCTCGGCTCCGACTATCGGCACGCCGACGGCCCTGAGCGTCTCCAGGCACCGGTCCACCTGGATGCCCAGGTCCTCCGGGGGCGGCGGTCGGTGGGCCTTGTAGTCCGGGTACAACTGCGATCGGAACGTGCCGCGGTCGCCGGAGACATCCAGCGTGACGGCGACATACTCGGGCTTGCCGCCGAGTTTCCCCTCGCCGCGCAGGAGCTTGAGGAGCATGCCGATGAAGCCGAACGACATGTTCGTCGGCTCCTTGGTGACGGGCGAGGACATGGGCGTGCGGATGGCGTGGTAGGCGCGAAAGAACTGCGCGTAGCCGTCGATGAGGTAGATGGTGGGCATCGGCAAATCGCAATTCGCAAACGGAGGACGCGTGAGGCGGATGCTACTCGGTCGGAGGTATCGGCGGTGGCGGGCGGTTGATGACGCGGTTGAGCACAAACAGCAGGCCAATTGCGGCGAGGCCGACGATCGCCGGAATGATCCAGTTGCCCGTCGCGATCATCGCAACTGGGGACATCAGGAAGCAGAAGCCCAGCACCGCGTAGGAGGTTTGCCAGAGCCAGGTTCGCTTGGTGTCGGGGTTCATGTTCGAGGTTCAGGCGAGCGAACGGAGTCGTGCGAGGTATGCCTCGCTCGGCACGATCTTCCGGCGCGCCATCGCGGCCTTGGCGACGTCGATGAACTTTTCGATCGCAAACGTCTTGGTTCCCGAATCGGTGATCCACGACAGCGGCGGCACGGTTCCGGTCAGCGGACCGCTGGCGGCGAACATTGTTCCCGTGCCGACGACGACGCCGGTCATGATCCGGGTGCAGATGGCGGTCTTGACATGATCGCCGATGGTGGCGCCGAGGAACTGCTGGCCTGTGCGCTCGTTGGAGAGCGCGGCGAGTTTCTGGTCATCCGCAGACCCGCCACGGAGTATCGGGGTACCCGGCTGACCCGATCCGCCACGGAGTGTCGGGGTACCCAAGGGGCGGGCGATGACCTCACCATAGGTATTGAGCAGGTTGGAGTTGGTGGTGCCCGCGCCGAGGTTGGCCCACTCGCCGATCCACGAGTCGCCGAGGTGGCCGTCGTGGGCCTTGTTGGCGAAGCCCTGGAAGATTGTCCCGCCGATCTCGCCGGCGACCTTGCACCAAGGGCCGATGGTGGTGTTGGCCTTGATGAGCGTGCGTTCGAGCACGGTCGAGTTGGGCCCGATGTACGCGGGGCCGACAAGGATTGCGCCGGGGCGGATGGTCGCGTGCTCGTCGATCAGGATGGCGCCGGTTTCGGTGTCGAAGATCGCCGATGGGTGAACACGGGCCGACGGGGCCACGTGCAGGTTCGACTGCGAGGACGGATACCGGCGCGCCGCGGCCAGCACCGCGAGGTCGTGGGCGATGCAGGCGTCGCGGAAGGCCCGGATGTCCCACGGGCGCGCGATCAGGGTGTGGCCGGGATGCTTGGTCATGGTCAGCCCGGCCGGGTCGGATCGCACCACGGCCGCGGCGTGCCTGAGGCTGGCGTTGGCCGCGATGATGTGGCCGGATCGCTCCTCCACGAGGGCTTGACCCCGGGCCAGCGCGAGCGCGGCCGCCGGGAGGAGGGGGCAGCGCCCGTTGACCAGCAGGAGCGGATCGTCTGAGCGGAGGTCGCCCAGCGGTGGAACGCCGATGCGCTCGCCAACCAACGGTTGAAGGGATGGCGGGCAGGCCCACGCCGCGATGCGCGCCCCGGCGGTGTGTCCAAGTCGCTCGATTGCGGTGAGCGCGCCGGTGCGGACCTCGAAACTCGCGCGCAGGTCGGTGAGCGGGGAGAGAAGCCCGAGTCCATCGTCGAAGAGCACAATCGGGGGCGGCGTCGGCATTGCGGGCAAGTGTATCAAACACGACTGGCGGTCACGGGCGTGCGCCGTGGGGCCGTCGGCCGGTGCCATCCTGGAAGCCGAACCAGGGCATCAGCGGGAAGAGAATCAGGGCGAGGGCGAGAGCGGGCAGGCCGGTGTAGAGGGATCCGAGGATGCGGTCCCAGAGTTCGGACATCAGGGCGTGGCGCGGCAGGTCGGCCCACGAGCCCCACCAGATCGCCCGGCGCGCGGCGAAAATGAACGTCACGACGACCGAGCAGACGAGTTCCCCGCCGATCGACAGAACCCCGAGCGTGAGGGGGTTGCGGCGCATCACCATCGGGCGGGAGGTGTGGACGAAGTACGCCGCGGCCGCGTAGCCGAGGGCATAGGGGCCGACGACGACAAGCGCATCGGTGCCGCGCAGGGTGGACAGGTCGATAGACATGCCGATGAGGATCGCGGCCCAGGTCGCGGCCCGCTGGTTGGCGAAGAGGGCGATGAAGACGGCCAGAGGCATGATGATGGACGGGGCCGGGCCGCTGTGGCCGAGGCGCAGGGCCTCGCCCACCGTTGGCTGGAGCGCCAGAAGGAGGTAGCCGAGGATGAGGGGCAGCGGCCATTTCATGGCTTGCGCTTCTCCTTGGGGGCGGCGGGCGTATCAGCGCCCGGGAGCGGCGGGCCGGACTTGATGAGCACCGGGGTGGATTCGGGCACGCGGATCATGACCTCGCCGATGTGCGAGAGGTCCTGCTCGGGGCGGATGGTGACGATGAGCCGGCCGTAGGAGCCCGGCTCGACGCGCTCCACGCGCCCGATCTCGAGCATCTGGGCGCTGGCGGGCCACATGCCGTCGCTGAGGCGGACGAGCATGCCGGGAAGGATCTCCGGGCGCTCGGCACCCGCGCTGGCGGTCGAGGCGGTCGGGAGGGGTGTCTCGGCGGCGGAGTCAACGTCGTAGACCTTGCCGATGAGCCTGCCGTCGGAGATGGAGTCGAGTTGCCAGAGGGGCCCGCGGCGCTGCTCGTCGAGCATGATGACGCCGGAGAACTTCTGGTTGCGGAACATCTTGGGGAACGAGGGCTCGGTGATGGGGACGATGGCGCAGGTGCGCTCATCGGCGCGGAGGACGCGTCCGACGAGGTAGACGCCGCGCACGACGACCACGGCGTTGGCCTCGACACCCTCACGCCTACCGGCCCGGACGGTGACGAGTCCGCCGGAGAGGTCGGAGCCGAAGCCGATGACGGGGGCGGCGATCTGTCGGACGACGAGTTCGGGGTTGAGGTCCACGCCGCGGGAGAGGTCCTTGACCAGGGCGCGGAGTTCGGCCGCTTCCTGCCGGGCCTGGTTGAGTTCCCAGAGGCGCTTGTTCCACTCGTCGGGGGTGACGGCGAAGGCGTCGCTCTGCGGTGGCTTGCCGGAGCCCTGCAGCCAGACCGTGAGTTTGCGGACGGGTTCCTGGATGGGGGCGAGCAGGAAGGTGAGCGGGTCGTGGAGGACGGTCAGGCCGCGCAGGGCGGGGCGGGGGAGGAGCGCGAGCAACCCGATGGCGATGAGGGCGAGTGGGATGCTGGTGCGGGAGGGGGACATGGGAGACAAAGTGGCAAGGGGCAAACAGCAAATGGCAAATCAGAGGGGCAGTTGGTGCCGGCTGGTCTGCGATTTGCGGTGGGGGCGCTGCACGCTTACGAGTCCAGGTCGTTCTCGAGCGTGATCTTCCATTCCTCGAGGTGCTCGAGGTAGATGGCCGTGCCGCGGGCGACGCAGGTGAGCGGGTCCTCGGCGAGTTTGACGGGGAGGCCGGTGGCGTTGGAGACGATCATGCCCAGGCCGCGCAGGAGCGAGCCGCCGCCGGCCATCATGACGCCGTTCTCGACGAGGTCGGCGGCGAGCTCGGGCTCGGCCTTTTCCAGCGTGCGGGTGACGGCCTCGGTGATCGCGAGCACGGGTTCCTGCAGGGCCTCGCGGATTTCTTCGCTGGTGACGACGGTCTTGCGCGGCAGGCCGCTGATCATGTCGCGCCCGCGGACCTCCATGGTCTTCTCCTCGCCCAGGGGCGAGGCGGAGCCGATGTCGATCTTGATTCGCTCGGCGGTCTGCTCGCCGATCATGAGGTTGTAGGTCTTCTTCATGTGGTTGATGATCGCCTCGTCCATGTCGTCGCCCGCGACACGGACGGACTCGCAGACGGCGATATCACCCAGGGACATGATGGCGACCTCGGTGGTGCCGCCGCCGATGTCCACGATCATGCTGGCGGTCGGCTCGGCGAAGGGGAGGCCGGCGCCGATGGCCGCGGCGATGGGCTCTTCGATCAGGTAGGTTCGGCGGGCGCCGGCCCGCTCGGCGGAGTCGAACACGGCGCGTTTTTCGACGGCGGTGATGCCCGAGGGGATGGCGATGACGACGCGCGGGCGGATCAGACGGTTCTTGCCCGTGACCTTGGTGATGAAGTACTTGAGCATCTGCTCGGTGATCTCGAAGTCGGAGATCACGCCGTCCTTGAGGGGACGGATGGCGGTGATGGTGCCCGGGGTCTTGCCGAGCATTTCCTTGGCCATCCAGCCGACGGCCTCGCCGTTGCGGACGACGCGGTTGGTGCCCTTCCAGACGGCTACCACGCTCGGCTCGTTGAGAACGATCCCCTGCCCGCGAACGGCAACGAGGGTGTTGCACGTGCCCAGGTCGATGCCCATGTCGATGGAAAAGAGGCCGAAGAGGCGGTCGAGCACGGTGGGTGGGGTTCCTTGTCGGGTCGGAAAGCGCGGTCGGCGGGGCGTGTGATTGAGGGCAAATCGGGCGAGCGAGAATAGGGCGAGGATGCCCCGTCAAGGGGGTGGCGGGCGCAGTCCCGCGCAAATATCGGCGTGTCGGGTCGTTTGGCATCCGAAACTGCGCGTCGGATTTGCGCATCCGACAGAAACCGCTCGCTAGGCCTTGGCGGCGATGATCCATCGGTCCAAAGTCTGCCGGGCGCGGCCGGAAGCGAGGGCTTCGCGGGCTTGGGAGACTCCCTCGGCCATGTCGGTTGCGACGCCGCTGACGAGCAGCGATGCGGCCGCGTTGAGCACGACGATGTCGGTTGTCGGCCCGGGGTGGCCGTTGAGGACTTCGCGGGCGACTCGGGTGGCGGATTCGAGGGTGTCGGCCTGGAGTGTGGCGATGGTCGCGGGTGCGAAACCGAGGGTTTTCGCGTCGATCTCTCGGGGCTCCACCCGGGCGCCCCCGACGTGGAACGTGAGGTTCGGGGCGGTGGTGGTGAGTTCGTCGAGACCGTCGCGGCTGGTGACGACCATGGCGTGTTCGGCCCCGAGGCGGGCGAGGGCGGCGGCGAGCAGGGCGGCGTTGTGCTCGCTGTAGGTGCCAATGAGTTGGCGGGTGGCCCCGGCGGGGTTGCAGAGGGGGCCGAGGAGGTTGAAGATTGTGGGGGTGCCGAGGGCCTTGCGGGCGGCCGCGGCGTGGCGGGCCCCGGGGTGGTGGTCGGGGGCGAAGGAGAAGCAGATGCCGACTTCCCGGAGGCACCGGCCTTGAGTCTCCGGCGAGGCGTGGATGTTCAGGCCGAGGGTTTCGAGGAGTTCGGCCGAGCCGCGGCCGGTGCGGCTGCGGTTGCCGTGTTTGGCCACGAGGACGCGCCCATTGGCGGCGGAGGCGGTGACGATGGCGCCGATGGTGGAGACGTTGAAGAGTTTGGGCGCTCCGCCGGTGCCGCAGGTGTCGAGGATGGGGAGGGGGGCGGCGTTGGCGGCAAGGCCGAGTGGGACGGGCGTGGCATGGCGGCGCATGGCTCGGGCCGCGCCGACGAGTTCATCGATGGTGGGGCCTCGGTGGGCGAGGGACCTGAGCAGGTTGAAGACCTGCGGGTCGGGGACGAGGCCGGAGAAGACCGCGTCGAAGAGAGCGAACGCGAGGGGCTCGCTCAACGTACCACCGGCTTGGACGCGGTCGAGTTCGGCCGGGATGGAGGCTGGGGTCGTCAAGGGTGGTGGATCGGCGAATCGGGCGGGGCGGCCCGTACAATACCGGGAACGGAAAGGGGGCCCATGGACGGCGCGATCGGCCACAACACGCATCGACTCGTGCGGACCGCACGTCGGCGGTTGCTCATGGCCGCGCTGGTGGAGGCGGCGGGGCGCGGATTGGCGTGGGGGGCTGGGGCGGCGCTGGCGGGGGTGCTGGTTTCGCGTTTGGTCACGGTGCCGGCACCGATGGCGGTGCTGATCGGCGGGCCCTTGCTGGTCGGCACGGCCGCCGGCGTTGTGAACGGGCTTCGCCGGCAGCGGACCGCGCTTGGGGCGGCGTCGGTTGTTGATCAACGGCTCGGGTTGAAGGACCGCATCTCGACGGCCACCGCGCTGGGGTCGCTCGCGAGACGGGATGGTGGATTCGCCGGATTGGCCCTTGAGGAGGCCGAGACGGCGAGCCTCGGCGTGGATGTTCGGCGGGCAGCGCCGATCAGGTTTGGGAGGGCGTGGTGGGTGTGGCCCGTCGCGGCGGGTGCGACCGTTGCGATCGGTCTGTTCGTGCCGGAGTATGACCTGCTGGGTCGAGCGAGCGCGGCGGAGAGGGCCGCCGAGGCCGCTCGGGAGCGGGTGCGGGCACAACTTGCGGATGCCGGCACGAGGACCGCGTCGCCAGCCGAGCCGGAGATGAGGCAGGGCGAGCCGGGGGTTGCGGCGGAGTCTCAGCGCGTGCTGGAAGAGATCCGCAAGGAACTCGATTCCGGCGCCTCAACGCCGCAGGGCGCGGCGGAGCGGGCAGCGCGAGAACTCGACACGCTGGCGAAGGACCGCGAGCAGGCCGCGGCGGCGGTTGAGCGACGGCGGGATGCGGTTGCGGAGGCGATGGGGGATGTACGGAAGGCCGAGGCGGATGGGACGAGCGCCGACAGGAGCGAGATTGCGCGTGCGCTGCGGAGCGGGGACTTTGCGGAGGCGTCGCGGGCGGCGAAGGACCTGCTGAATACGGACAAGGGCTTGAACGCGAAGGATCGCGAGCGGGCGGCCCAGGAGTTGGCGCGGCTGGCCGAGCAACTTCGGGCCGCGGCGAGGGCGTCGGAGGATGCCAGGAATGCGAGGGAGCGGACCGATTCGGGTGCGCGTGAGTCCAGATCGGGGGAGCCGACGCGGACCGAGACGATGGACTCGGAGGGGGCGCGGCGGCCCAACGCGGTGCCGGCGCAGACGCAACCCGCCGAGGACCTCGCCAAATCGCTGGAGCGAGCGGCGGAGGCGATACGCGATGACACGCCGAACCAGCCGAGCGTCAGACCCGAGAGTTCGGAGCGACGCGAGCAACGGCGGCCGACCTCGCCGACCTCGGATCGGCCAAAGATCCCGGATCGGAATGAGAAGCCGGCTGGTTCCGAGGCCCCGCCGGGCGAGAACAAACCTCGCGAGCCGGGTGATCGGGCGTCGAACTCCGACTCGGCGGGGGAGCCTTCCGATCCGGATCGTCCGGCACCGACGCAGCAGGAGAAGGGCGATCAGGCCAAGGAGGGCGAATCCCGCGAGGGTCGGCAGCCCGGAGCGGGGCAGCGAGCCGAGCCGTCTGAAAGCACGGAGCCGAAGGCCGGCGAGGCGACCCGTGGCGAGCAAACTCCGAAGGATCAGGGCGACAAACAGCAAGCCCCCACGACCGATCCGAAAGCGGAATCGAAGAACCAAAGCCCGAAGTCCGCCGAGCGCAAACCCTCCGAGTCTGGGCCGAAGCAGAGCGAGGGTGAGAAGATCGGTGAGCGCGACAATCCCGGGGAGACTGGCTCGTCGGGAGCGCCTCGGAAGGACGGTGAACTCCGGGGGCATGGGCCGAGCGAGTCGCCCGCGGGGTCGCCGCGGACGGGTTCCAAGCCCGATCCTTCGAGGACGGGCGAGGCGGTCCGGCGGGACAGTTTGGAGAGATCGAGGCCGAGTTCCGATGGGCAGGAAGAGGGCCCGCGCTCGAAGCCCGCGCCGGGCGATTCCCCGGCCGGCGAATCCGGTGCGTCCAGGCCGGAGGGCTTGGAGCGCGAGTCGGGAACCACGCCCGGCGAGCCCAGGCCGGATGCACGCGAGCAGCATCGGCCGGGCGAGGGTGGAAATCGGCCCGACGCTTCGGCGCCAAGGGGCCTGCCCGAATCGCTTCCCGAGCCGTCGCGCGAGGACATCACGCGGCTGGCGGATGAGCTCCAGAAACTCGCGGACGCGCCGAAGAACGCGGCGGCTCGCCGACAGGAGGCCCAGCGGTATCGCAGGCAGGCCGAGGACCTGCTCAGGAGCGCTTCGCCGGAGCAGCGGGAAACGCTCGAGCGGTGGGGTCGCGACCTTGCCGAGGAGATGCGGAATCGCGGCCAGGATGCGCGCGACAACCTCAAGGACGCGGGGCATGGCCCGGGTGGGCGGGCGGGCGATCCGCTCGGCCGCAGCACCGACGGCCCCGCGGCCGATCGCACCGACGTGGTCGATGCCCGCTCCCGGCCGTCGCCCAACGCCAAGCCGCGTGAGCGGGTGATCGCCGAGTGGTATTCCGATCGGCCTGCCGACGGGGCTTCGACCGACCCGCTTCCCGCGCTCTCGCCCGAGGGGCAGAGCCTGGCGCGGGAAGCGGTCCGCGAGGGCGAGCGGGCTCTGGATTCCCAGATCGTTCCGAGCCGATTCGACCGTTTGTTGCAGCGGTATTTCCAGCGGTTGCCGCAGCGGGCGGGCGCGCCGTCGGGGGGCGAGACCGAGGCCAAGCCGGCCGAGCCCGCCGCCGATGCCCCGGGCAAGGGCTCGCCATGAGCCTGCGATTCGATGAGCCCTGGTTCTTCGTGGGGATGCTGATCTGCGTGCCGATGGCGTGGGCCGCGCTTCGGTGCTTTGTGGGGATGAGCGCGGTCCGGCGGTGGTCGGCGATCGTGCTGCGGTGTGCCCTGGTGGCGGTGGTGCTGGCGATGCTGGCGGGGGCGTCGATGGTGCGGCGGACGGATCGCGTGGCGGTGATCGCGTGCATCGATCGGTCGGGATCGGTGGAGTCGTTCTATCGCCCGCCGGCGATGGCCGATGGTGCGCCGGCGACGTATGCGGAGGCGGTCCGCGCGTTGCTGCGAGCGTCCTCGACCTCGCGCCGGCCGGACGATCTGGCGGGGGTGGTGCTTTTCGGCGCGACGCCGGCGGCCGCGGGAATGGCGGAGATCGGGCCGTTCCGAGTTCCCGAGGAGTGGACCGGGGCCCCGCTGGCGACCGACATCGAGCAGGCCCTGCGTCTGGCGGGGGCGATGGTGCCGCCGAACGCGGCGGGGCGGATCGTGCTGTTCTCGGACGGTGTGCAGACTTCGGGCGATGCGGTGGCCGCGGCGCGGCGGCTCGCGAGCGGTGGTGGGCGGCGGTCGATTCCTGTCGACGTCGTTCCGCTGGCGTATTCCGTTGACCACGAGGTGGTCCTCGAATCGCTCGACGCGCCGCCGACGGCGCAGGCGGGCGCGACGATTCCGGTCCGCGTGGTGCTGCGCTCGACCGGCGCGGCATCGGGCACGCTTCGGCTCTTCCGCGAGGGCGTGCCGATCGACATCGGCAAGGGGGCGGTCGCGGGAGACTCCGGTCTGCACCTGGATCTGCCCGGCGGGCGGCACATCGAGGTGCTCAGGGTGCCGCTGCCGGACGGTCGCATCCACCGTTTCGAGGCGGTGTGGACGCCCGACGGCGGCGCCGCCGGTACGGATACGGTGGCGAGCAACAATCGGGCCGAGGCCGTGACGGTCTCTCCCGGGCGGGGGGCGATCCTGATCGTTGACGGGGTGAGTGGGGGCGAGTCGAGCGGGCCGGGCGCGGCGCTGGGGCGCACGCTTGGCGCGGCGGGATTGCAGGTCGAGACCATCGGTCCCGAGGCGATGCGGGCGGACCTGCTGTGGCTGCAACAGTTCGATGCGGTCGTGCTGCAGAGCGTGGCGGCGGAGGCGATCCCGCGGGAGTCGCACGGGGTGCTGGTGAACGCGGTGAATCAACTCGGCCTGGGCCTGGTGATGATCGGCGGGCCCGACTCGTTCGGGGCGGGGGGATGGAAGGGGACGGAGATTGAGCCAATCCTGCCCGTGAAGCTCGACCTGCCGGAGAAGCTCGTCACGCCGGCGGCGGCGGTGATTCTTGTCATCGACAACTCGGGCTCGATGAACCGCCGGGTGCTGGGTTCGACGCGTTCGCAGCAGGACATCGCCGATGAGGGCGCGGCGTTGGCCATCGAGAGCATGGACAAGACGGATCTGGTCGGTGTCATCACCTTCAACAGCGCGTACAGCGTCGAGGTGGCGCTCGGGCCGAACAAGGATCCCGGGGCGACGGCGCGGCTGGTTCGCAGGATCGGCGCCGACGGGGGCACGTTCATGCCCCCCGCGCTGGCCGAGGCCCATCGGCAGATGCGGGGCGTGAAGGCGGACGTCAAGCACGTCATCGTGCTCTCCGACGGGGTTTCCATGGGCAAGGATCGGCTCCCCGGGATCGTCGAAGAGATGGCCGAGGACGGCATCCGCGTGTCCACGATCGCCATCGGCAACGAGGCCGACACGGAGATGATGGCGGACATGGCCGGGCGCGGGAGGGGGCAGTTCTATCGGGTGATCGATCCGAACGTGCTGCCGCGCGTGCTGGTGAAGGCGGTGCGGATCGTGCGATCGCCGCTGGTGCGGGAGCGGACGTTCACGCCGGTGGCGCTGCCGACGGGCTCGCCGGTTCTCGACGGTGTCGGGGCGGCGATGGGGGGCTCGCTGGCGCCGCTGCGCGGGCTGGTGCTGACGCAGGCTCGCGCCGACGCGAGCGTCGTGGATGTGCTGGCAACGCCGCGGATCGAGGGCCGGGATGGGTCGGGCGGGGGCGAGCCGGTGCTGGCGTACTGGAATGTTGGGCTGGGGCGGGTTGCGGCGTTCACGTCGGACGCGCAGGCGCGGTGGGCCGCGCCGTGGTTGGAAGCCCAATCCGGCGCGGGCTACAGCCGCTTCTGGGCCCAGTTGCTGCGGGCGATCGCGCGTCCGCCGTCGTCGGCGCGGACGCAGGAACTCACGGCGTCGTTCGAGGGAGATCGCCTCACGATTCGGTTGCGGGCGTCCACGGACGCGGGCGCGGCTCTCGACGGCCTTGCCGTTCCGGGGACGGTGTACGGCCCCGACGGCGCCCGGTTGCGGACTCGTCTGTCGCAGGTCGGACCCGGGGAGTACGGGGCGGTGGTGGATGTTCGGGATGTGGGTGAGCGGCCGGCCGGGTCGTATGTGGTGGTGCTCGAACCTCGCGGCGACGGGAGCGCGGGGGTCGGGGCGTTGCCGCCGGTCGTCGGCGGGGTCTCGCGGCCGAGTTTCGGAGCGGCGGAGTTTCAGTCGCTGCGATCCGACGAGGCGACCATGCGGGCGATCGCACGGGCGGGCGGTGGCGAAGTTCATGCGCTTTCGCCTTCGACGCCGCCGGCGGCGATGCCCGACCTGTACTCGCGCCGGGGGCTGCGGCCGGCGGAGGCGAGCATGCCTCTGTGGCCGGTGCTTGCCGTTGCGGCCGTGGTCATCATGCTGCTCGATACCGCGACGCGCCGGGTCGCGTGGGATCGGCTCATCAGCCGGGAGATGGGCGCGGAGGTTTCGCGCGAGGTGGTGGCCGGGATGCGGGATAGGTCGGCCCAGGCGGCGGCGGCTGTAGGGCGTCTCCGCGGGTCGGCGGTTGGGGAGGTGGGCGGTACGGGGGCTGCATCGGCCTCGCTGGGGGACGAGGATGCCCGGGTGATTCGAGAGCGGGAGGCATTGCGCCGGCGAGAGGCTCGGGCTTCATCCCTGCGGGCCGGACGGGCGGGCATCGCGGACTCGACGGAGGAGTCGTTGAATCCGCACGGTGGATCGGCAGCCGGAGACTCCCCGGGGAGCGAGCTGGGGCTTCGCGCGGCCAAGGAACGCGCCCGGCGGCGAATGGACGACGGGGGACATTGAGCGGAACCCGGCCCGTCCGAGGCCGTTGCGACTGGGGTTTTCGTGCAACCGAAGCCGATAGCGGCCATACACTCCGATCAGAGACCGACCATCCCGCGGAGGATTCCGCGCATCAAACGCCCTGACGACCCAATGAAGGAGCACCCAACTATGAACCGCCTCGCCCCGATTACCGTTGCCGCGCTGCTTGCCTGCTGCGGCTTTGCGTTTGCACAGGCGCCCACGGGCGATCAGACCCCGCCCGACGGCGCGCCCAAGGGCGCGCCGAGGGCCAAGGCCAAGCAGGCCGACGTGAAGCGTCTGATCGTCGGCGATGCTGCGCCCGAGTTGCAGATCGAGAAGTGGGTCAAGGGGGAGCCGGTGACGGGGTTTGAGAAGGGGAAGGTGTACGTGGTGGAGTTCTGGGCCACGTGGTGCGCTCCGTGCAAGGCGTCGATGCCGCACCTGACCGAGCTCCAGCAGCAGTACAAGGACAAGGGGCTCACGATCATCGGTGTCGCCTCGCCCGGGTGGCGCAACACGCAGACCGAGGTCGAGGACTTCGTCAAGGACGGCACGATCCCGATGGGGTACACCGTGGCCTGGGACAAGGCCGTGGCGACCGATGAGAAGGACAAGAACGACAAGCCCGTGATGCTTGGCGCCACGGACAGCGCGTACATGAAAGCGGCCCGCCAGAGCGGCATCCCCCGCTCGTTCGTCGTCGATGGCAAGGGGAACCTGGCGTGGGTGGGCCATCCGATGGAGCTCGACTACGTTCTGGACGACATCGTCGCGGGCACGTGGGACTACAAGGAAAGCCCGGCCAAGATCCAGCAGATGAAGAACGAGGCGTCGAGGCTGCTCGATGACGCCGAGACGGATCCGAAGGGCGCGCTCGCGGCGATGACCGAGTTCGAGGCCAAGTACCCGAAGATGGCGCCGCGGCTGGCGACGACCAAGTACGAGTTGCAGCTTTCGCAGGGCATGTACGCCGAGGCGTACAAGACGGGCGCGACCGTGGTGGACCAGGCCGTCGCTCACAAGGACGCTCTGTCGCTCAACCGGCTGGCGTGGGGCATCGTTGACCCCGAGGGATCGGTCAAGGACAAGCAGGGCGGGCTGGACCTTGCCATGCGGGCGGCGACCAAGGCCGTGGAGATCACCAAGGAGAAGGACGCGGCCATCCTTGACACCCTGGCCCGCTGTTATTGGCTCAAGGGGAACAAGGTGAAGGCGATCGACCTTCAGAAGCGGGCGATCTCCAACCTGACCAAGGACGAGGAGGAGATGCGCGGGCAGCTCCAGGACACCCTCAAGGAGTACGAGGGCGGGTCGAACTGAGAGCGGTGGAAACAGGCATCCGAGGGGTCCCGCGGGGGGCCCCTTTTTCGTGGCCCGGGCGTGGTGGTGGGGCAGGGAAGGGCGCTCGCCCCATGAAAAAAGGCCGCGAGAGCGGCCTTCGGGGGGTAGTGGGCGCGACAGGGCTCGAACCTGTGACCTCGGCTATGTGACAGCCGCGCTCTAGCCAACTGAGCTACGCGCCCGATGGAGGAGAGGATAGCCCGCGAGTTTTGGGTCGTCATCTGGCGGAGGCGTGTTCGGGGGCTCCTCGGAGAGATCGGCCTACCTTGTGTGCCGTGGAATGCGGCGCAAGATGAATACATCCAACCACACAAGTGACATTCGGTCCGGTCGGCGTGTTGCGGCGGCCTGCGCCGTGCAGGCGCTGCTGGTTCTTGGGGGGTGTTCGGGCGGGGGCACGCCGCACATGCGGCTGGGGTCGATTCCGTTTCCGGGTCCGTTCACGCTCTACGCCGTCGCGGATCCGAACGATCTGGGGCAGCACTCGTACGAGGGGGCGGAGCGCACCAGCCGAGGGATCCTGTACACGGCCCGGGCGGGGTTTCTGGACCTTTCGCACGTGCGGGAGTCGATGGACATCACCCGGTATGCGCACGACCAGATCGTGGCGGCCATGGGCGGCGCGGGGAATGGGGCGTGCGTGGTGTTCTACATCGACTGGAGCGACTGCGAGTACAGCGTGCTGTTCCATCCTCCGGAGTGGTGGGAAGGGCTGGACGCGGACGAGCGGGCGGCGATCGTGGCCGAGGCGGCGATACGCCAGGCCCAGCGGCTGGCGATCGTCATCGGCACGTGGCACGAGATCGCGACGTGGTGGGGGCAGGAGACGATCCCGCCGTTCTCGGAGCAGAACTCGGCGTTCACCTGGGACGACACGACCTCGCACGTCGTCGCGGCGAATATCGCGGGCGACGCGCTCCGCGACGCTCCGACGCCCTGGAACGAGGCGGCCACGCGCCGGCTCTCCGAGAAGCTCGGCGAGCTTGGCGTGGTGGGCGTCGATTGTGAGGCGAAGGCGGTGGAGGCGGTGCACGGCCGGTGGTGGTGGTCCGGGGTCGCCATTCGGCGTGACCTTGAGACGGGGCTGGCCACCGACTGGAAGACCCCGTGGCTCGTGCGCGGTCTGGACTGCTGCCCGGAGGAGACGCCGCGACCGATCGCGCTGCCGAGCCTGGCGGATGTTCGGGGGCGGGATCTTCGCGGAGCGTTCGAGTTGAGAATCCAGCCGGAGAACTGGATGGTGAGGCGGGCGCTCGGGTGCGAGGAGTGTCCGTCGGTGCTGGCGTCGGAGAACGATATTCTCGCCGCCATCGAGCGATTGCGAATCGCGATGTACGCGGAGCTTGGGCCCGATGCGGACAACCCGGATGCACCGGCGAGGCACGGCGAGGGGGCGGAGACGAGCGCAACGGCCCGGTCGCGATAGTCATGCGGCGAAGAAGAACGGGCCGGGGGGATCGAGGGATCCGCCCCGGCCTCGTGTCTGTGGACACCGATGTGCGTCAGGGTGCGGTAGGCTCGACGGCGGCGGCCTCTTCGGGCGCGGTGATGAGCACGCGCTTGCCATCCACCAGCAGCATGACTTCGCCGCGCATCGCCAGGAGCGCGGAGCGGCTGCCGCCCTCGCCGCCGCCCTCGTCGGCGAGCCGGCAGGCGAGGGCGAAGTGCTCGGGTGAGCCGAACGTGATGGTCTGGTCGGGCTTGGCGGTCTCGCCGTCGGTCTGCCTGAGGATTCGGGCGTCCATCCAGCGGTTGCCGCGGCAGAAGAGGGTCTGGTCGGCGACCTGCTGCACGCTGTTGACGCGGCGGAGTTGCATGTCGGCGCTCCAGTAGGAGTTGGTGGAGTTGGCGCAGACCTGGGCCTTGGACTCCTTGAGGTTCATGGACTGGTTGACCGAGTCCATGCCGCCCCGGTCGCCCTTCACTGCCCGACGGTCGAGGACTCGGGCCGCGGCGGCGGGCGCTGCGTCCATCGGGACGGCCGCCGACGCGGGCGCGCCGATCTCGGTGGCGAGGAACGAGGTGTACTCGGTCAGGATGCCCCAGCGGGTGGAGAGTTCGACGATTTCCTTGACGAGTTCGGGCGGGGGCTCGTGCTGGCCGGCGGAGGAGGCCGCGTTCTGGCGGATCTGGTCGATGAGGTACGCGATGCGGCGGGATGCCCACAGGCGGGGCACGAAGCCGTTGCGGGTGCTCGATGCGGCTGGATCGAAGTCCACGTCGAAGGAGCGTTTGGCACCGCGATAGTCGCCCTCGATGCGGAGGCGCATCTTGTCGGCGCCGGTGTAGCGGCCGAGCACGACGACCTGATCGCCCTCGAACAGATCGGGGAGCGCCGGGGGCATGACCTCGCGGAGGGCCCGGGTGCTGGCCGGGCCGTCGCCGGCCGCGCCGAGGAAGGCCGTGAGCGTCGGCTCGTTCATGACGGGTCCCTGGAGGCGCTTGAAGACGCGGGAGACGGCGATCTCGACGTTCTCCTTGGGGAGCACGTTGATGCTGGCGCCGCGGTTGGCCTCGGCGAGGTGGTCGAGCAGCGGGGCGTTGACGTCGAAGCCGACACCGAAGGTGAACATGCGCCGTTTGTGGGTGTTGGCCCGGGCGGCGGCCTCGCGGATCTGGGCCTCGCTGGTGACGCCGACGGTCGGGAGGCCGTCGGTGAGGAAGAGCACCATCGGGAGCATGGGGCCGTGCTCGCCGGCGATCACCTCGGGGCGCACTGCTTCGATGAGCGCGTCGTGGATGTTTGTTCCGCCGTCGGCCTTGAGGTCGTTGATGTACTTCTTCGCGTCGGCGAGGGACTTGGCGTCCTTGATGACGGGCTTGGCGCTGAACCGTTCGACGGTGCTGGAGTAGTCGATGATGTTGAACGCCTCGCCGTCGCGCAGGCCCTCGACGACCTGGAGCGCGGCGGCGCGGACCTGCTCGATCTTCTCGCCGCGCATCGAGCCGGAGCGGTCGATGACGAGCACGACCTCGCGGCTCTGGGGCTGGGCCACGCCCTCGGCCTCGGCGCGGGCGGGGGCCGGGGCGACGCCGCCGAGGAGGAGGAAGTATCCGCCGCCGCTCGGGTCCTGCGGGTCCGGGTAGGCGAGGACCGAGGTGGCGATGCCGTCACCGGCCTTTTCGAGAAGCGTGGAGATGCGGAATGCGCCGGGCTGCTCGGCGGCTGCGACGGGGACCTCGAAGTTGAGTTCCTTGTCGTTCACGCGGGTGGTGCGGATCTCGTGGCTGGGGGAGTAGAGCGTGGCGATGGGGCGCTGCGACCTGATGTGGCCGCTGATGGTCCACTTGGTGCCGGTAGACTCGAGGGAGGCGGTGCGGGGGAGCACGAAATCCAGACGCTCGCCGTCGCGGGGGAGGACCTGCTCGTAGATGAGGCTCACGGTCTGGGTCTTGCCCGGGGGGACGGGGAAGACGCTCGACTTGACGAGGTTGTAGCCGACGAACTCGAGCAGGGCGGGGTCCTGGGCCCGGCGGACGATGGCCTCGTAGATGCGGCGGGCCTCTTCGCGCGGGAGGATCTTCGCCGTCGGCTCCAGGCCGCCGCCGTCGAAGCCGAAGGATCGGATGGTCGCGCCGGCGGGGACGGGCACCATCAACTGGGCCTCCTGCTGGACGGTGCCGGGGTTGCGGAGGGTCATCCGCATGGTCGTGCTGCCGATGCCGTCAACGATGTCGATGTCACCGGCGATGGCTTCGATGGCGATGGGGGAGGAGACGGGCCGGGGCGGCCGCCGATCGGGCGTGGGGGGCGTCCAGGTGATGGCATGGCCGTGGGCTGCCTGGGGCACGATGATGTTGGTCACGCGGACGTCGATCACATCGGACGCCGGTCCGCCGGAGACCGAGACCGATGTTTGCGCGAAACCCGCAACCCCGATCGCGAGGGTTGAAAGGGCACACAGGCCCGCGACCGCCGCGCTTGTCAATCGTTCGAGATGCCGCATGGGATGTCTCCTTGCCGAGCCGTTGGGCCGACGCATCGAATGCGCCCGCGCCCCGAGACCCCTGGTGCCGATGGCCGTCCAAGGCCGCGTGTCCACGGAAACTGAGGGGTTCTGAGGCAGAATACCGGCTTGGGGTCTGGGAGTTTCGGGGGGCCCTAGTTTGCCCGCCGATATTCCATGGCCTTTCGTCGCTGCTCGGGCGTCAGGAGGGCCATGATTTGGTCCCAGTTCGCTCGGCGCTCTTCGGGGGAGCGTGCGGCGGCACCCGAGGTCGCGGGCGACTTGCCGTCGGTGGTTTCGGCTCTGGATCGCACGATCGCCCGGATCTGCCCTTCCTGCTCGGGCGTGGCGTCTACGGCCTTCAGGAGGGCGTCCGTGTGCTCGCGGCGCTCGACGACGATGGCGTTGAGGGCACGGGCCGTCTCGCGCAGCAGCAGGTTCATTTCCACGCGTGCAGAAATCCGTGCTGTCGCTGCGGATGTCGGTCCGGCGTCCGGCATTTCGGTTGCATCGCCGCGCCGACCCCTGGTGCGACCGCTCTCAGAGCCGGCCCTGCGCCGGGGTCCGCCCGGCTCTTCGGAGGCCGAGATTCTCTTGTACTCCCCGACGACCGTGTGAAACGCGGCCCGCTTGCCTTCGGGAAGGGCCGCCGCGACCTGGTCTTGCAACGGATTCTCCAGCAGCGGCGCGGCGAACGCCTGCATTTCGCGCATGAGGGGCCGGAGTTCTTCGGGCTTGGCTCCGCCCTGGCGGCCCTGCTGGAGTTGCAGGAACAGGGCCTGGTGATTCTGGAGTAGCGTCGTGACTGCCGCGTATCGATCCGACAACACTTGTTCGGGGGCCTTGCGTTCGCCCGCGCTGAGTCCGAGGAGGTCGAGCGCGGCCTGTTCGGGGCGGGTGTCCAATCGCTCGACGTTGCCGCTGATGTCGCGTTTCGTGAGGGATATGGACTTCGGGGATTCCTGGATGCTCGGGCCGCGCAGGGCGTCGGCGTCGCTGGGCTGGGCGAGCGCCGGGCCGGAGAAGAGGGTTCCCGTGATGGCGGAGACGAGAATGGCTGACGGAAGACCGGGCATGAACGCGCTCCTGACCCGCCGCCCCGCTCCCCGGGGGTATGCCGCCTAACGCCGGGTGGGGTGAGATGTTGCCGGGGCGCGGCCGCCGGAGCCTGTCGCCCGGTTTGTCCAAGCCCCCCGCCCCCCACCCCCCCCGAATCCGCTATCATGCGGCAGGTTCGGTATTCTGTCGCGTTGAAGCCGGGAGAAATGCACCAATGACGCGTTCAATCAAGTTTCTGTTTGCGGCCCTGATTGCCGGAATGTTCCTCGGAGCGCCGGTCCAAGCCCAGGACAAGGCACCCAAGGCCGCCGACCCGCCGAAGGCCGTCGAGCCGGAGCACAAGAACGGCCAGCCCAAGGCGGACGGACCGAAGGCGGAGAAGAAGGAGGAGAAGGCCGCCTCCGAGGGCGACGGATCGGAGTACGAGTACGCGAAGATCGCCACTTCCAAGGGCGACATCTACGTGCGGCTCAACAAGACGAAGGCGCCGATTTCCACCAAGAACTTCCTCGAATACGCGGACAAGAAGTTCTACGACAACACGATCTTCCACCGGGTTGTGAAGGAGTTTGTGGTGCAGGGGGGCGGATTCACGACCGAGTTGAAGGAAAAAGAGACTTCCGCACCGATCAAGAACGAGTGGAAGAACGGGCTGAAGAACAAGAAGGGAACGATCGCCATGGCCCGGGTGGCCGCGGCGGATTCGGCCACCAGCCAGTTCTACATCAACGTGCAGGACAATGAGGCGCTCGACTATCCGCGGGAGGCGGGGGACAACGCGGCGTACGCGGTGTTCGGCAATGTCGTGGCCGGGATGAAGGTGGTGGACCAGATCCGCCAGGTTCGGACGACGACGAAGAATGGATCGCGCCCGGACGGCAAGCCGATTCCGCTGCACGATTGTCCGGCCGAGAACGTGGTCATCAAGTCGATCGCACGCGTGAGCAAGGACGAGGCGGAAAAGGCCGCCGAGAGCGACAAGTAGACGGGTCGCGCGGCGCGGACGATGCTCTTTCAGTGCGTCCAGGGGAGGAAGGGCATCACCATGCTGATGAAGATCAGGATGATGATGATCCACTCGAGCAGCTCCATTCGGCGCGAGGCGCGGCGGTCCTGCAGCTTCGTGTAGATGCTGTCGAGCGTGGTGAGTTTGCGCTCGATGCTCGAGTCTCGCTCGGGGAGGTGGAAGCGGCGGGCGGTGGGCCGATAGACGCGGGCGAGGTACTGGTCTCCGACGAGTTTGATGGCGTTGTTGACGGCCTCGTAGATGAGGGCGGAGTCCATCTGCAGGCGGGCGATGCGGTTGAGCCCGCCGACGCCCGAGGGGAGTCCCTTGGGGCGGCGACCGACCATGAACCGGTACGACTCGTCGAGGATCTGGTCGAGACGATCGTCGAGGACGCGCATTTCGAGGAGTTCGACGTTGGCGTACTCGAGCACCGAGCGGATGTCATCGCCGCCGCGTCCCGCGCCGGGGGCGCCGGGGAGGGCGTCGCCCGGGTCAACGATGATCGCCGAGTTCCAGTCGATGAGGGAGACGTCGTGCTGGCCGTAGGAGATCTTTGCCCCGAGGGCGTCGGCGATCTCCTCGGCGGAGAGTCGCTTGCGCTCGGATCGCAGGATTCCGGCGATGAGCGCGTCGGTGTCGGGGTGCTTGGCCGCGACGACCCGGGCCAGGCGGGCGTCGCCGCACTGGAAGACGACGTAGCACTCGACGGGCTCGGCGAGGTGCGGGCGTGAGATTGCCTCGCGGACGGCCGGGGTGATGTTGTCGAGCACGGTCCGGGCCGCGTCGATGACGGGCCCGTGCTCGTAGAGCGCATCGGCAAGATCGAGGAGATCGCCAAGGGTGCCCTCGAAGGCGATCTGCTGGGTGATCGAGACGGCGCCGAAGTCGAAGAGGATGGCGTCGAAGCCGGGATCGGTGGACCACTCGGCGCCGGCGGTGGACACCCGCACGGACTCGGCGGGGCCGGAGACTCGCACAGGGAGCGGCCGATAGTCGAGGTATGCCGGGGTTCGCTTGCCAGGGCCGAGGCCCAGGCGCTGGGCCGCCCCCTCGGCCGCGACGAGCGAGGCGGCCTGGTCGAGGTCGATGGACTGTCCGACGTCGAAGGCGACCATGACGTGCACGGTCGAGCGGACCCGCAGCGCGTCCGGCTCGGGTGCGTCCGGCGGGGTGATCGTGGCGGGGCCGGGTGGTCGAGATGGATCGGGGGCGGCCATGGCCAAGCCTACGAGGTCGGGCGGGGTCTGGTAGCATTGCGGCCGCGTTCCCAAGGCCCCATGAGCGAGCATCCCACCATCCCACCGCCGCAGTCGGAGTCGCAGAGCAGGATGTCCGTGCGCGGTCGGCTGGTTGCGGCGTGGCTGTTTCCGGTGCTCGCGTGGGCCGCGGCGACGCTGTACTTCGGCGGCGCGCTGGGCAAGAACTGCGACGACTATTCGATCAACATGCGGGACGTGGTGACGGACGCGCTGCCGACGCCGTTCGATCCGTGGATCCACTTCCCGTATTTTCTCAGGCCGCTGCACACGCTGATTCTTTTCGGCGGGATGACGCTCTGGCCGGAGGCCGATCGGGGGATGCACATCGCCGTGGCCCTGTGCCACGCGCTGGCGTGTCTGGGGATCTGGCGGCTGATGCGGGAGTTCACCCAGACCCGGCTGGCCCCGGCCGCGGCGGTGCTGGTGTTCATGGTGCTTCCCTGGCACGGCGAGGTGGCGTTCTGGTATTCGACGATCTCGACGTCGATCGGGTTGGCGGTGTTCTGCGGCGTCGCGCTGCTGGTGATCGGGTTCTGCCGATCGGATCGGATTGGTTGGAGAGGGCTGGGAACGCTGGGCGCGATCTTTGTGCTTGCGCTGCTCGTGCCGTGTTTCTATGAGCAGTCGATCACACCGGCGGCCGCGCTGCCGCTGATCGGGTTTGCGGGCGCGCCGGCCGGGTGGCCGTGGGTGCGTCGAGGCGTTCGGGCGATCGTGGCCACGAGCGCGGCGGGGCTGGGGGCCGTGCTGTACGTGGGGTTGCTGGTGGCCACGGCTCCCAAGGTCGCTCGCGGGGGGGCGATGTCGTTCGTCACGCGGGAGCGGATGCCCGAGAAACTCGACGAGGTCATCCGGGGGGTGAAGTACAACCTGATCGGGGAGCGGGCCCATGACATGATGCTCGGGAGCGTCACGCTCGGACGGCAGGTGGTGGCGACGCCGAAGGGGCTGGTGATCGGGAGCGTGCTGCTGGCGGCGGCGACGCTGTGGGGGGTGTGGGCGGTGCGTCGGGGTGGGGTCCGCGTCGTGAGCGGGGGGACCGGCACGGGCGGGCCGACGAGGTCTTCGTGGCTGGGCGCGTGGCTGGTTCCGATCGGGCTGATCGTGTTCGTGTTCGGCTTCGTGCCGATCTTCGTCATCAACTCGCAGATCGTCGAGCTGCGCAACCTGTATGTGCCGCTCTTCGGGGTGGCGATGGTGCTGGCGGGGGTGCTCGATCTGGCGGTTGGGAGCGTGGAAGCGCCGTGCGGCTCGTCCGGCGCTCGCGCGGCGATTGGAATGGCGACGCGTGCGGGCGTGGCGCTGCTGGCCATCGCGTCGGTTGGGTTCGGCGGGACCGGCCTCATCGGGTATCAGAAGTTGTGCCGGAACCGCTCCGAGCGTGATCTTCGTGAGATGGCCCAACTTCGGGCGTACGTGCCGGATCCCCCTCCGGGCACGGTGTTCGCACCGTTCCGCACCCGATCCAAGGGCGCGGAGACGAACTACCGCCTGTTCGACCGCACGCGGCCGGGGGTGTTCGAGACGGCGTGGTCGGCCCCCGCGCTGCTCCTGCGCGCGTATCGGCGCAACGACATCGGCGTGACGTCCTCGAACCCCTGGGCCCCGCTGCCTCTGGACAAGCCGGGTGCGGACGGCGTGCGCTGGCGCGGCGGGTTCGGGTTTTCGCTGCCGCAGGACCCCGACGGCGGGGTTCGCATTCCGTGGAACTCGATGGTCCCGTTCGTGACCGACGCCCGCCCGGACGCCCGCGTGCGGCTCATCTCCGAGATTGTCATCGAGACGCCGGATCATCGCGATCTTGAGATCCGGCCGCCGCTCGTGCGGCAGGCGATGGCCGCGCATCCGGGGATGCCGACGGCGACCTACTCCATGCGCATGGGCGAGCCGGAGGATCGGCTGGACCTGATTCCGATTTCGTTCTGGGACTACGCGGATGGGTCGCCGGTTCCCTTCAAGCCCATGTGGATCTGGGCGAGTGGGGGAGAGGGCGGAGGGCCGGCGAAGCAGCGGCGGTGCGCGTGGTTGGCCGCGTACTACCAGAAGTTCGCGAGCATGTCGATCTCGATGCCACCTCTGGATCGGCCGGAGCGGCTGCTGATCCGGGCGACGATGGCGGAGTTCGACCTCGACGCGGCACGAAACGAGTTTGCGTACGTGGAGGAACTCGTGGTGACGATGGCGGACGCGCCGGAGAAGGAGTTGGGCGTGCTCCGGCTGGACCCGCGGGAGATGAAGCGGAAGCGGCGGTGGGTGCCGCTGGTGGTGACGCTTCCGCCGCGCCCGCCGCCCGCGGGCGACCGGATCGTGGTGACGATCCGGCACGCCAAGGACGGGGTTGTGAGGCTGGCGTTGGGGGATACAACGCCCGTGCCGGTAGAAGCGGTGCGGAAGGCGGCGATTCTGCCTGTGTGGGTGACGCCGGGGTATGAGGAGGCGATTCCTCTGGATGGCAGCGGGGAAACCGGTGGGAAGTGAACTATGATCGCCGCTCGAGGGCGGGGGGGAGGAGGGGGCTGTCGGAGCGCGCGTTGAAACTGTCCGTCATCATCCCGGCGTACAACGAGGAGAAGAACCTCCGGGTGCTGCACGAGCGGATGACGGCGGTGCTGGAGAAGTGTGCGCCGGCGGTGGGCGAGTTTGAGCTGATCTTCGTCAACGACGGGTCGAGGGATGGGACGCTGGAGGGGTTGCGGCGGCTGGCGGAGGTTGATCCGCGGGTGAAGTTCCTGTCCTTCAGCCGCAACTTCGGGCATGAGACGGCGGTGGCGGCGGGTTTGGACCGGGCGGATGGGGATGCGGCCGTGCTCATCGATGCGGACTTGCAGGACCCGCCGGAACTGATCGAGCGGATGGTGGAGCGGTGGAGGGCGGGCGTGCAGGTGGTGTACGCGCAGCGGCGAAAGCGCAGCGGCGATCCGGTGCTCAAGAAGATCGCGATCTACTTTTTCTACCGGGTGCTGGGACGGATCAGCGAGGTGGAGATTCCGCTCGACACGGGGAACTTCAGGCTGATGGACCGGCGCGTGGTGGAGGTGGTGCGGGCGTGCCGCGAGAACCCGAGGTTCGTGCGCGGCCTTGTTCCGTGGGCGGGCTTCACCCAGGAGCCGCTGCTGTTCGACCGAGATGCCCGCCACGCGGGGAAGACCGGGTATGGGTTCTTCAAGCTCGCGAAACTCGCGCTCGACGGGACGTGCTCGTTCAGCCAGGCTCCGCTGCGGGTGGCGTCGTACATCGGGGCGGCGGTGATCGCGCTGTCGATACTGGCGACGAGTTGGGTGGTGATCGACCACTTTCTGCGTCCGGGTGTTCCGCAGGGCTTCGCGTTCTTGGCGTGCGCGGTGTTTTTCATGGGGGGCATCCAGCTCTTCATGCTCGGCGCGCTGGCCCACTACGTCGGATACATCTTCTCGAATGTGCAGAACCGGCCCATGTACGTGATCGCCGATGAGGGCGGGTTTGCGAGCAGGGGACCGGTGGTGGGCCCATCCACGTTCGCCGCGCGGCACAACGGCCATCCGGGGCATACGCCGGAGGTCGTCGTCCGTCCGGTCACCATCGGGGCCGGGAGCTCGCCCCGTGGATGACGCCCTGTACCGCCTCCACGCCGAGCGTGAGGAGACGTACTGGTGGTGGGTGGGGAAGAACCGCATCATCATGGCGCTGATCGAGGAGTTCTGGGTGCGGCGTGCGCCTGGTGAGAGTGGGAGAGGCGGGGCCAAGCCGCGGGCTCTGGATATTGGGTGCGGGGCGGGCGGCATGCTGGCGAAGCTCTGCTCTCCGCCGCTCGGGTTTGACGCCGTCGGGATCGACATGTCGCCGATCGCCCGCGAGTACTGCGCGAAGCGCGGCCTTCGGGCCCTCGACGGCTCCCTGCCCGACGGCCTGCCGTTCACCGAGCCCGAGTCGCTCGATGTGATCGTCATGTCGGAGGTGATCGAGCATGTGAAGGAAGATCGCGCCTCGGTCGCGGTGGCGGCGAGGCTGCTGCGCCCCGGCGGGGTGCTCGTGTGCACGGTGCCCGCCCACATGTGGCTCTGGTCGGCGCACGACGACTTCAACTTCCACCAGCGCCGGTACACCAGAGCGGCGTTCGCGGGGTTGTTCCGCGGGCTCGACACGCCGCTGGAGGAGCGCCTGCTCGGGTACTACCAGGCCGCGTCGTTTCCGCTGGTCGTCGCCGGCCGGTGGGCGAGCACACTCCGGGCGAGGCTCTCCCGCAGGCCGCCGGCGGAGCCGGTCGTCAGACCGCTGCCGGCGATCATCAACTGGCCGCTCACCAAGGGATTCGAGATGGAGAAGAGCTGGCTGCGGCGCGGGATCGCCTCGCCGTGGGGGACGAGCGTCATCAGCGTGCATACTCGCACGGACCCTGCCTTTTCGGGGGCATGACTTGAAGGCCGGGCCTACTTGCCGCGTCCGATCAGGATGTAGAGGATCAGGCCGATCAGCGGCAGCAGCAGGACCACGAGGATCCACAGCAGTTTCTCACCGACGGACTTCCCACTCTTGAGGATGTCCACGATCGCCCAGATCCAGACGATGAGGTGGAGAAGGCCGAGGAGCGGATAGGAGTAGTTTGGCATGTGGTGATCCTCGCGGCAGCCCGGAATCCGTCCGGCGGTCGAGCAGTCTATTCCTCATTGTCCCGGAGCTTTGCCACCACGGAGAAATCTTCGAGCGTGGTGGTGTCCTGGGTGATCTTCTCGACCCCCGCGGCCACATCGCGCAGGAGCCTGCGCATGATCTTCCCGCTGCGGGTCTTGGGGAGGGCGTCGGTGAAGCGGATGTGGTCGGGCTTGGCGAGGGCGCCGACTTCCTTGGCGACGTGGGCGGTGAGTTCTTTCTTCAGGCTGTCGTCGGGCGAACGACCGTTTGCCTTGAGCCAGTGCGACTTGAGCGAGACGAAGGCGCAGATGGCGTTGCCCTTGATGTCGTGCGGGACGCCGACGACGGCCGCTTCGGCCACGGCGGGGTGGGAGACGAGCGCGGATTCCACCTCCATCGTGCCCAGCAGATGGCCGGAGACCTTGATGACGTCGTCGATGCGGCCCTGGATCCAGAAGTAGCCGTCGTCGTCGCGCCGGGCCCCGTCGGCGGAGAAGTAGTAGGGCTTGCCGGTCCTGGGGTCTTTCACGCGGGCGAAGTAGTTGGAGATGAAGCGCTCGCGGTTTCCGTACACGCCGCGCAACATGCCGGGCCAGGGGGAGCGGATGACGAAGAGGCCGCCCTGGTTGGCCTTGAGTTCTTCGCCCCGCTCGTTGACGATGGTCGCATCGATACCGAACATCGGGAGCGTGCACGAGCCCGGCTTGGTGGGAATCGCCCCCGGCAGGGGCGTGCAGATGTGGCCGCCGGTTTCGGTCTGCCAGTAGGTGTCCACGATGGGGCACTTCTCGCGCCCGATGTGGGTGTGGTACCAGATCCAGGCCTCGGGGTTGATCGGCTCGCCGACGGAGCCGAGGAGTTTGAGGGAAGAGAGGTCGTGCTTGGCGGGGAGATCGTCGCCCCATTTCATGAAGGTGCGGATGGCGGTGGGGGCGGTGTAGAACTGGGTCACCTTGTGGCGGGCGATGATGTCCCAGAAGCGGTCGCCGTGGCCGGGGCGTTCGGCGAGCGCCGGGAAGTTCGGCGCGCCCTCGTACATGAGCGTGGGGACCCGATTGGTGAGCAGGCCGTAGAGCACGTACGAGTGGCCGGTGACCCACCCGATGTCGGCCGAGCACCAGAACAACTGGCCCGAGTCGGGGATCAGGTTGAACGCGACCCGCGCGGTGGTGTTCACGAAGGCGAGGTAGCCGCCGGTGGTGTGGACAATGCCCTTGGGCTTGCCCGTCGAGCCGGAGGTGTAGAGCAGGAACAGCATGTCCTCGGAGTCCATGCTCTCGCACGGAAGCGCGTCCGAGGCGGGATCGACGGTCTCGCTCCACCAGTGCCACGTGGTGCCCGGGTCGAACCCCGGGCGCGGCTGGCCGGAGGCGAAGCGGGCGATGGGCGGGATGTGCTCGGTGCGCTCGATGCAGAGCACGTGGTCAACGATGTGTCCGCCGGCGGCCAGGATGTGAACGGCCTCGTCCACGTTCTTGAGCAGCGGAACCACGTCGCCGCGCCGGTAGCCGCCGTCGGCGGTGATGATGACTCTGGAGTTGGCGTCGCCGGCCCGCTCGCTGATGGCGTTGGGGGCGAAGCCGCCGAAGATGACGCTGTGGGCCGCGCCGATGCGGGCGCAGGCGAGCATGGCGATGGCGAGTTCGGGGACCATGGGCATGTAGATGGTGACGACGTCGCCCTTGTTCACGCCCATCGACTTGAGGGCCGAGGCGCACCGGCTGGTGGCGACCTGCAACTGGCGGTAGGTGATGCGGCGGATCTCCGGGAGCGCGACGTGCTTGGCGCCCGGGATCCGGTGCGGGGTGGTCGGGGCGACGGGCTCGCCCTCCCAGACAATGGCGATCTGGTCGCCGTGTCCGGCCTCGACGTGGCGATCGACGCAGTTGTGGCAGGCGTTGAGGCGGCCGCCGACGAACCACCTGGCGTCGGGGGCCTCCCAGTGGCAAACGCTGCTCCACGGCTGGAACCACGCCAGGCGCGCACCCTCCTCGGCCCAGAAACTTCCCGGGGCGTTGGGGTCGCCGAGGGAGCGGGCGTACAGGCGCTTGTAGTCCTCCATCGAGGCGACGTGCCACTTTGGAAAGCCGAGGTCCGCCGCGGGGCGCGGCGGAAAGGTGCGGTGTTCCTGGAGCGTCGAGTCGATGGCGCGGGCGTCGTGTTCGGTGCTCATGGAAACAGCATAAGCGATTTGAGCGGCGGGGGCGGCCTGTGTTCACAACGAAAACCCCCGAGGGTCGGCCTCGGGGGTGATCGAGATTCGGGATGGAGCGGGCGAGAATCAGTAGCGGTAGTGGTCGCTCTTGTACGGGCCGTCCGGGCTGACGCCGATGTAGTCGGCCTGCTCCTTGGAGAGGCGGGTGAGTTTCACGCCGATCTTCTGGAGGTGGAGCCGGGCGACTTCCTCGTCGAGCTTCTTGGGGAGGACGTAGACCTTGCCGGACTCGTACTTGAAACCGCTGAGGGTGGGCTTGTTGTTGGCGTTGAACCAGAGGTCGAGCTGGGCGATGGTCTGGTTGGTGAAGGAGGAGGACATCACGAACGAGGGGTGGCCGGTGGCGCAGCCGAGGTTCATGAGGCGGCCCTCGGCGAGGACGAGGATGCTCTTGGCACCCTTCTTTGCGCCGAATGCGAACTCGTCGTACTGGGCCTTGATGTTGATCCGCTTGACCTCGCCCTTGTCCACGGCCTTGTAGAGCGCGGCCATGTCGATCTCGTTGTCGAAGTGGCCGATGTTGGCGACGATGGCCTTGTCCTTCATCCGCTTCATGTGGTCGAGCGTGATGACGTTCTTGTTGCCGGTGGCGGAGACGAAGATGTCGGCGTCGTCGATCACGTCATCGAGCGTCGTGACCTGGTAGCCCTCCATCGCGGCCTGAAGGGCGTTGATGGGGTCGATCTCGGTGACGATGACGCGGCAGCCCTGGCCGCGGAGGGCCTGGGCGCATCCCTTGCCCACGTCGCCGTAGCCGAGGACGACCGCCGTCTTGGCCGAGAGCATCACGTCGGTGGCGCGGTTGAGGCCGTCCACCAGAGAGTGGCGGCAGCCGTAGAGGTTGTCGAACTTGCTCTTGGTGGCGCTGTCGTTGACGTTGATGGCGGCGAAGGCGAGTGTGCCCTTCTTCTGCATCTCGTAGAGGCGGTGGACGCCGGTGGTGGTCTCCTCGGAGACGCCCTTGATTTCCTTCACCATCCTGGTGAAGTACCCGGGGCGGTCCTGCAGCGAGTTGCGCAGGACTCCGAGGATCACGCCCCACTCCTCGGCGTCGTTCCTGGCGTCGAAGGCGGGAACCTTGCCGGCCTTCTCGAACTCCGCGCCCTTGTGGACCAGGAGCGTGGCGTCGCCACCGTCGTCGAGGAGCAGGTTGGGGCCGCGCCCCTTGGAGAACTTGAAGATCTGGTCGGTGCACCACCAATACTCCTCGAGCGTCTCGCCCTTCCAGGCGAAGACGGGGACGCCTGCGGGGCGCTCGGTGGTGCCGGCGGGGCCGACGACGACGGCGGCGGCGGCGTGGTCCTGGGTGGAGAAGATGTTGCACGAGGCCCAGCGGACCTCGGCGCCGAGGTCGACGAGCGTCTCGATGAGCACCGCGGTCTGCACGGTCATGTGCAGCGAGCCGGCGATGCGGGCGCCGGCGAGGGGCTTCTTGCCCTTGTAGCGCTCGCGCAGGGCCATGAGGCCGGGCATCTCGTGCTCGGCGAGGCGGATCTCCTTGCGGCCGAGCTCGGCCTCGGCGAGGCTGCGGACCTTGAAGTCGATGGAGCCGATGACGTCGGGCGTCGGGCTGTGCGGGCCGGTGGTGTTGGCCTTGGGGGACTTGGTCTTGGGTGCGGGCTTGGTCATCGTGGTCAAGGGCGTTCTCCGAGTGAAAAGTGTTCGTGAGGGTCTGGTTCATCGGCCGGTGCGGGCCGCGGATCATCGGTGGTGGGGGGGTTGGGTGCTCGGAATGGGGACGTGCGCGGCGCACGCGAACAGGCCGGGCCCCTTGGCGTTGGGGTCGGAGAGCAGCGCGGCGTATCGGGCCTTCTCGAATCCGGCCGCTGTCATGAGCCCGGTCATGGTCTGGTCCGAGAAGCCGAGCCAGCGATGGCCCATGGTGTGGCGGTAGGTAGCGCGATCGTGCGCGACCATGTCCACGACGAGGATCATGCCGCCGGGCCGGACGATCCGGCGCATTTCCGCGAGGGCCACGGCGGGTTTCTCGACGTGGTGGAGCACGAGCAGGCAGACGGCCGCGTCGGCGCAGGCGTTCTTGAGGGGAAGGTGGGAGAGCTCACCCTCGACAAACTCGATGTTCTTCAAGCCCTCGAGGCGTCGCTTGGCGGCGGCGAGCATCGGCCCGGACTGATCCACCGCGAGGACCCTCTTCACCAGCGGGGCGAGCAGTTCGGCGGCGTTGCCGGTGCCGCAACCGAGGTCGGCGACGACCCAGTCGCGCGGGAGCAGGTGCAGCAGCCCCAGGGGCGTGAACCGCGCGCCGAACAACTCGGTGCGGACATCGTCCCACTGGCCGGCCACGCGCCCGAAGTACCCCAAAGAGTCCTCCCGACGCTCCGCCAAGACCGATTCCAGACGGCGGTGGTCCTCTTCGGTCTCCATGCCCGCCCTGCGGCCCTCGGGTGATCGGATGAGGTCGCGAACGGCCACCCACACGCCGCGGCTGGGGGCCGAGAGGTCGTCGAGCATGACGCGGTAGAGCGTCGCCGTGCCCTCCGTGCGTTTGATGACCCACCCTCCGTCGGCGAGGACCTTGAGGTGCCGGGAGACGGTGGACTGGGGCAACTGGACCACCTTGGCGACCTCGCCGACGGCGAGTTCCTCGCGCTCGAGGATTCTCAGGATCCGCAGGCGAACCAGGTCGCTCAGGGCGGCGAGGCGTTCGGTGATCGGGTTGGTGCTTGTTCGCCGTTTCATCCGTTTATCCGGATGAACTGTAGAACATTGGGCGATGCCGTCAAGTGAGTTCAATACCTGCGAAAAGTCCGTGAATGGAGCGCAACGGCATGTCCAGACGGAGCTTACTTGCCGTCGCGGGTTTCAACGCCGGTCATGGAAGAGTCAATGTGCTCGTCGCCGCCTGTCGTTTGCGCCATCCGTCGCTCCTCAGGCATTACCCCGAAGGTCGGTCCTGGGATCTCGCCCATTTCCTTCGCCACGGCGACAACCTCGCCGTTGAGCGGATCGCAGAAATAGGCCATGGCGATGCGCTGGCGGGCGCGGGCTCGATCGCCGACCTTGGCGTAGAGGCGGGCCAGGCCGAGTTGGGGAATGGCCGACATGCCGCCATCCACGCGGGCGGCGGTCAGCCACGCACGCTGGGCCTCGTCCTGATCGCCGAGGCGCTCGGCGTACTTGGCCAGGAGGGCCCAGTCCTGCATGCGGCCGCGGTCGATCGTGCGCTCGCGGAGGGCGCGGTTGAGATCGTCGTACTTCTTGTCGGCGTAGAGACCCTCGCACATGGATGCGAAGATCTCGTCGTCTTCGAGGCGGAGCGTGTGGGCGAGCTTGAGCTGCTCGGCGCCGAGGCCGGTTTCGCCGAGCTTGACGTATGTGTTTCCGAGCATGTGGTGCACGTGGGCGTTGCCCGGGTTTCGATCGATGTACTCCTTGTAGTCCTCGAGCGCGGCCGGATACTGCCCGTAGAAGTAGTGCTGGTCGCCGGCATCTCGCAGAGCCACGAGCGATCGAGAGGCGCACCCGCCCGTCGCCAAGACAAGAGCCGCCACACCGAGCGAGCACGCGATCCGAGAGACGTTCATCGTGGGTTCCTTCCGTGGAAAGGCGGCGGGCACTCTCGCCGCCGCGATGGGCCAAGTGTACCGCGGAGCCGGGTCCCGATGGGCCCGGGGCCGACGGAATCGGGCATCGCTAGCATCCGGCATGGTTCCCTGGGTGATCCTGTTGCACGAAGCCTCCGATGGCACCAGCCACTACGACTGGTTGATCCAGTCCAGCCCTGTCGACAGACAGGCTTCCCTGATCTCGTTCCGGGTCTCCGCTCGGCCCGACGATCCCGCGGCGGTCGCGTTTGAGGCGGAACGGATGTCCGATCATCGGGCCGCGTATCTGTCGTTTGAGGGTGAGGTGCGCGGCGGACGGGGGCGGGTCCGGCGGGTGGGAGAGGGGCTGGCCCGGATTGAGGCCGACAATGGAGTGTTTGTCGTAACTCTTGATAGCGAACGCACTTGGATCGGTGAACGGGCGGGTTTCGAGAGCTCGCTCTACGCGTTTCGCTTGCAAAGGCCGGTTGGATTGGGGCATACTGGGTGATGCCGTGGACCCATGGGGCGGACCGCGGCGCGAAACCGTTTCGGAAGGAACTGCCGGGGATGGGAACGCAACCGGAGGCCGACATGCACAGCCACAGGACTGGACCGCTGCTCGAATCCTCATTCCCGAACTCCGGCGGCGGGGGCGAAGGGCCGGCCGAGGTGAAGCCCAAGATTCACCACACGACGGCGACGTCGATCACGAACTTGAAGAAGGAGTGGAAGCGCAAGCCCAACGTGGATGGCACCGGCGCCACACATGTGAAGAGTTTCCACTGCCGCCTCAACGCGGAGGCGATGGAAATCCTGGATCAGCAGATCAACCAATGGCTCGAGGAGCATCCCGAGATTGAGGTCAAGATGGTCACCAACACGGTGGGGGAGTGGCAGGGGAAGATCAAGGAGCCGGCGCTGATCATCCAGGTGTGGATCTGAGGCCGCGGCGAGATCCGGGGCGCCCGGTCACGGTGCGGCGTGCCCGGACGTCCCGGGCACGGCGGCCAGGAGCGTTCGCGTGTACTCCTCGCGCGGCGTGCGGATGACGGCTTCGACCGGCCCCGTTTCCACGATCCTTCCCGCCCGCATCACGGCGACCCGGTCGCACGTGTGGCCCACCACGCCCATGTCGTGGCTGATGAACAGCAGCGAGAGGCCGAGGTCGCGCTGCAGGTCCTTGATGAGGTTGAGGATCTGGGCCTGGATGGAGACGTCGAGAGCGCTGGTTGGCTCGTCGCACACGATGAGATCGGGGCGGGTCGCGAGGGCGCGGGCGATGACGATGCGCTGGCGCTGGCCGCCGCTGAACTCGTGCGGGAATCGTCGGAGCGTGCGGGCGGAAGGGTCGGGGAGTCCGCAGCGTGCGAGGAGTTCACTCGCCTGAGCGTGGCCCTGCTCGCGGGACCTGGCGAGGCGGTGGACACGGAGCGGCTCGGCCACGATGTCGCCGATGCGCATGCGAGGGTTGAGCGCGCCGGCCGGGTCCTGGAAGACGATCTGCATGCGGCGGCGCATGGCCCGCAGATTGGACCCGCCGAGCCCGAGCAGATCCACCCCGTCGAACAGCGCCGAGCCGGCGGTCGAGGGGATGAGCCGGAGGAGCGCGCGGCCGACGGTGGTCTTTCCGCACCCGCTCTCGCCCACGAGCCCGAGTGTTTCGGCGCGGGCGACGTGGAAGGAGACACCGTCCACGGCCTTCGTGACGCCGGAGATTCTGCGGAGCAACCCGGACCGAACCGGGAACTCGACGCGCAGCCCGGCGACCTCGAGGAGTGTGGCCGGCGCGGCCCGTGTCGCGCCGCTGGTCGTCGGCGAGGGGAGCGGCGAGGGCGGATTGGAAGCAGGGGCGGCCACGGTGCCCAAGGGTACCTCGGAAGGCTTGACCCAAACGCCATGAGACCTACCCTTGCTCTCGCATTCGGGTAGGTAGCTCAGTTGGTAGAGCACCGCATTGAAAATGCGGGGGTCCCCGGTTCAAGTCCGGGCCTGCCCATTGGTCGCGTTTGTAGCCTCTTCGCATTCGCTCGCGTCGGCTTGCGAAACCCCTGAAAAACAAGGCTCTTGCTCGCCTTCGGGCGAATCCGTGCGATCCGGTGCGGGCGGATGCTGCGCCGCCGATCGCGCCGTTTGCGCGCCGCTTTTCGCGCCGCTTTTCCCGTCCCCCGTCGCGCGCGTCCAATCGGCGTCGGTCACTTGCAGGTAGTGACCCGCCGCGATCGCCTTCGTGTTCCCGATCCACGCGCAGACGGTGTGCAGCGGGAACGTCGCCGCCAGTTCGGTTTGCCGGCTCGCCCGCAGGTTGTGCCACGTTCGATCCCACGCCGCCAGCCCCGCCCGCTTGATGATCCGCCGGAAGTGCGGGTTCAGGTTCGCGCCCTCCCGGTAGCGTCCGACCACCTACACCGATCCTTCGGGGGCCGCGTCGAATACCGCTTGCAGGTGTTCGCGGATTTCGGGGAACAGCGGGATGATCCGCTCGCCGCGCCCTTCGTGGTGTTCGGTCTTGGCGGATCGGATCGACAGCCGGTTGTGTTCCCAATCCACGTCCGACCACCGCAGGGCCAGGGCTTCGCTCGGAACCCGCAACCCGCCGAACCGCGACAGGGCGATCAACAGCCGCCATTCGGCGTCGGGGGCCGCGTCGATCACCTTGGCGATCGTCGCCCGGTCGATGAATACCGAACGCGCCGTGTTCGTTTGCGATCCCGCTTTCACCGACGCGAAGGGGTTGCGGGCCACCAGCCCGCGCCGCATCCCCCAGCGGAACATTTGCCGGGCGTACAGCACCGTTCGGCTAATCGTCGCGGGGGCGTACCCGTCCGTTTTCAGTTGCGCCCGCCATGCGTCGGCGTCGGCATCCGCGATCGTCGCCACGTCCCGCGACTCCGTGAAGAAACCCACCAGCGCCGCTTCGGCTTGCTTCATCCGCACCCGCGTCGCGGGCTTCACAGCCACGCCGGCAAAGAACGCGGCCAGCATCCCGGCCAGCGTCACCGTCTGCGCTTCTACTCGGGGTTGGGCCAGTCCGACCCGCACCAGGCGAGCGTGCATCTTGGGGGACAGGTCATTCAGCCACGCGCAGAGTTCCGCATCGAGGGGGTGATTGAGTTCCGAGTTTGACAGCAGGGATTCGACGCGCAGCCGGAAGGATTCCGCCGCCTTCCGGCTCGCCTTGCCCAGCCGGATCGCCTTGGGATCGCCTTCCCCGTTCGTGAAGCACACCCGCTTGTATCCGTTCGGATCGTGCGCGATATTCGCCATGCGTCACCGTCCCTTCGTGGTCTTGCCCTTGGGTTCGATCGTGATTCGCAACCCCAGGTAGTCCGCCAGCCGTTCGATCGTGTCCGTTGTCATCCCGCGTTCACCGCTCAGCAGCCGCGACAGTTGACTACGGGCCACTCCCGCGCCCTTGGCGATCGCGTAGGGCGTTTGATCGCTCGCCTTCACCGCCGCCGCTATGGCCTTCGTCAGTTGCCCCATACCCAGAGTGTACCCCATGCGTTGCCGCGTGGCAACCATTCCCAATCGACTCCCCAACCGCCACCAGCCACGCCGCCGATCCGGGGTGGGTGGGCATCCCCAGCCCGTCCGCGATCCCCAGCCGTTCGGCCAGTACGTCGCCGGCGTCGCCGTGGGGATCGGGGGCGTATCCGTTGGCCAGCAGCCGCAGCACCGCCGCCCGGTGCCCCAGCAGCCCCGCCGCGATCGTCGGGGGCAACGTCGCGGGCCGGTGCCGCAGCCGCGCGGGATCGGTCGGATGCGGGGCCAGTTCGATCCCTGCCCGTCCGAGTGTCACCAGCAGATCGGATAGACGCTTCATTGACGCACCCCTGCCGATACACTCGGGCCATGGGTTCGCACCCGAGGATCAGAAAAACAGTGAAATGGGGCGGCGCAGTGGCGTCGGTCCTGGTATTCGCGATTTGGATTGCGAGCGGATGGTGGGGCGTGGCATGGACCGACTCGAAGGGGCACCAGACGAGTATCGTCTGGGGGCAGCTTGTCCTTCCCAACAGTGCGCCCGCTGCTTGGCCGGCATCCCCGGCTAGCTGGACGATGTGGTCTCATGGGTGGCGGCTTGTATGGGGGTTCGATATGTATACGACCTCGACGCGGCTGGACGCCTTTCCCTTGTGGCTGGTTGTGCTTCTTTTCCTCACGCCGGCATTCGTGGCATGGCGGCTCGATGTGGAGGCGACGCGCTGGCCTCCAATGGATCGATGCCCCCATTGCGGCTACGACCGGAAAGGCAACGTGGCGGGGGCAGTGTGCCCGGAATGCGGGAAATCGCTGTTCGGGTAGAAGGCGGTGGCGTGATCGCTTCACAGTTCCCCCCAGCCGTCGCGGGCGTCCCTTTGTGCGCCACCGTCGCCATTGTGCGCCAACCCCTCGGGCTTGGCGTCCTTTGGCGGGGTTGGCGCACTATGGGGCATGTACCACATCCACCGGCCAGCCGATCCGTACCCCTCCCGCGTCGCCTTGACGCCCAGATCGGCCTTCGCCCGGTCCAACGTCCGGGGCTTGATCCCGTCCGCGCCGGCCCGTTCCTTCACGTCCGCCGCCGGTTGCGGGCCGGGGCTTAGCACATCCCGCAACCACTCCCGGGCCTCGTCGCGTGTACCGTCGCCGCCGCGCCCGGCCATCGCCGCCAACACACCGTCGGCGTTCAGGTCCACCGGGCCGGATTCCCACGTCAACCGCGCTGGGTCGCCGTCGATCCGAAACGCCAGCCCCGCCGGCTTGCGGGCAATGTTCACCTTCCCCGGCAACAGCAGCCGCCGGTCCTCATCCTCGGGATCGCGCATCAGGTGAAGCACCGCCCGGGCCAATCCCGTGAACGCCCGCGACCCCAGGATCAGGTCGTCGGCATGACCGGCGTTGCTCTTGTTGTGGTGCGCCACCACCAGCACCGCGATCCCATACCGCTCGGCCAGCATGGCGATCGGGGCCAGCACCGCCCGCACTTCGTTGTCCCGGTGGGCGTCTACCTTGCCGCCCAAGAAACTCCCGATCGGGTCGATGATGCACAGTCGGGGCGTTTGCAGCCCCTTCAATGCGGTTTCCAGCGCGGCCATATCCGCCAGCGTGAACATGGTCTGCCCGGTCTTGCCATTGAGCGCCACCCGATGCACCGCTCGGAGCAGGTGAACCCGCTCCACGTCCGCGCCGTGGGCGTCTAGGCGCGGCCGCAGCGTGGTTTCGGGATCATCCTCCCCGGACACCAGCAGCACGTCCCCGGCCTCGCAGGGCGTCCCGTCGGGCCATGCTCGCCCCGTAGACACCCGCGCCGCCCAATCCGCCGTGGCGAAACTCTTGCCGTCGCCGGGCCGACCGGCCAACACCGTGACGCACCGCCGGGGAATGCGCCCCCGCCACAACCAATCGACCGGCTTGGCCTCCACGTCGGCCATCCGCACCACGATCGGCGCGCCGTCTGTCAGGTCCGCCACCGGCGCGAACCGCTCGGCCTTCGCCACCAGTTCCCCGAACGCCCGGGCATCCGCGCCCGCGATCACCGCCGCCCGGGCATCCTTTGCCCCGTCGGGTGGTTCGATGGTCCGCACCGACGCACACACCGACACCAGCGCGGCCGCAATCTTGGCCGCGCCACGCCGCCCGGCGTCGTCGGCATCCGCGACGATCACCACATGCCGCCCGGCCAGCAGCCCCGCCAGCAGTTCGCCGCAGTACCCCGCCATCGGCACGCCCACCGCGTCCAGACTCAGCGCCAGCAGCGCGGCAGTATCGCTCGCCCCTTCGCACAGGTACACCGGCGCGGCCTCTGTAGTGCCGGCGTAGGGGGCCAGCGGCCAAGGGAGGATCAGCCCGCGCTTCCCGCCCTTGGCGAAGTCCTTACCGCCATCGGCGTCCCGGTACGCTGTGCCGATCACCGCGCCCGTGGCATCGCGTTCAACGATTGCCCAGCGGTCGCCATCGGCCCGCGCGATCATCGCCCACGCCCAATCGGGCACGCCCGCAGGTGGTTGTAGGTGTTGGCTCATGCCCCACCCCCATCGCGTCGGGCGTCGTCCGTTGATTTCACCGTTGATTTCGGCGCGTGGTTGGGCGTCACCCACACCGCCGCCGGGCGTCCGCGTGGTGTTGGGCGTCGGCGTCCGCTATCGACGATCAGCCCCAGGGCGCGGAGTTCGCCGCGTCGCGGGGAGACCGATTGAGCGCGGATGCCCGTGGCGGTTTCAATGTCGGCGTCGGTCGCGCCGCACGCGGCCGCCTTCACGATCACCGCCAGCACGTCGGCCCGTTGCTTGGCCGCGTGGCCGGCGATCCGATCCGCCGCGACGCCGGATGTACCCGCCGGGGCGTTGTGGCGCGCCGGGGGTGTCAGAGGCAACCGGGCCAACGTAGAATCGGGTGAGTAGTTCGGATCGTTGACGCCAGCCCCGTTGTCCTGCCCAGGTCGCGGGGCCGCGTCGTCGAAGAGGGGCATGGTCATTGGTCCCCTCCCTTCGCCGCTTGCTCGGTCAACCACGCTTGCAGCAGGTGATAGGGGTACAGCACACAGCAGCCGACGCGAACGCAGGGGATCGGGCCGCGTGGGTGGGTGAGTTCCCACAACTTGCGTTGACCGATGCCCAGCGCCTTCGCCGCGTCTTTGGGGCGAAGGGACAGCGGGGGCGTCGGCGTCCGGGTGTTCGTATTACTTGCCACGCGCCACCCCCTTCGGTTGCGTGGGCGATTCGCGTAGCCGATCGAACACCATCCGCTCCACTACTTCGGGATCGAACAGCAGCGCACTACCCGCGCGAAGGTGCGGGATGCGTCCCGCTTCGGCTTCGGCCCGCAGCCACGTCGCCGGAACGCGCAACCGGCGGGCCATCGCTCCCAGGTACAACGGTTTCTTGTTTTCTTCAATCATGCCCAAACGAAAGCGCGCGGACGTTTCATCCGTGGGTATTCTGCGCGGCAGTAGTGGGGCATTAGCGGGGCGTTGGCGCGGTCGTTCGCTTCAGTGCTTCCGCGCCAGCCGGGAGGATCGCCACGCCCTGTCGGCCATCCTTCGGATAGTCCACCAGCGCGGGCGTTCGATCGGCCAACTTGCGCAGCCGCTTTGCCACCGCCTTCCGGTCTTGTGGTCCCTTCGCTGGCAGCACGTCAGACACCTTGCGCCGCAAACTCGGGTTTCGATTGAGAAACGCCAGTAGGGCCGCGTCGTATTCGTCGATCGCCTCAGCACCAGCGGGAAGGGCCGGGGGCTTCGGATCATCGCCGTCACCCCTTGCAGCCCCATTCGCTCGCGGAACGACTCGGGCCTCCGTGTACGATTCGTTCCGGACGCCGCACAACTGCCGCTCCCGCGCGTTCATCCAACTTTCGGCCCACTCGATCGCGCCGGTTCGCTTGTGTCGATCGAAGGGGATGCCAGTATCGGCGAATCCGTCTAGCAGGTCGTGAAGTTGAATCCACCCCGCTTCACCGCACGCCGTCAGAATCACTTTCGACCAGTTATCCGGCTCATCATCCCATGCCCCGCCCGGATCGCCTTCGCGGGCTTCGCTCAACGTCGCCACGATGTAATCGACTTTGCCAAGGTGCGGGCGCAGTCCCGCCGCGTGCGCCTCTGTGCGAATATCGATCAACAGGGATTGCCACTCTGCCGGTGTGAACGTCCCGCCATCCATCAGCCGCCGCCGAAACGCCGCCAAGTGTCGCCACAGCGGATCACTCGTCGCGCGAATGTCGGTAGTAACGTGAAAGTCGGGCCGCTCGATTGTGCCTTGAATCGTGACCGGCGAATGTCTCGCCTTCATGCGCTCCACGATCGCCGTCCGTTGCTCGGGGGAGTACGGGCCGGTGACTTTGTATTCGGGGCTTGGCTTCGCGTGGGGCTTGCGGGCTTTGGATGTAGTGCGCTTGCGCGATTTCTTCGCGGGCTTCCGTGCCATTGGTTCACTCGCCTTTCTCGGGCCGGTCGGGCGGGGTCTTGGGGCGAGTGAGCGCCAAGACCCCAGCCCGATCCGTTCATCGGGGGATCAATCCCGATGCCCGTTTCCGTGATTATTCGCCGTCCGCGTATGCGATGCCCGCACACTTCCGACACCGGACGCCAGCCCGCACGGGGTACAGGTGCGCCCGCCGACACTTGCAGCGGGGACACACCAGCCACAACTTCACCCGCCGGAACCGATCGGGCATCGCCACCACTTCCACCGCGTCCGTTCGCTCCCAGCCCTCGCCCTTCGCGTCGATCGTCAGCCCCGCCACCGCCAGCGGGTTCCCGCCCTCGCCCTCCCAGCGGGCTTGTATCGCCGCCGCGTCGATCCTGTTGGGGAAGTCCGACACCCGCAACCGTTCGCGCGGCCGCCCCGTGGTCTGGCCGGTCGGTTCGCCCGCGAGCGTGTACCGGAACGCCCGCAGGTCGTCCCGATCCATCGCCAGCAGGGATCGCGCCCACCCGATCGCCGCCCGCGCGTGTTGGGTGGGCGATGCAAACCCCGCCGCCTCATGCTCATCGAACGCGCGGCCGACACGCTCCGCCAGCGTGCGCCGGTCGGGGTCGGGCAGATCATCCAGCCACCCGCGCCGGATCGCCGTCACCAGCAGCCGACAGTCCCCGCGAAAGTGCCGCGCCTCCGCGAACAGGGTGTCAAACTTCGGGCTCACTAGTGCTTCATGGTCCGCCGCGTCGGTCATTGGATTCGCTCCACTGGGGCTTGCGTCGCAACGGGTGTCGCGGTAAGGTGTGTTGATGCCGACTCCCAATCGTCGCCCCAAGAATCCGCTTCGCATCATGGCGTGGATCGCGCTGGTTTGGGGCGTTTGTATGCCAGTCTCTGACGTGGTCTACAGGCTCTTGGGGTATGGCGAGGGCTATTCCTCCACGCGAGTAACGCAAACACTGATCATCTTGAGCGTGGGGCTCATCGGGCTCATGTTGACCAGCCGGAAGTAACCGGCTCGGCTCGGCGAAACACCGGGCCATGCGGCATGGTCCATAGACTTGTGTGGGTGTTTGGGGTCGGGGATTCAGGAAACCACCGCCGGGGGGTTTGGGGGTCCATCGACAGACTTGGCCGGGATCAGGGGAGGGATCGCCGTGCGCCGCCGCTCCGCCTCCGCCAGCCGCGCCGCCCGGTACCCCGCCCGTTGAACGTGGCGGGGCTTGCGGGCCAGCAGCCGGGCCACCCGCGCCAGCACTTCGGGCGGGATGATCCAAGGGGGCCGGTTCACTTGCCGGCTCCCGCCGCCTTCACCAGCGCCAGCACGCCCGCCCGGATCGCCGGGGGCAGGTCGGGCCACGCCGCGACCACCGCCGCCAACTCGGGATCGGTGGGCTTCGCCGGGGGCGTCGGGGGGCCAAAACCACCCCCTTTGTTGCCGGATTTGCTGCCGCCCGATTCAGAAACCCCCGCGTTTCCCGAAGGAAACCGCAAGTGTTCGAGTCCTTCGGGGGGCACTTTTTCGACGAGAGCCCCGGCGTGCCGGGGCTTTTTTCAATTGGCCTCCTGGACGTAGGGCGCCTTCAGGAGGGCGAGCACCTGGGTGTGGAGCGTTTGGGCGCGTTTGGAGAGTTGGCCCAGAGCGAGCCTGCGGTTGTCGCGGGGGTCGTGGTCGGCGAGGGACGCGGCGAGGTGGGTGATGTAGTTCAGGGCCTCGTGCTGGGTGAGGAGGAGGCGGAACTCGAGGTCTTTTCCGCCGTGGAAGAGGATCTGGTTGGAGGTGGCGCCGGCGATGGCGCGGCGGGTGGCGGCCTCGACTTCGGGCAGACCTTGGTGGTCGAGCGCGATCGCGGGCTCTTCGCGGGCGAGAGTCTCGAGCGTGGACTTGGCGTCGCGGGAGAACTGGCCGATCGACTTGATGAGGCGCGCGACGGGTGGGGCGGGGCTCTTGAGGATGAGCACCTTGTCGATGTCGCACTCTTCGGAGATCGTGGAGTAGAGCAGGGCGTAGCCGTGGTTGCGCGCGGTGGTCTGGGCGTCGGCGGCCGGTCCGGGGGTGGAGTGGGCCGCGCTCCGACAGGCCGCGAGGAAGAGGGCGGGGGCGAGGGTGAGGACGATGAGGGCGCGGTGGAGCATGCTGCGGGAGGCTACGCCGCGCGAGGTCGGCGCCCTCGGCGCGGCCGATGAGGTTGGGGCGGGGAGGGCGGCCGCGGGCGAGTGCTTGACGGACCTGTGGCGATTGGGCTGGTGCGGCGGGGGGGGGGGGGGGCGGGGGCGGGGGGGGGGGGGGACTATGGGCGCGGGGGGTTGTGGCGGGGGTCCTCCCCCGCCCGGGAGCCCCGCGGGACAGCCCTACCCTGGCCTTTGAGCAGGCCAAGAGAGTGGCACTTTGCTGTGCGACCGAAGGTACGCCCAACTTCTCACGGATCGTCGCGTCCTACCCCAATGCAACCCGCCTTCGTGAGGGTCACACGCCGGGGAGCACATCCCCGGCATCGTCAGGCACTTCGTCCCCATCCTCCGCAAGCCCGTCGGGTTGGCGCTGAATCACGAGCCGCTCTCCGCCCACGGAGACGATGATCGTCCCGTCTTTCATGGCGAGAGAGAGTTCCGGGAGCGCGTCTGATGCCTCCGCGAGCAGGGCTTCAATCGGACCACGGACATACGTTTCAAGGAACCGGGCCATCGTCGGCCCCGCGAGTCCGTCGAGGTGTTCCCAAGCCTTCGCACCCGTGTATGCTTCTCCATCCTCCGCGAGAAACACCTTCGTCAACTCGGCGAGTTTGGGGTTCGGCGTCGGGTCCAGTACCACGAGAACGGGTACGAACCCGGAAAGCCGACACTCACGCGGAAACTGGAGTTCCTCGCCCCATCGACCCTGCCCCGACGCGGCAATCGTCACGCGCATTTTGAACTCGTACGCCCGGCGCTCGCGGATGCAATCGACTTGACGGCCCTTGTTCCCGTCGCCTTCGCGCTTGATCGGGCTTTGCTTCGCGCTGATCGGCGCGCCGCCAATCGCGTAGGCGATGATCGGCTCGAAGAGGTAGCCCGTCTCTTGCGCGGCTCGGTTGTCAATGTCATACAGCCACTTCCGCCAGAAGAGGAGCGCGCCCAGTGCTCGCGGCGTGAGAGAACCGAACTGGAGGAGTCCGCGCGGTCCCACTTGGTCGATCGTGGGGATCGGTTGTGAACGGAGGATACGCTGATACTTCAAACGGCGCTTGTGGAGGTTTGCAAGGCAAGCGAAGTAGGTATCCGCGTTGCGGTCAAGGTTGAAGAGACGTTCCGCGAGGGGCTCAAACCTCACGCCCGAGAGCGTAAGGCGCTCAATGTCGGCGGTGGAGAAGAAACCGGGGACGGGGTGCGGGACTTCGGGGAACTCTGCGCCCAAGTCCAGATCGGAGACGATGACCGCCACCAGATACGCGCACACCTCATCGGAGAGAACATGGCCCTCTGCGCCGGACCCGAGTACGCGTGCCTTCTCAATCAAGGATCGTTGCGATTGACTCAGCTCCATAGCGCGCCCTCCTCCAGAGGAAGACCGTTGACCGCGAACCGCCGTTCCACGAGTTCGCATACCTCTTGGAGGATTGGACTCTTGCCTTCGGAGACGGTGGGAACGAAACTCAATAGACGACCTTCGGCGTGTGGTGGAATGCTCGCGGCTCGCATCGCCTGAATCAAGTGCTCTCCGATTGCTTTCCCGAGTCGCGGCGGAACACTGTTCCCGATGAGTTGAATACGGTCAGCCTGTCCGCCGGTGAACGTGAAGGTGTCCGGGTACGTCTGAATCCGCGCGGCTTCGCGCACGGTAAGCGGGCGATTCTCCGTAGGGTGGAGGAAGTCCCGAAGCGAACCTCCGGTGATCGCCTTTGACGGTTCCGACCCGATGAGGCGGCGCACCCCTGCCGGAGCCCCGCCGCGCTTGTCGCATGGCATCCCGTCCATCACGCGGCGGAATGCACGTCGGCGGTAACTCTCGTGCCAAAGGCGCTCGGGCAAATCGCGCATCGACTGGCCCTCTCCAAGCAACTTCGCTCGCTCCAACTCCTCGCCTTCAAGGGGTCGGGCGTAGTGGTCTAGAGGATCGCCCGGAGGTTCCGTCGCGGCTCGCGGGAGCCCCGCAATCGCATCGGCGAGCGTGAGGGCGGGCGGGCGGCGGGTGGCTGTAAGGTGGGCTCCCGGCGCGCCGAACGCCCGATGAGTGGGCTCCGGGAAGCCGGGATTCCAACCGAGCCCGCCGATTGCGAGCACTCGCTTCCGATGCTGGGGTACTCCGAAGTTCGCGGCGTTCACCTTGCGGAGGTGTATTTGGTAGCCCGCTTCCACAAGCGGTTCGAGCAAGTCGAGAACGAAACGCCCGCGCCCGGAAGTGAGGAATCCTTCGACGTTCTCAAAGATGAACGCGCGGGGGCGGTGGCGGGCGATGAGGTTCGAGTAGACCCGCACGAGGGAGTTCCGTTCGTCGTCAGCCTCTCGCCTCCCGGCGGAGGAGAAGCCTTGGCATGGCGGGCCACCCGCTATCACATCGGTATCCGGGAAAACGGTGGAATCGTCGATGGACTCGGAGGAGACGTGATCGCCCAGGTTGACCCGGTAAGTGTCGACTGCCGGAGCCCAACAGTCGACAGCGCGAATGGGCTCGAATCCCGCCTCGCGCAGCCCGAGCGAGAGCCCTCCAGCGCCACAGAACAAGTCGGTAACTGTCACCGTCCGTGCAATCACGGAGACAGGGTATCCGAATCTCTGTCCGTTTGCCTACGGGCTACTCCACCTCACAGCAGGTAGCCCTATGTTGGGGCGAGATGCGCCGCGCCACTCCCTTGGCCTCCGAGCAGGCCAAGACAGTGGCACGCTTTGTTGCGCCCGAGAGGAAGGGGCACCCCGCCTCACTGGGCGACGTGGATGCCCTCGGCGCGGACGATGAGGTTGCCTTCGGCAGCGTCGGCGATGGTGCCGGTGATGGTGACGATGGCGAGGGGCTTGAGGCCGTGGCCGCCGCTGAGGCCGGACTTGATGGGGCGGCCGTCTTGGGCGGTGACCTGGATGGTGGCGGTGTGGGCGGCGAGTTCGTCGGCGGGCTCGCAGCAGTAGTCCCAGGGGGTCTTGCAGTGGTCCTTCTCGCCCATCTGGCCGCAGTGGGGGACGTGCAGGTCAACGATGGTGAAGAGGGCGCGGCCTTCGATGAAGGGGTCTTCGCTGCCGCCGATGCGGCCGGTGAGGGTGATTTTTTCGCCGACCTTGGGCGCGGCTTTGGCGTCCTTGACGGACTTGGGCTCGGCGGGGGCGGTGGCGAGGAAGAGGGAGTCGGGGAATGCGGAGGCGGCCTTGGCCGGAGCGGGAGTGGGCGTGGCGGTGGACTGGGCGGGCTTTTGCTCGCAGCCGAGGGCGAGGAGGGTGGAGGTGAGGGCGGTGAGGATGAGGGTGGTGCGATTCATGGTGGGTTCCTTTCAGACGGATTTGAGTGACTCGGTGATGGGAAGACGAAGACAACGGATGGCGGGGGGGAGCGCGCCGACGAGGCCGAGGAGGAGGCCAGCGCCGAGGCCGAGGAGGAGGATGGAGGAGTCGATGCGGAGGCCGAATGCGCCCATGGAGAACTGCACGGCCAGACCGTCGAGGAAGAGGAGGGCGAGGGCGGCGGCCAGGAGCGACCCGGCGGCGGTGGCGAGGCAGGACTCCTGCATCATGCTGACGACGATGGCGCCGCGGCGGTAGCCGAGGCACTGGAGCATACCGAGCTCGCGGGTGCGTGAGGCGAAGGCGGCGTACATGATGTTCAGGCCGCCGAAGACGCCGCCGAGGGCGATGAGGCCGGCGGTGACCCAGGCGACGGCGCGGACGGGGCCGAAGAAGGCGGCGAGCTTGGAGTAGTAGGCGGATTCGGAGAGGGCGGCGATCTCGAGGTCGAGGCGCTGGCGGCAGAAGGTCTGGGCGTCGGCGAGTTCGGCGTCCTGCAGGGTGGCGACGGCGCAGGAGTCGGTGGTGCGCTTGGTGGCTTCCTTGAGGTCGGTGAGGGGCATCCAGAGTTCGGAGTCCATGACGGAGTTCGGCGCGGCGAGTCGGCCGGAGATGGTCCAGGCGCGGCCCTCGATCTGGAGGGTGTTGCCGACGGCGAGGGCGGCGGGGGGGACGCCGATGCGGGTGTGGGCGAGGCGGCCGGCGAGGATCTCGTCGTGGCCGGGGCGGGGGAAGCGGCCCTCGATGATCTGGGCCTGGGTGTGGACGAGGAGGGCGGTGGGGGTGACGCCGCGCACGAGGGTGAGGCGGTTGGGGGGGTCGGGGGGGTGGGGGGGGGCGGGGGGCTGGGCGTGGGCTTCGGGGGGGGCGAAAGGGGAGGCGGGGGGGGGGGGCGGGCCGGGGGCGGAGGCGGCCAGGAGGGAGGCGACGGAGGCGGGGATCTCGCTGCGCTCGAGGCTCTCTTCGCTGCCGATGCCGACGATCATGATGTTGTGGGGGTCGGCGGAGGAGTGGAGGCTGGAGGTCATGCCGCGCACGAAGCCGCCGGCGGCGAGAACGAGGAGGACGACCATGGCGCTGCCGAGGACGGAGAGGAGCAGGCGCAGCGGAGAGCGTCCGAGGTTTCGTGAGGCGTAGATGGAGGGGAGGAGTCTCATGAGTGGTGATCAGACGGCGCGGAAGGAGGCGGCGATTTCGCGGCGGGAGGCCTGGAAGGCGGGGACGAGGCCGGCGATGATGCCGACGGCGGCGGCGACGGCGAGGCCGAGGGCGATGACGGCGGGATCGGCGGTGACGTTGAGGTTGGTGCCCTCGACGGAGAGGCTGAAGCGGCCGAAGTGGAGGAGGGCGAAGGCGGCGGCGACGCCGAGGAGGCCCCCGGCGAGGCAGAGGGCGAGGCCCTCGGTGATGATGAGGCGGGCGATGAGACCGGAGCGGAAGCCGAGGGTCTGGAGGACGGCGTGCTCCTTGATGCGGTCCTGCACGGAGAGGACGATGGCGTTGCCGACGAGGGCGAGGACGGCCAGGAGTGCGGCCCAGCCGAGGTAGCGGGTGAAGCCGACGATGAGGACCAGGTCGGCGGCGGCGCGGGCGACGAAGGCTTTTTCGGGGCGGGTGTCGGTGGGCTCCTGATCGGTCCGGAACTCGGCGTCGATGGCGTGGGCGACGCGTTCGAGGTTCTTCGGGTCGTCGACGAGGACGTTGAACTGGGTGACGATGCCGTCGCCGCCGCGGGTGGTGGCGCGCTGGAGGAAGCCCAGATCGACGTAGGCGACGTTCTGGTCCTGGGGTTCGCTGGAGCGGATGATGCCGGCGACGTAGGCGGAGATGCCGGCGGCGGAGAGGGACTGGCCGACGCTGACGCCGCGCCGGGCGGCGAGGGCCTCGCCGACGAGGGCGGCGTCGCCGCGGGAGTTCCAGTCTTCGAGGGAGCCGGAGAGGAGGGTGAAGGCGTTGGTGAGGGCGGCGGCGTTGTCGCGGGGGACGCCGCGGAATGTGACGGTGTCGAGGCTTGCGCCGCAGTTGTTGACGACGATCTTGAGGGGGACGACGGAGACGACGCCGGGGATGCGGGTGATGCGCGGGGTGTAGGACTCGGGGAGGCGGCTGGTGAAGGGGCAGAAGCGGTTCTCGCGGTAGACGACGAGGGTGACCTCGCGGCCGGTGGCGGCGGTGGCGTCGGTGACGGCGTGCTGGAGGGCCTGGACGGCGACGAAGAGGAACATGGCGACGGCGACGCCGAGGAGGGTGAGGATCGTGCGCATGCGGTGGCGGGCGACCTGCTTGAGCACGAGGGGGATGTAGCGTGGGGCGAGCATGGTGGTGGCCTAGTGGGTGAGGGCGTGTTCGACGAGGCGGCCCTTGTCGAGGTGGAGGGTGCGGGCGGCGTGCTCTGCGCATCCGGGGTCGTGGGTGACCATGATGAGGGTCTTGCCGACCTCCTGGTTGAGGCGTTTGAGGAGGTCCATGATGGCCGCGGCGGAGGCCTTGTCGAGATCGCCGGTGGGCTCGTCGGCGACGATGATGGCGGGGTCGGCGACGATGGCGCGGGCGATGGCGACGCGCTGCTCCTGCCCGCCGGAGAGTTGGCGCGGGTAGTGGTCGGCGCGGTCGGCGATGCCGACGAGGGAGAGGGCGGCGGCGACGCGCTCGTGGCGCTGGCGCGAGGAGAGGCGCTGGAGGAGGAGTGGGAGTTCGACGTTCTCGTAGGCGGTGAGGACGGGGACGAGGTTGTAGAGTTGGAAGATGTAGCCGACCGCGCCGCTGCGCCAGTCGGCCAGGCGGGCGCGGGAGAGGGAGCCGACGTCGACGCCGCCGATGTGGAGGGAGCCGGCGGTGGGGCGGTCGATGCCGGCGATGAGGTTGAGGAGGGTGGTTTTGCCGCTGCCGGAGGGTCCCATGAGGGCGAGGAAGTCGCCGGACTCGACGTCGAGGTCGAGGGAGTCGAGGGGGGTGATGGTCTCGGGGCCGCGCCGGTAGGTGCGGGAGAGCGATCGGCATTCGATGAGAGCCATGGTCAGCGGTCCTTTGTGGATTCGGTGGGGGCGACCTTGGCGTTGTCGCGGAGGTCGGGGGAGGGGGAGAGGACGAGGCGGTCGCCGGGGCGGAGGCCGTCGAGGATTTCGGCGGAATCGGCGGTGAGGCGGCCGAGGGTGAGGGAGCGTTTGTGGATGGTGGAGGTGGGCTGGTCGAGGAGCCAGGCGCTGGCGGAGGAGTTGGAGACGTCGATGAGTGCGGAGCGAGGGGCGAGGAGGGGGGCGGAGGAGGAGGGAGAGGATGGGGACTTGGACGGGGATGAGGAAGAGGATGGGTGCGTGCTGATGCGGGCCCTGGCGAGCATCTCGGGCTTGAGTTCGGGGGCGGGGTCGGCGATGGCGGCCTTGATCTGGACGGTGTTTTTCTGCACGTCGGCCTCGTGGACGAAGCGGGTGACGGTGGCGTGGAAGGCGCGCCCGGCGAGGGTCTCGGTGGAGACTTCGACGGCGTCGCCGATGTGGACCTTGGCGGCGTCGGCGAGGGGGATGTCCACGCGGATCTGGAGTTTCGCGGGGTCGTAGAGGCGGACGACGACGCCGGCGAAGGGGTCGTTGGCGTCGAGCATGACGCGCTGGCCGGGCTCGACGAGGCGGAGGAGGACGACGCCCGCGGCGGGGGAGGTCACCTGGGTGCGGGAGAGGGCCAGTTCGGCTTGTTCGACGGCGACGCGGGCGGCGGACTCGTCGGACTCGGCGCGGGCGACCATGCTGCGGGCGGACTCGACGGCGGCTTGCTGGGAGGCGAGCTTGAGCCGGCGCTGGGTGATCTCGGACTCGGGGAACGCGCCGGAGCCGGCGAGGGGCTCGACGCGCTGGAGGAGTTCGGCGGCCTCGGCGGCGCGGGCCTCCTCGACGGCGACGGCGGAGCGGGCCTGGCCCACGGCCGCGGCGGCGCGGGCGACCTCGGCGAGGGCTCGCTTGTGGGCGAGGCGGGCGTCGTCGTCGATGAGTCGTGCGACGATCTGGCCGGGCTCGATGCGCTGGCCCTCGAGGACGAGAACGTCCTTGAGGACGCCGCCGATGAGGGCGGGGACGCCGATGGGGTAGGGGTCGGCCTCGATCCAGCCGGGGGCTTGCACGATCTCGGCGGGGGCGGACGCGCCGGGGGCGGAGTAGTTTGTGGGAGCGAGGACGACGGGGGCGACGCGCACGGGGATCGCGGGGCGGAGAGACTCGCGGGCGGCGTAGGCGAGCGTGGCGATGATGCCGAGGAGGATGCACGCGGGGAGCAGGACTCGCGTGATCGGGCGAGAGGGCGGGCGCGGCACGGGAACCGACGCGGGGCCGGCGCGGGAGAGCGTGGAGAGGCTGGAAGGCATGTGGGGTCTCGCGTTGCGCACGGGCGCGGATGGCGCGCCGGGCGCAGGGTCGCCGGGCAACGGGGGCGCGCGGTGCAACACCGGCGCGCACGACGAGGGGGCGGGGCGAGACTAGATGAGCAGGCGGGTTGTGCGGATCGGGGCGAGGCCCGGGGGCGACTCGGTGGCACGCGGGGATTGCCAGGTGGAGCGGATCGGCGGATGGGTGGACCATTCGATCGCCGGGCGGGTGAGCAGGGCGACGGGGAGCTCGGGGGTGGCGGGGGACGGGGTGGGGAGGACCGGGGTGGCGCGCTGCCCGGGGAGCTGGACGCGGATGCAGTGGTCGCATCCGCGCGTGTGCGAGCACTGGGTCGGGGGGCTTGGCTGCTCCCCGCAGCAGCGGCAGGAGCGGGTCTGGGGGACGACGGTGCAGCCGAGGCAGAGGTCGCCGGCGGGGAGCGAACCGAACCCGACCTGGGAGACCAGGGCGAGGAGGCAGAAGAGGATGCCTGCGAATCGAGTCATGAGACCTCGGGGCATCATAGGGGCGAGAGTGCGGCGAGGGGGTCCGGAGTGTTCATCGGTCAATATGGGCATCGTGGAGGGGGGTTGCGAGCGTGCGCGGAATTCTTGGATGGTTCTGGGACTTGCGGGGGGTGATTGGGAGCGTCGCGGGGTCGTGTGGGGGGGCGAGCGTATCTTGCTGAAGGAGGGGTGTGATGTTTCGTGTGAAGTTGGGCGAGTCCCCGCTTCGGGCGAGTTCGCGGGTGATGATGGCGGCGGCTCCGCTGGCGCTGGCGGGATTGGCCGCGCCGATGATGGGGGCGGGTCCGCACGACTGGGGCTTGGGGTGGGGGCGGCGCGAGGCTCGCCGGGTGGAGGTGGTGGTGGGGCCGCGCGCGCCGGTGATCGTTCGCCGGGCCGCGGATGTGGTGCCGTGCGATCTGAGGATCACGGCGTACCAGGCGCACGACACGGTGTTTGTGATGGTGTCGGGGACGAACACGTCGGGCGGGTACACCACGGCGCTGTCGGCGATCGACACGCGGGACCGCTGCCCGGAGTTGCTGCTTCGCAACAGGCCCGGGGATGGGTGCGCGACGCAGGCGCTGACGCCGTTCTCGCTCAACGGGGCGTTCGAGACGCGCCGGAGCGTGTCGGAGATCCGGGTGCGGGTGGGCGACCGGGTGATCTCGGTGCCGGTGTGTGGGGTGGCGTGTTTGTGAGAAGTGCTGAGTGCTGAGTGCCGAGTGGCGAGTGCCGAGTGGCGAGTGCCGAGTGGCGGATGTTGGCCGCCACTTGGCTTTGTTGATGGAGAATGGGGGTTGGCACCCCACGAAGTGGTGGGTATTGAGCGGCTTGGGTGTGGGGTTGGATTGGCGGATCGGAGTGCGGAGTGGAGGGGGGTCGTCTACGCTCTTCTTCCTGTTTTTTCACCCTGAAAGAAGGATTTGGTTCCCATGCGCATGTTGAACGCGATCGTGATTGCCGGTGGCCTGGCTATCGGCGTGGTTGGAATGAACATTGGCGCGGCGATGGCGGCGGATGAGCCGCCGGCCGCGGCGGCGGAGGCGGCGAAGAAGGCCGCGGACGAGGCCGCCCACAAGGAGGCGGAGGTGAAGCGGGCGATCGAGGAGGCGGCGAAGAAGGCGACGGCGGGCGCGGACCATGCGACGCCGACCCCCGCGGCGAATCCGAACGCGATCCCGGTGCCGGACATGCCGGTGTTGGAGAAGAAGGAACTTGAGGACGGGCTGGTGATCGAGGAACTGAAGATCGGGGACGGGTATGAGGTGAAGGAGGGCGGGGCGGTGGTGGCGCACTACCACGGCACGCTCAAGGACGGGGGGAAGGTGTTCGACTCGTCGTTCAATCGCGGGCAGCCCGCGTCGTTCCCGCTCTCGGGCGTGATCCCGGGGTGGCAGAAGGGCGTTCCCGGGATGAAGGTCGGCGGGATCCGCCGGCTGATCATTCCGGCGAAGCTGGGCTACGGCGAGCGCGGCGCGGGCTCGGACATTCCGCCGAACTCGGACCTGGTGTTCGTGATCCAGCTGGTCGATGCGCTGCAGATGACGGACACGAAGGTGGGAGACGGTGAGGAGGTCGGCCCGCAGCCGGTGTGCGTGACGGCGTACAGCATGAAGGACGCGGACGGCAAGGAGGTCGCCGGCGCGACCCGCGAGAAGCCGTACATCTGGATTCCCAACGAGATGATGGGCGTGTCGATGGGGATGAACGGGATGAAGGTCGGCGGGAAGCGGACCATCAAGATTCCCAAGGAGATGAACCAGTCGGACCCGCGGATCGCGGGGGACCGGCCGCAGGGGGTGCCGCTGACGGTGGAGATCGAGCTCCTGGCGGTGCGGAACCTGGTGCCGCCGACCAAGAAGTAATGGACCGCGAGAGCCCGGGTCTGACGACCCGGGCTTTTTTTTCGCGCACGGTGGGGTGTGTTGGTGCGTATGGACGGGGGTGGGGCGGGCTGCGGACAGGAGGTCGGCCATGCGGATGTGCACGGGATCGGCGGTGGTGGGTCTTGTGGTGGCGATGGCCGGCACGGGCGTGGCGCTGGGTCAGTACGGCGGGGCGGGGCCGACGAGCACGCCGCCGGCGCCCGCGAAGCCGGCGCCCGCGAAGCCGGCGCCCGCGAAGCCGGCGCCCGCGAAGCCCGCGCCCGCGAAGCCCGCGCCCGCGAAGCCGGCGGAAACCGAGCCGGGGATTCCCAGGCTCGGCGATGTGGACCTGCGCCCGAAGTTCCGGGCGGGGCAGCAGACGCGGTATGTGTTCGAGCAGACGAGCAAGAACCAGGTTTCATCGCTCGATGGCGGGGCGGAGACGGACCAGAAGCAGGAGCAGAACAACCGGATCGGGCTGGTGGTGAAGGTGGTGGAGTCGGGCGAGGCGGGGGCGACGGTGCAGGTGGTGTACGAGAGCATCAAGGTGTCGATCAAGTCGGGGGACGAGGTGATGGAGTTTGACAGCCAGAAGATCGCGAAGAAGCCGGCGGCGGCGCCGCCCGCGGGGAGGCCGGATGCCGACGCGGACCCTCTCGGGGCGATCGGGGATCTGGATGCGGGCGGGATGCTGGGGCTGATCGTGGGGCCGATGGTGGGCACGACGATCACGGTGAAGACGGACCACAACGGGGCGATCACGAGCGTGAGCGGGGGCGAGTCGCTGGGGGGCGGGCTGGGAGGGTTGGGCGGGGCGGGGGCGGGGTTGGTGCCCAGCCCGCGCCCGGTGGCCAACTGGCTGGGTGTGGGGGTGGGGGGAAAATCGTCGGCGCGGGTGGGGGAGACGTGGACGAGCACGGACGCGATGAACGGGACGCCGGTGGGGGCGTTCACGATGAAGACCACGCACACGCTCAGGTCGGCGAGCGGTGGGATGGCGAACCTGGCGTTCCAGGGGCGGATCGAGCCGCCCAGCGAGAGCTCGGCGCCGGGGGATGCGGGGGCGAGCGCTGGGCAGGTGAAGAGCGCGGCGTACAGCGGGACGTATGTGTGGGACACGCGGGGGGGCGCGCTGGCGAACATGGACACGCGGATGAGCGTCGTGCTCGATGGCGGGGTGATGGGGGCGAGGGCGCGGATCTCGGCGGATACGACGGTTCGGGTGAGGCGGCAGCAGTGAGGGAGGGGACCGAATCTCAGACTTCGGATCTCAGATTTGAGATTTGAGATTCCAGATTTGAGACTCCGGAGAGGGCGGGCGGGTTGCACTACGATGCGGCATGAGCGGCGCTGAGGCGTTGAAGAACTTGCGGGCTCCGTGGATCGACACGCGGCGGGCGGAGCGGCGGGTGGTGCGCGTGGAGAGTCTGGACGACCTTGTGGCGGAGCTGGATCGGATCGAGCCGGCTGGCGCGCCGGAGGGGGAGGGGTTGCGCGTGACGGGGAACTGGTCGGTGGGGCAGATCCTGGAGCATCTGGCGATCACGATGGAGCGATCGATGGATGGGTTTGCGTCGGGGCCGGAGAGCGCGGCGGCGATGCCGGGGGGGATTGCGAACTTGGCGGCCAAGGCGCAGCGGAAGCGGGCGCTGGATCGGGAGCACCGGCTGCGGTCGCGGTTGCTGACCCACGCGATGACGCCGGGCGGGCCGAGCGTGGGGTTGGGCGAGGAGCTTGCGCCGCCGGCGCAGGCGTGGACGCCGCACGGGGCGGCGCGGCTTCGGGCGGCCGTTCGGCGGATTCGGGAGGGGCACGCGATGGAACGGGCGAGCCCGACGGCGGGGGCGATGACGCGGGGGGAGTGGATGGCGTTTCATGTGAGGCACGCCGCGCTGCACCTGTCGTTCATCGTTCTGGGGCAGTGGCGGTAGGTGGGCATGCGGGGAGAGGGTGGGATAACGCGGAAATCGGGGTGTTTGGGGCGTGGAGGATGGGCGTGGGGCAGCGCGGGGGGGATTCGGCGGTACAAGCGGGGGTG
>CALMPG010000017.1 GCA_937871915.1 uncultured Phycisphaerales bacterium
CCTGAACCCCCTCCCAATCACATGATCTCCGCTGGAATACAGGGCCACCACACCGACTCCCCCGATGTCCAACCCCACGCCCCCGGCCTTCGCCCCCCCCCCCCCCCCCCCCCCCCCCAGCCCCGCCGCGCCACCAATACGTCCATCGGCGGTTTGCGCCGCTCGGCTCTGAAGGTCACCTTCCCCACCACACCATCAGCGCCGGCACCACCAGCCAGGCCAGACCCTTGATCAGAAAGAACACGAACGCGGCCAGCCCCAATCGACGGGCCACTTTGGGCACAGGGCACCGGGCGGGCATCGCCGTCGCTTCGTGAACAACAGTTCGGGGATGGTTCGGTGTCATCGGAACGGGTCTCTCGGGCCGCGGATGACGCAGAATACGCACCGTGGAGCGTCCCCGCCCGAGGGATCACAGGCGTGGCGTACACACGAACACCGTCGCGCCGCGTTCCATCCTGCGCCCGAACATATTGCTCACAGACATATTCCAAACACTTACCGAATCTTGCCAGGATCAAAATATTTTCCCGATTAGACTAGGCAATACCCCATATAGTCGGCGTACATGGTACATTATTGGAGTGTCCCTTGACCGTTCTGGCCAGGTGTGGACACGCCCATCCGGGCACGTCGGCGTGGTGTGCCGACGATCAGCAGATACTCGGCAAATCCGCGGAGGCTGAAAATGGTGGTCAAGACTCTTGGTTATCGTGGTATCGCGCAGGCGCGCGGCCGGTTCTCGGGCTTCACGCTCATCGAGCTGCTGGTGGTCATCGCGATCATTGCGCTGCTCGTGGCGATCCTCCTGCCGGCGCTCGGCCAGGCGAGGAAACTCGCGAAGATGCTCAAAGAAATGGCCCACGCCGAGCAAAACATGATCGCCTGGACCCACTACGCCACGGACAACCGCGATGCCGTGTACACCGGGTACATCCCGTGGGAAGTCGCCCACCTGTATGACGCCCCCGGCAAGTTTGTCTGGCTTCAGCCCGACAAGTTCCAACCGGGGTACATGGTGGAGGGCAACGTCATCAAGGCCTCCGCCTATCGCTTCATGGGCGCGGTCGATTTCATTCCCGAGGCGATGCAGGTGGATAGAAACCTCGCGATCGAGTTCGCGGCACGGGATCCCAACTATTCCAGCAAGAACGACAACTATCACCCGCGGACGACTCTGTACGATCAGGGAAATCTCAATAATCGGGCGGCATCGTTTGGATACCATCCCTCCCTCGGATTCAACTTCACATACGTCGGAGGCAGCACCTCGCGCGGGGCCATGTGGAAGTACCGGCGCGGCGATGGTGCGGGCGTTGGCGCAAACATTGGGCACCCCAACAAGAAGTTTTACGTCACGCACCTGCACGAGATCAACAAGGTCGACAAGCTGCTCGTCCGCGCCTCCGCCCGTGGTGTCGATGTGGCATCTCAGACCTGGGGCGGCATGAGCTATGGAACCCAGCCCCCAACTTGGACTGCGTCTTCGCGAGTCGTCCCGGGCTTCTGGGAGGTGCTACCGCCCAGCCCGCAATGGCTGAACTCGGGCAACCAAGGACTCAATGGCCCAAAGATCACCAGCACCCCGCAAGGCCCGTTGGTGACTTGGCTCTCCGGCAGCGTGCCCTACAACGAAGGTCTCAACCCGCTCTCATGGGGCTATGTCCACCCTCGCCACAACAACAAAGCCGTGGTCGCCTTTGCCGATCACCATGTCGAGGTGCGGCGCTTGGACCAGTTGCGAGACATGCGCAACTGGTGCAACATTGCCGACAAGCCCAACTGGACGTACGTCCCCTAGAACCGGTCAGTATCCGAGCATCAGTCGCGGCACCGGTGGGTCCGGTGCCGTTTTTCTTTGCTCGTCGTCTCGACGCCTCATGCGTACCATCACCGGCGGCCCTTTCCGGCCACAAGGAATCACCGAATGGACCGAGAAAAGGGCAAGGTTGTCGCGGTGGCGGTCGTGCTGGCCCTGTGTGTCGCGTGGTTGGCGTATTACTGGATATCGCAACCGGCGGACCCGAGCAAAAACCCGCTTCGATTGCCCGATTCGCCCGCGTGGATGTGGGCTCATTCCGTGAACGACAAGCTCATTCAGGACAAGCGTTTCGCAGACACGTCGATCGTGGTGGTCACTGACTCGCCCGAGAAGTTCAGGATCGTCGGGATGGTGCACAACGCGCGCGAACTCGCTGCCTTGCAGGAGTTGCTTCGCAAGGAGGCGGCGGGAAAGGACCTCGACTTGGAAGTCTCTTATCCCGGCGCCCCCTAGCAGCGTTGTAACTCTTCAGCCGCCTGCAACGGTCTGCGCGGGGAGTGGCGGCAGGTGACCCGTGGCGGACCATTCGCGCAGGGCTTTCTCGATCTCGGCGCGGGGGTCCAGGCCGCGGAGCTTGAGGGT
>CALMPG010000018.1 GCA_937871915.1 uncultured Phycisphaerales bacterium
CGGCGCAAGGGCGCTGACGACGAGGATCGGCGTCGCGATCAGGCCGAGCACCCGCCCATAGCCTTCGGCGCCGAAGAGTGCGAGCGGCACCGCACCGCGCACGATGGTGATGACGCCCTGCGACCCGGGGGAGAGGGTGATCGATTCGCCGGATGTGTTCTTGATGTGGAAGAGGTGGCTCTTGAACCCGCCGTTGATGTCGATGCCGGTGTAGTTCGTTCCGTCGCCCGCGCCCGGCGTGGTGTCGCCGAAGGGTGTGACCACGCCCTTGCCCGTGACGGTCAGGCCGGACAGGTTGCCGAGCCGGCTGGAACTGGTAAGCCCCAGGTTGAACCGGAAAAACGACTGGGCCTGATCCGAAGCCGTCAGCGAGGACGCGTAGTCCACGCGCACCGTGCCGACGCCGCGCACGAGCCAGCGTGTCTCGGCCACCGTGCCGGTGGCGGTCCAGCCGCTCGAGCCCGTCTGAGTGAACGTCTGGGAGTAGGTGATCTTGAGGGCCTCGTAGGACCCGCCCACGGTGTCGATCGTCTCCAGACCGACGATGGTCATGTCTCCGACAAGGCTCCCATTCCAGGCACGCCCCGTCGATGTTGAGCCAGAGAGGGTCCGGGCGAAGTGGATGTCCGTGCCGTCGTTGACCGAGGAACTCAGAAGGGTGATCCCATCGCCAAAGAGCGAGGTCGTGGAGAGCGATCCGCGAGTGGTGTCCTCACGCAGCAGCCGCAACCCGCCCGCGGTGCCGGCGTAGTTTCTGGCGTCGGTGATGGTCCCGCCGCCCCCGGTGGGCGTGAACACCGTGCTGAGCCTGGCCGTCGCAATGCCCGAGAGCGTCGCCCCGGCGCTGAGCGTGGCCACCGCCGTGGCGGGGGCCCCGTTGATGGTCCCCGAGTAGTTCCAGGTGGACGAGGTATCCAGGGGAAAGAAGTCGGCGGTCAGGTGCGCGGCCAGCAGGACGCGCGGCTCCATGGCCTCCCAGAGCCGATGGTCGTGGCGAGCCTGTCGTGTTCGTGGCTGTGTGCGAGCGTTCATGCGAAGTCTCCTTGAAAGGCCTCGGCCGGCCGCGCGGGGCCCGTGCCCCGCGCGTACGTCGGCCGTGTGTCGTGTTCACAACCGGGGGCGGTTAGGCGCGCCGGCGACGGGTGGTCATCAGAAGTCCGGCCGTGCCGACCAGCATCGCGCTGCCCGGGCTCGGCACAAATCCCGCGGCCGAGCCGGAGAAAGAAGACTCGGACCGCCAAGCCGTGGTAGGTGCCTTGGTGGTCGGATCGATCGCCACGGACAGGCCGATGGCCCCTCCGTTGAGGGCGGTCAGACCGAAGGCGAAGTCGGCGGGAGTGCCCGACGCGCCGAGAAAGATGCCGTACTGGGCCGCGGCGGCCGTGCCGCCCATGGCCGTGATGAGCGCCGCGCTGGCGGTGTAGGTGACGTCGCTGTAGGAGGTGGCCCCGAGCACGGCGCCCGTAGAGGACCACGTCGTCTGCGTTCCGGGAACCGTCAGCACGGCCGGGTTGCTCGCACCGACATTCGCGGTCAGCAGCGCGGTGCCGGCTGCGTCGTAGAAGCCGAACGTGCCGGCCACGCTGTACGAGTGCTGCCAGAGGCTGGGGGTGATGCTGGTGCTCTGGCCCGCGCTGGCCGTGAGCGCGGCGCGGAACTCGACGGGGATCGAGACCGTTGACAGGGGCCCGTTGTTGTCGTCGATTTTCAGCGTGAACGTGTTCGGACGGCTGAAATCGGTGATGTTGAACGAGCCAAGAAGGCCCGCGCTTCCACCGAACGTGTACGCGTTGGAGTTCATGTCCGACGCGAAACTGAAGAATGTGGCCTGGGCGGGGCTGGCCAGGGCCGCCGCGGCCACCGCCGCAGCACCCAACACAGAGATGCGGGAAAACATAGAGCGACCTCCTAGAAAGAGAAGAGAGAGAGAAAGAGAACGCGAGAGAGCGCAAGAACCGAACGACCTGCGGATGAAACCCGAACTTTGAACTCGACGAGCAAAAACAAAAACCGACGCTCCCGAGCACCCGCAGGTGTTCGAACGCGTCGGTATCCTCGTCAACGGGCCTGTCGCTTTCGCGACCTGCCCTTCATCTAGACTTCCGACCAACCCAACCGAGATTGTCCTTCGGGGCGAAACGCATGTGTCTCGTGCCCGCGAGGAGAGACTACACCATCCGAAGTTGGAATCAACCCGATTCCGTAGTTTTCTCGTTCGTGCGGCTTCGCCCGTCCAATGCTCCGCACTCCACGATGGCGCACGTCGCACGAGCGTTCCTCGACTCACACGAATATTCCGCGATGCGCAGCACGCCGATGAGACCGGGCGAACGTCGTTTGCAGCGCCCCACATGCGGGCGGCGGTGCGCAGACCGGGAGAAGACCCAGCACCCACATGCACGTGTCGGGCGATGGCGACGTGTCGGGGTGCGTACTGTTCACGCCACAATTCCGTGGCGGACCCAGAGCCGAGCCATGAAAACACAAGGTGAAATCGAAGCCGCCATCTGCCAGGGCATGGCGCGATTCGAGCAGGAGTACATGGGTCGCGGCCCGAAGGCGATCCATGCCCACCTCGTCGGCGACCTGCTGATCGTCCGCCTCACGGGCGTGCTGACCGCCGCCGAGCAGCACCTGGCCAAGTCGCTCCCCGGCGAGAAAGGCCGAGACCTCCTCAAGCAGGTCCGGACGCACTTGATCGAGACCGCGCGCCCGCTCATGGAGGCGATGGTCGAGCAGGTCACCGGCGTCAAGGTCTTGAGCCTGCACCACGACATCTCCACCGTCACAGGCGAGGAGGTCGTGCTCTTCACGCTCGCCGGCGGGCCGCTGTTTCGCGAGACCGCCAAGAGATAACGGCGGCAGCGTTCGAGGCCATCCACAAGCCCGCTCGAGCGAACTCCACCGACGCATCGCCGAGCCCGAACGGATGGAGCGGCGGTTGCCGTCGAGTCCAACTGACCAGCAAGAACTTCGCGCAGGGGGGTCTCGATCCGCGAAGCCACCCTGAATCCCGCCACCACCGGACCTGCAATCTGGTGCACAATCGGCGTTCCCATCCCAAGGCCGGTGACTCCATCCGGACCGTTGCCGAGCAGAACTCGCCAATGCACACTGAATGCGCGCGGACTCAAGCGACACTCGCACCCTCCTCGCCGGGAAAGCAAGGCTCCCACAATTAAAAAAGCCCCGCAAACGCAGGGCTTATCAAACGAGGCGGACGGGACTCGAACCCGCAACCACCGGATCGACAGTCAACGGGGCGAATGCCCGAACCCCCTACAAGACGCGGACTTACGCGACATCCCGCTCGCCCCAGCAGCGCCGGCAGCAGCGCCCACCGCCGAATCCCCCCTGCCCCCCGATCTGGCCGCCGTCGTCGCGGCATGGCCGGCGCTGCCGCCCGCCGTCCGGGCTGGCATCGCGGCGATGGTGCAGGCGTCCGCTCCGGAGCGGTGACCCCCCACGAACGGGCCGACCGGGCAGCGCCGTTCCGCCCCGATCGGCGGCGCTGCTCCACAGTTCGCCATCATTGCCAGAGTCGGCCAACGCCGGTCCCCTGGCGGAATATGCCGAGGTTGGCGGAGTCTGGGCGTGGCCGGCAAGATGGGGTCGCATAGGTACTTCCCCGCCGAGCGGGCGAATCGATGCCCGCGGGAACAGCCGCGGTTAGCGACAGAGTTTGTTTCGCGGGTCCGAGCGCCGACGGTCGCGTGGCGGGGATGGGTACCCCCGGCCGAATGGACGCGACGTGGGCCATCGTGGGCCAACCCGCGGCCAGCGGGGCGGGCGGCGACTCCGCGCTGCGCCGCGCGTGTTCTCGGTTTGCCCACATGTCAGGCCGACTTGCCCACATGTCGCGGAATGACAGCGAAATCGCTCCGGTTTGCCTTGCCTGTTCCCGAATGTCATGGCTTCATGTGTCACAACGCGGGGCAACCCGCAACGGAGAACACGAACATGAACGCCACCACGAAGACCACACTCGACCTCGCCAAGACACTCGCAAAGGGCGGGTTCCACATCCCCGCGATCGAGATCCACACGCCCGACGGGCGGTGCTGGAACATCGCGACGGTGCTCGCCGGACGCGGCCGCCACCTCGACGGCCACTGGGGACCGCGCCCCGGAGCGCTCGGCGGCTTCCGGCTCTTCGAGATCGATCGCGAGAATGACGACGCCCCGAACGAGCACGACGCGATCGACGGCGACACCTGGACCGCTGACGAATTGGTCGACTACCTCCGGGCGGTCGGCCAGCCGAAGGACACGACGAGTTGGGACCGCAAGAACGACAACCACCCGACGACCTGAAGCCCGCGAAATGCGGGCTTCGTTGTTTACCAGAGACCTCCAACACCCCCCTCGCCAAGGAGCACGACCATGACCAAGCGCAGGACCACCAAGCCCGAACCGACCGCCGCCCAGACCTACGCCGCGAGGCAGAACGACATCGCCCGCCTGATGGACGTGCTGCAGATGGAACTCGACAAGCACGCCGAGGGGGCGAAGGCCGACCCGCGCAACTGGGGCTTCGCGGGAAGCCTCGGGAAGGTCCGCAGCGACCTGATCGACCTGGTCGGGTTCCTCAGCAACATGGACCCCGAACGCGTCGAGGCATTTCTGAACGACGCCGAGTGACCAGAACCACCAACCGCAAGGAGCACCGCCATGAACATTAGGACGATTGTGATCGAAGGCCACGAGCGGGACGTCAAGATCAGCCGCACCGAGCGCGGCGCGGAAGTGACCATCGAGCAGAACACGCGCCACGCGGGCAGGCAGGACATCTGCATCGCCCACATCGCCCGCGACGAGGACCGAGAAGGCCGCTACGCGAAAGCCGTCGAGGTCGCCAAGGTTGTCTACGGCACCGACCGCCGGGGCCGGGCCGCCGCCACCAACTCGATGGTCCACGACGTGCTCAACGAGATGGAGCGCGTCGCGGGCTGTTGACACGCGCAACGCGGCGTCGCGGGGAACCGCGACGGCCACGCTTCCCCGCCGCAGCGTGCGACGGGAGTTCCAACCCACAGTTCGGAGATGACCATGAGCACGAAGACGAAGAAGCCCGCCAAGGCGAAGGGCGAGAAAGCCGCCAAGGCCCCCACGGCCCCGAAGCCCGCGAAGGAGCCCAAGCCCAAGCGCATCAGCGCGCTCGATGCCGCAGCGCAGGTGATCGCGGGCGCGAAGGTACCCATGCGGGCCAAGGAGATGGTCGCGGAGATGGAGGCCAAGGGCTTGTGGACGAGCCCCGGCGGCAAGACGCCCGAGGCCACGCTCTATGCCGCCATCATCCGCGAGATCGCCGCCAAGGGCACCGCCGCCCGGTTCAAGAAGCACGAACGCGGCGTCTTCGTCGCGGGGAAGGGAGTCTGAACCATGAGCACGCCCCCCGCCCCGCACGCGACGCCCGAACGCCAAGCGCAACTCGAGTCCGTGCTTCAGGCCGCTCTCTACCTCCTCGGCGCACGGCAGGATCAGATGGTCACTCTAGAAGAGTGGACGGACCTGGCGCGGGCGGTTGCCGCCTGCCAGGAGCGCAGGACGGCGGACTACCTCACCGAGCACGACCTTGAGGACATCGCCGAGCGCTACGCCCTCGAATGGGACGAAGCGGCCGACGGCCCGCTGCCCGACCACGATGAATCTTGACGGCACGATGCAAGCCCGTGAGCACCCCCGCCCCGGACACCTGCCGGGGCGTTTATCGTCTCAAAGAACGGCCAATGGGGCCAAACCGCTCGTCCACCAGTTGCCAATAACTGCTACACTCTCCCGATGGCCCGTTCACGCCGCCCGAACCACCATCCATCGGCCACGCCGGAGGTCATGACGATCTCCGACCTGGCGGTGTACCTACAGGTTTCGCAGTCGTCTCTCTACAAACTCGTTCAGCGCGGGACCGTCCCGGGCCACAAGGTCGGTCGCCACTGGCGCTTCCACAAAGTGTCGATCGACGGCTGGCTGCAAGATCGCTCCGCCAGCGCAGCAAGATCCGCGAAGAAGTGAAACCCACGATGCCAGAAGCACCCGCCCCCAACACCGACCTCGCCTACGCGGACACGCTCTGGAAGTCCGCCGACGCGCTGCGCGGCCAGATTGACGCCGCCGAGTACAAGCACGTCGTGCTCGGCCTGCTCTTCCTGAAGTACATCTCCGATTCTTTCGAGGCACGGCGAGGTGAACTCAAGAAGGAACTCGAAGCCGACGGCATCAAGGGCAAGCAGCTCGACGCGCTCCTGGAAAACCGGGACGAGTACACCGCCGAGCGCGTCTTCTGGGTGCCGCCCGAGGCCCGCTGGCCCAATCTCCAGAATCAGGCCACGCGTCCCGACATCGCCACGCTCATCGACGACGCCATCCTCGCCGTCGAACGCGACAACCCAACGCTCAAGTCCAAACTCCCGCGAGACTACGCCCGCCGCGGCATCGAGCCCGTGAAGCTCAAGGGCCTCATCGACCTCATCGCCGACATCGGCTTCAAGGGCGACCGCGGCAAGGCCCGCGACACGCTCGGCCGCGTCTACGAGTACTTCCTCGGCAAGTTCGCCGCCGCAGAAGGCAAGCTGGGCGGCGAGTTCTACACTCCGCGCTGCGTCGTCCGCACGCTCGTCGAGATGATCGAGCCCTACCAGGGCCGCGTCTACGACCCGTGCTGTGGCTCGGCGGGCATGTTCATCCAGTCCGAGCGTTTCGTCGAGGCCCACGACGGCCAGCGCACCGATATCTCCATCTTCGGCCAGGAGTCCAACCCCACCACCTGGCGGCTGGCCCACATGAACCTCGCGATCCGCGGCATTGAGGCCAATCTCGGCTCCCAGCCCGCCGACACCTTCCTTCGCAACCTCCACCCCGACCTCCGGGCCGACTTCATCCTCGCCAACCCGCCCTTTAACGTTTCTGACTGGTCGGGCCAACTGCTCCGCGACGATGCTCGCTGGCGCTTCGGTCCTCCACCGGTCGGCAATGCCAATTACGCCTGGATTCAGCACTTCATCCATCATCTCGCCGCGCCCAACGGGCGCGGCGGCGGCGTTGCCGGTTTCGTCATGGCCAACGGTTCGCTCTCCAGCAACTCCGGCGGCGAGGGCGACATCCGCCAGCGCATTGTCGAGGCCGACCTGGTGGACTGCATCGTCGCGCTGCCGGCGCAGCTCTTCTTCACCACCGGCATCCCCGTCTGCCTCTGGTTCCTCACCCGCGACAAGTCCGGCCGCAACATCAAGAAGGGCTGCCCCAACCGCCCCGGCGGCCGCAAAGGCGAAACGCTCTTCATCGACGCCCGCAAACTCGGCACGATGGAAACCCGCACGCTCCGCCGCCTCACCGGCTGTGACGACGGCGAAACCCGCCTTGCCGACGGCATGGGCGACCCGCTCCCCACCACCGACATCGGCCGCATCGTCTATGCCTTCCGCCAGTGGCGCGGCGAACCCAAGCCCGAATGGTGGACAGAGCGCGAGCACGGCCCGTGGGCCTTCAAGCCGGTCCCTGGATTCGCCAAGGCCGCGACGCTCGATGAGATCAAGAAGCACGGCTTCGTGCTGACCCCTGGCCGATATGTCGGCGCGGAGGAGCAGGAAGCCGACGGCGAGCCGTTCACCGAGAAATACCCTCGCCTGCTCGCCGAACTGGAGGAGCATTTCGCCGAGTCTGAGCGTCTGACCCAAGTCATCCGTGAGAACCTTCGTCGAGTCGGCAACGGGGCTTGAGCACCCGCCGCAGTGGAGATCGTCGTGCCGAGAGTGCCGGTCAAGCCTGAACTCCTTCGCTGGGCCTGCGAGCGCGCAGGCAAGCCGGAGTCTGCGCTGGCCGAGAAGTTCTCCGGATTTACGGACTGGCTGGCCGGGGCCAAAGCCCCCACGTTCAAGCAACTCGAGGATTTCGCCAAGGCGACTCACACTCCCATCGGCTTCTTCTTCCTTCAGCAGCCGCCCGTCGAGAGTGTGCCCATCCCCGACTTCCGCACGATTGACAGTGCTCCGCTTTCGCGCCCTTCCGCGAACCTCCTGGACACCATCTACCTCTGCCAGCAACGCCAGGACTGGTTCCGCCAGCATGCCCTGCTCATGGGCGACGAACCGCTCCGGTTCGTCGGCTCCGTGAGCACGAACTCTGACGTCCTTCGAACCGCCACGAAGATCCGTGCTTCGCTCGATCTCGACACCCGCCCTCTCACCCAAGCACGCAACTCCGACGATGCCGTCGGGCTGCTGATGGCCCGCCTGGACGAACTCGGCGTGCTCGTCATGGTGAGCGGCATTGTGGGCAACAACACCCACCGTCCTCTCGACCCCGGCGAGTTCCGCGGCTTCGCGCTGAGCGACGACCTCGCTCCGCTGATCTTCGTCAACGGTGCCGACACCAAGGCCGGTCAGGTCTTCACCCTCGCCCATGAACTCGCCCACCTTTGGATCGGCGAGTCAGGCGTGTCCGACATCACGCCTGCATCCTCCCCATCGCCGCGGCGCATGGTTGAGCATTGGTGCAACGCTGTGGCCGCCGAAGTGCTCGTGCCGCTAGCGAGCTTCAAACGGTCGCTCAAGCCGTCGGCCGAGCTCTTTGCCGAGATGAAGCGGCTCTCGGTGCTCTTCCGCGTCAGTACATTGGTCATTCTCCGCCGCATGCGGGACGCAGGCCACCTGTCCAAGGACGAGCACGCAAGCGCTCACGAGGCGGAACTCGCCCGACTCCGCGACATCATGCGGCAACGGAAGGAACGGGAGGAAGGCGGCGGCGATTTCTACAACACCTCGCGCTACCGCCTCAGTCCGCGTTTCGCCACGGCCGTCATCTCCAGCACCTACGAAGGCCGCTCAACCTTCACCGAGGCGTTCCGCCTGCTCGGCTGTCGAAACGTGAAGACCCTGGAGAATCTCGGCCACAGTCTCAACCTCGCCAACCCGTCATGGGCGGAAAGCGGGGTGGGCTGATGGCCTACCTGCTCGATACCAATGTCTTCATCGAGGCCAAGGCCTGGCACTACGGCATGGATTTCTGCCCGGGGTTCTGGCATTGGCTCATCAAGGCCGGCAAGGCGGGCACCATCGCCAGCATCGCCCAGGTGCAGGGCGAACTGCAGGACGACGAACTCAACGAGTGGCTCCCAAAGCTCGGCAAGGACTTCTTCCGCCAGCCGGACCTTGGCGTGCTCCAAACGATGGCTCAGATCAGCGAATGGGTCAACACGCAGAACTTCACCCCTGCGGCGAAGACCACGTTCCTGAATGCCGCCGACTACCACCTCATCGCCCACGCGCTGGCGGGCGATCATGTTGTCGTGACCCACGAGCAGATCGAGCATACACCCGCCCGCATCAAGATCCCGAACGTATGCATCGCCTTCAAGGTCAAGTACCTCCGCACACACGAGATGCTGCGGCGCGAGAAGGTGCGACTCGTGCTCGGGGGTGCAGCGTGACGTCACCCAGTGCATCCCGCGCGGCTTCGCCCGACGGTCTCGATGATGGGACAGTCGCGCTGCGCGACCACATCACGCTGCTTACCGGGTTTCCCTTCAAGAGCGAGTTCTACACGGAGCAACCGGACGGCGTGCGCCTGGTGCGCGGCGACAACGTCGTGCAGGGTCAGCTTCGCTGGGACAATGTGAAGCGATGGCCACTGAATCGGATCGATGAAGCAAAGGGACATGAGCTGCGCGAGGGCGATGTCGTCCTGGCGATGGATCGTCCTTGGATCGAGGCGGGTCTCAAGTATGCCCGCATCGGTCCCGACGACGTGCCCTCTCTCCTTGTGCAGCGCGTTGCGTGCCTTCGTGCCAAGGACGGACTTGATCAGGGCTATCTGTTCTATCTCATTGGGAGCCACCGCTTTACGGATCACGTTCTGTCGATTCAAACCGGAACAGCCGTGCCTCACATCAGCGGGCCGCAGATCCTTCAGTTCAGGTATCGCCCGCTGCCGCTCGACAGTCAGCGTGCCATCGCTGCGGTCCTCGGCTCACTGGACGACAAGATCGAGCAGAATCGGCGGACGGCGCGGGCGCTGGAGCGGCTGGCGCTGGCGATCTTCCGGGCGTGGTTCGTCGACTTTGAGCCCGTCAAGGCCAAGGCCGCCGGCGCCGCGTCGTTCCCCTCCATGCCACAGGCCGTCTTCGACGCCCTACCAACAACCTTTGTCAAGTCCAGAATCGGCGCAGTGCCGGAGGGGTGGGATGTTGGCTGCGTCAGAGATTCGGCAACACTGTCGAAGGCTCAGATCAAGCCGCTGGATTACCCCACCGAAGTCTTTGAGCATTTCAGCATCCCGGCCTTTGACGCAGGCTGCGAACCGGTCGCGGAGTTGGGTGAAGGGATCAAGAGCGGGAAGTTCCTGGTCGTGCGAGACTGCGTGCTGGTGTCCAAGCTCAACCCGCGCATACCGCGTGTGTGGCTTCCGGATGAGCCTGGGGAGCAGCGACAGATCGCCTCGACCGAGTTCCTCGTGTTGTCGCCGAACGATGGTTGGGATAGCAGCTATCTCTATTGCCAGTTCATTGAGCCCGCGTTTCAGGATGATTTGACTCAGTCCGCCTCCGGGACTTCAAACAGCCACCAACGCATTCAGCCGAGTGACTACATGAACAAGGCGGTCGTAGTGCCGCCAGCAGCGCTACGCGAGGCGTTTCGGGACATGATCAGCCCGATGATGGGGCAGATCATGGCGGACCGCCGACAGTCTTCGACACTCGCTGCCGTTTGCGACTACCTCCTCCCGCAACTGCTGAGCGGCCGGGTGCCGGTGGAGTCAGGGCAGACAGGCGCGGAGGGCACAAGATGATCCGCCAACTCAAGCCTTGGGCGTATGGCCCATTCGAGGTTTTGCTGCATGCGGAAATGCACTACCGCGTCGGAGAGGACTTCGATCGGCGAATAGCGATGATCGGCTTCGACAATGCCATCGAGGTGGCCATTACCACCTATCTCAATCTTCACCCCATACAGCGGGGCAACCGCTCCTACTCCAACGCAGATGTCGAGAAGTGGCTCAACAACTATCACACCAAGATCGAGTTCTTCTTCGCAGAGTGCGCAAGTCGCACGGTTATTGCGGTCGCAAAGCAGGACGAAATCATCTGGTTTCACGAGGTGCGTAACGGCCAGTACCATGTTGGCGGCGCGACAATACCCCAGCGCCGTGAACTGGACGGTGTTCGTGCCGCCGCGCTCGAGGTCTTTTCCGTCCTTTTCGAGGATCCCGACCCCGCGTCGCTCCTAGAAGCGCACATCGCAGCGAAGACTCCCGCCCCACCTCCACCAAGAACAGATGATCACGACAAGGCCATTGACAGCGAACACGGGATGGTCGACGTCTGCGGACAAGCAGAGTACGCGAGCGACATTCTGTACGCGCTTGATCCAAATCGCTATCGCGAAGTCGCTCTAGAGCTTACTGAGCGTGAATCCGAGAATGAGACCGACGGCGAACTGCCGGAGGTCAACTCGTGACCATGTCCTCTCCCACCGAACTTCTGGTCGAAGATGTGGCCGCGGTATACTTCGGCGCGTTGAACTACGCCGTGAAGCGCGGCGTGGAGGTCGACGACGCGGGCGAGCGAACGAGTGCCTCGCAGGTGGTGCTGACCAACCGTCTGATCGCGGCGGCGCATCGGCTCAACCCGGAACTGCCGAACGAACAGTGCGAGCAGGTGGCCCGCACGCTGACACGCCCGCCGCACCCGACGCTGATCCAGAACAACCGCTGGTTTCACGCTCTGCTGACCGACGGCGTGGAGGTGGAGTACCGCGACGCCACCACAGGCGAGACCCGCGGCGGGCGTGCCCGCCTCGTGGACTTCGACAACCCCGCAGCGAATGACCTGCTCGTGGTGCGGCAGTTGACGGTCGCCGGTCCAACGGGGAAGGCGATCCGGCCCGACCTGACGGTCTTCCTGAACGGCCTGCCGATCGCGGTGATCGAACTGAAGGACCCGACCGACACCGAAGCGGACCTGGGCGTGGCGATCGATCAGCTCGATCGGTACATGTCCGCCGACCGCGGCGCGCCGGACTTCTTCGTGCCGAACCTGCTGTTGGCGGTGTCGGACGGCCTGCTGACGCGGGTGGGGTCGATCACGAGCGGACGGAGCCGGTTCATGCCGTGGCGGCCGTCCGAGGGTGGCAAGCCGAGCCTGGAGGCGCTCATCCGCGGGCTGTTCGCGCCGGCGCTGCTGCTGGACTTCCTGCGGACATGCGTGACGTTCGAGGAAGATGCGCGGGGCGAGGTTGCGAAGAAGATCGCCGGGTATCACCAGTTCCGGGCGATCCGCAAGGCCCGGGCGAGCGTGATCTCGCATCTCAAGCCCGACGGCGACGGGCGCGGCGGCGTGGTATGGCACACGCAGGGCTCGGGCAAGAGCCTCACGATGCTGATGCTGGCGGGCGCGCTGGTCCGCGAGCCGGCGATGGCCAATCCGACGATCGTGATGGTCACCGACCGGAATGACCTGGATGATCAGTTGTTCGGCACGTTCGCCGCGGGGCGGGCGCTCCTGCGGCAGGACCCCATCCAGGCCGAGCGCCGCGAGCATCTGCAGGAGTTGCTGGACAGAGCGGCGGGCGGAGTGGTGTTCACGACAATCCACAAGTTTGCCGAGGCGCACGGCGAGATTTCGTCACGGAGCAACATCGTCGTAATGGCCGACGAGGCGCACCGGAGCCAGTACGGCTTCGTCGAGGGCGGGGCACGCTGGATGCGCGAGGCGCTGCCGAACGCCACGTTCGTGGGCTTCACCGGCACGCCGCTGGAGCGCGACGACAAGAACACGATCCACGTCTTCGGCGAGTACGCGGATGTGTACGACATCCGCCAGGCCGTGGAAGATGGGGCGACCAAGCCGCTGTACTACGAGTCGCGGATTGTGAAACTCACGGTCGATGAGGCGGGCGCGGCGGCGGCGGAAGCGGAGATCGAGCGGGCGGTTGCCGCGGACAAGCGGGGCGTCGAGGTCGAGGAGCCGATTCGTGTGCCGCTTGAGGCGCTGGTCGGCGCACAGGAGCGGGTAAACCGGCTGGCGACGTTCATCGTTGAGCACTGGGAGAAGCGGCGTTCGGCGATGGAAGGCAAGGCGATGGTCGTGACCATGAGCCGAGACATCGCCGCGCGGCTCTACGAGTCCATCAAGGCGCTGCGTCCCGCGTGGCACGACGCCGACGATGAGCGGGGCGCGATGAAGGTGGTCGTCACCGGAACGGCGGATGATCCCGAGCCGCTTCGGCAGCATGTGCGCACCAAGGCGGCCAGGAAGCGGCTGGCTGAGCGGTTCAAGGACCCGTCGGACGACCTGCGGCTCGTGATCGTGTGCGACATGTGGCTGACGGGCTTCGACTGTCCGCCGGCGCACACGATGTACCTCGACAAGCCACTGGCCGGGCACAATCTGATGCAGGCGATCGCCCGCGTCAACCGCGTGTACGGCGAAAAGCCCGGCGGCCTGATCGTGGACCTACTGGGCCTGGCCGACCAACTCGCCGATGCGCTGGCGACGTATACGCAGGCGGGCGGCACGGGCGAGGCCGTGCGCCAGGTGCAGGACGAAGCCGTGCCGGCGATGCTCACGGCGTTCGAGAAGTTGCGGTCGTTCTTCCACGGGTGCGACTACGTCGCGGCGCTCGCCGCCCCGCCGCAGGGCGTGTTGCCGGTGTACCTGCGAGCGATTGATCATGTGTTCGGGCAGCAGGACGGATGGAAGCGGTTCCGAACGCTCGTGAAGGAGTTGTCGTCGGCCTTCGCGCTCGCCGTGCCGCGGCCGGAGACGGAGGATGTGGTCGAGCATCTGGCGTTCTTCCAGCGCATCGTGGCGATGATCCGCAAGCGGCTGGCGGATGATGTGCGGGGTGGGAGTGCTGGTCGTCGCGGGGACATCGACGCCGCGGTCAGGCAGGTGATCGGCGGGGCGGTGGAGGCGGATCAGGTCATCGACCTGTTCGCCGCCGCTGGGTTGGCAGAGGCGCGGCTGGACATCCTGTCCGACGAGTTCCTTTCGCGGGTGGCGGCGCTCGAACAGAAGAACCTTGCGCTCGAGACGCTGAGGAAGTTGCTCGCCGACCAGATCCGCGTCACCGAGCGGTCCAACCTGGTGCAGAGCAAGAAGTTCCGCGAGGCGCTCGAAGATGCGATGCTGCGGTACACCAACAAGGCCATCAGCACCGCGGAGATGATCTCCCGCCTGATCGACCTGGCCAAGCACCTGCGCGATGCGCAGCGGCACGGCCAATCCCTGGGGCTGAGCGACGAGGAGACCGCGTTCTACGACGCCCTCGCCGAGAATGGGTCGGCCAAGTCGGTCATGAAGTCCGACACGCTGCGGCTGATGGCCCGCGAACTGGCAGAGATGGTCAAGAAGATGCCCAAGCTCGACTGGACGGAGAGGGAGTCTGTGCGGGCAACGCTTCGCAGAAACGTGCGCCGGATGCTGGCGAAGTATGGGTATCCGCCGGACCTCTCGGAAGATGCGACCCAACTCGTGCTCCGGCAGGCGGAACTCAGCACCGAGAACGATGTTGATTGAAGCCGGCGACCCCGACTCGATGGGGTCACATTGGTGGGTCCGAATCGTCTTTAGGCCTGCGCCGGATCATGCGTTCGATCACCTCTTCGTCTGGTCGCACCTTGATGGGTAGCGAGCTCTTCCGAACGGCGACAAGGTCATCGAGTAGCAGAATGGTTCGCAGCAAGCAGCGGCGTGCCTGCGCATGCCCGACATGGGCGTGAACCCCTTTGTGTGCTAGCTTGTCGAGACTGTCGAGTTCCAGCCACGTGGCGTCCATTGTGGCGACGATCAGGTCTCGCTCCGTATCCGCGACGCGGTGTTGCTTGAGGTACTCAATCAGGCGGTTCTTGTACTTGTTCGGCCCCAGGTCAATCCCCTCGGGTGTCTTTGGAGCCGGGGGGAAGAGCGCGTCAGCGACCTGATCAATGATTCTGCGGCATGAGACCGCGACGTGCGATGCCTGCTCGGCTACTTCCGCCTCGCGGAAAGCTCGCGTGACGCTCCACAACTTCTCTGGAACATCGGGCGCACCATCGGCGAGACGCGGCATCGCATGATCCACGATGCCATCGAACAACTCTCGGAGCCACTGCCGGCTGTATGCGGCGCGAACGGACTGTTCCGGGCCATGATCTCGGTCGAAGATGGTGTACCGCCCGGCGAGCGATTCCCACTCAACGGGGTCGTATCCGGCGTTTCGGAACCAGTCCATGTGGTACGGGAACTTGCTGTCCGGACTGACGCCGTCCCAGAAGAGCCATGCGCTCGACCCCACGACGCGGCCGAACGCGCACAGTTGGTACGCACCGAGGTGGGCGGGGATCGACTCGTCTACTTCCAGTGCGCCAAGGTACACCGCGCCAATTTCGTGCTCCATGCGCCGGTCAATGACTGCGGCCGTGGTCGCGTCAATGGTCTCGAGGCAGACAGCGAACACCTCGCTGCGGAGCGCCTTGGCGCGGGCATGGCCGAGTAGGGCATGCCACCGCAGTGGGTGTGGATACGCCCATTCGTGGACGAGCTCCTTGAACAACTCCGTATCCATCCGACCGACTGTCGTGTTGCCCTGTGTGGAGTACCGCGTCGCCGCCTGCGAGAAGAGCAAGGTCCCCGTGAAAACCTTTGTGTGGGCGTGCTTGTTTGCAGCACGGACCCCGGCGAGCACCGCTTTGATGGCCATATCGCCGCCGTCCAGAGCATTCTCGTCAAAGTGAAACGCGACCTTCATGGCCCATGATACGAGATCGCCCGAGGCCAGAGTCGCGGTTGTGAGCAGGACGGTCGGGAGCGAGCAGGTTCGGTGATTCGCCACATCTGTCCAGATTCCGCGCGCAACTGTCCGCCCGACCGCATAGGTAACCAGTAGATGACCACGCACGCCACCGCGATGGCCGGCATTTGCACAAACCGTCCCTTCGGGTCGTCAACTGGCTTCGAAGCGGGCGAGATGCTCTGTGGGGGAACCGCGCGACGGATCGGCGGTGTCGGCAGAGGGGTACAGGGGCAGGCCATGACAGGAGACGACGCGAACATCAAATCGGTGCGACAGAATCCTGAGCGCGAACAGACATAGGGACTGCCGGGGAGCACCGATTCCCTGACCACGCACACAATCGATCCAGCCACCGACCGATCCAGCAATCGAGCCACCCATTTGACCGCCGCAGCGCACGGTGCGTTCGCGGCTCCAGTCGTCTTGCGCCGCGGCGGCGCTCTGGGTGAGCACTCATGGATGAGATCAGGAATCGGATGGCCGACGTCGCGGTCGTCAGCGTCCGCGAGGTGGCCGAACTGCTCGGCGTCAATCCCCGCACCGTTTGGCGGATGGCCCAAACGGGGAACATCCCCGCGCCGATCCGGCTGAGCGAACGGGTCGTGCGCTGGCGGCTCTCCGACCTCCGCGAGCACCTCGATCGCAAGGCCGCGGGCGCGAGCGGGGTGCGCCGATGAGCCAAGGTCTCGACAAGAGCGGCACGCCAGCTGGCCAGGCGGCCGAAGCCGAGTTGCCCGGTCCCGTGCTGCGGTGCCTCGCGGATGTCGAACCTCGCGAGGTGCAGTGGCTCTGGCCCGCGCGCGTGCCGCTCGGGCGCATTTCGCTGCTCGTGGGCCGACCAGGGGAAGGGAAGAGTTTCCTGACCACCGACATGGCGGCCCGCGTCTCGACGGGGCGTACCTGGCCCGACGGCAGCGCGTGCCCCGGTGGGTCGGTGATCTTGGTATCGGCAGAGGATGATCCGCACGACACGATCCGCCCCCGGCTCGATGCGCACGACGCCGATGTGCGCCGGGTACATCTGCTGGCCACGGTGCGCCGACGCGGCGAGCGCGGTCGGCTCGTGGAGGCGATGTTCACGCTGGAGGACCTGCCGGCTCTTGAAGAGGCACTGCGGCGGCAACCCGATTGTCGCCTGATCGTCATCGATCCCATCGGGAGCTTCATTGGCGGGGGAACGGACTCTCACCGGGACAATGAGGTCCGCGCCGTGCTCGCTCCCGTGGCACAGTTGGCGGAGCGGTACGGACCAGCGGTGCTGATCGTGGCGCATCGGCGCAAGAGCAGTGGCACAATCGCCGATGACCTGGCCATCGGAAGCCGGGCGTTCACGGGCATCGCTCGGGCGGTGTGGCATCTCACTCGCGACTCCGACGACAAGCGGCGGCGACTCCTACTGAGCGGCAAGAACAACCTCGCGCCCGAGGGAACCGGCCTGGCCTTCGACATCGGCGGCATCCCGCCAGCGATCCAGTGGGAGCCAGGCCCGGTCAACCTACGTGCCGATGACGCGCTCGCCGCCGAGACTGAGGGCGGTGGCGATGGTGGCGCACTTGCCGAGGCCACGGATTTCCTGCGGGCGGAACTGGTCCACGGTCGCAAGACCGGCACCGACGTGAAGGCAGCGGCGAAGGCAGCAGGAATCAGTGCTCGGACGCTCGATCGAGCCCGTGCTCGGCTCGGCGTCGTCACCGCGCCGGACGGCTACCGGGGGCCGTGGACATGGGGTTTGCCACGCCACTCCCCGCCAGACTCAGCCAACACCGCCAAAGTCTCAACCTTGGCGAACTCTGACGGACTTGGCGAAGTCTGGCCCGCCGTTGAGGATGCGTCGGGGTCGCCCGAAGGAGAAAGCCCATGCTGAAATGGACTTCCTACTGGGTGACGGCGTTTCCAGAAGGCCCCCACATCGATGGCCGACGCGACGGCGTGTGGGTCGCCCGCGTTGTCGCGTGCCGTCGACTCGCGTCCATGCCCGTGATGCCGCGCCCCTGCGGTCGGGAGCGGCGACTCTACCTCGCAATGGTCTACCGCGACCATGCCTGGCAGGTCGTGGGCATCTACGCCGGCGCTGGCGAGGCGCAGCACGAGTGCGCCAAGGCCCTGGGGGAGGTGCCTTCGTGAACCGCTGGACGCTGTCCCTCCATGAGGCAGGCCACGCGGTGGCCGCTCACGCCCTCACGGGCGCGAAGGCAACCGCGACGCTCCACGACGGCGGCGGTGGCGCATCATGGCCCAGCGCGGACATGAACCCCACCGACCGGGCCATAATGACCGCCGCCGGTCCGCTTGCCGAGTCCTTGGCCGCTCGCCACGCCGCGCCCGAACTTCCGATCGCAATCGGTAGTCGCCCCCCAACCGCCGAGACGATTGCCAGCGTTGAAACGGCCACCGCACTGCGGCGCGAGATTGTGCGCACCGTCCCCGACCACGTGGCGCTCGCCCGGTTCTGCATCGCGGGGGTTGAGCGCCAGCCGGAGCGATGGGGGCAGCGGCACACATGGATTCGGTCGGTTGCCCAGCGCCTCATCCAATCGCACGAGAACTCGATCGTTGAAGCCGCGCGGGTGCTGTACCTGCACGGTGTGGTCTCTGTCCCCCTGGAAGAAAGGAACGATTCATGACGACCGTCACTCAGATCGCCCATACGAAGACGCACCAAGCCCGCGCCGAGTTCATCGACGCGGCATGGGCCAGCGAGCCCGCCGATCGCCTGGCGGACATGGCCGTCGCTGCCGGGCTGGAACCGATCGAGGCGGACGCGATCATCGCTCGGATCGCCGAGGCCCGCGGCGATGTCGCCGCTGCGGAGGATGCCATCCAGCGACGGCGTGCAGCGTCGAAGGCCAAGGCAGACTGCGATGCCACGTCCGCCCGCATCAGCGCGGCGATCGAGAAACTCGAAGCCGAGGCTGAAGCGGCTGCGCTCGAGGCCGATACCGCCCGGCGGGCGCTGCACGAAGCCGAGTCGGCCGCGCGGCGGTTGCTATTGGCGTATGACCAAGGCCTGCTCCCGGCGGCGCGGCTGCCCAAAGAGGTGCTCTCACTGATCGAGAGGCGCGAGTCGGAGCGTGCCACCGCCCAGGCACACGCGGCGATGATCGCGGCAACGAACCAGCGCAACCGCGTCCGCGATGATGTCGAGCGGCTCGATGCGCAACTGCGCACCCTCCCAATGTCACCCGATCGCAAACTGCAGGAGTCGCGGCTCAAGGAGGAACTCGAGCGGGCCAAGGCCGCCCTGACCGCAGCCGAGACCCGGCTGTCCGATGCCGAGGGGGCACACGCCAGAGCCAGCAAAGGGCTGTAGTCCCGGCGTTTGGCCCGAAATCTCCGCATGAACCGCCCCCTGGCCCACCGGTCGGGGGGCGACTTGACCCGTGCCGACTGCCGCCCCTCACTGTGGTCCCGCCGTCGCCCCTGGCCGGCCCGCACGAACGGAGTTGCCCATGCCCACCGTCTACAAGACCGCGGCGGACCGAACGAAGAAGAGCGCCCGCTGGATGGTCGCCTGGACCGATGAACTTGGCCACCGGCGCACCCGCCGCGGCTACACCGACAAGGCGCTCAGCGAACGCCTCGCCCGCCAACTCGAGGACGCGGCCCGAGCGCGTCGTGAAGGGACGATCGATGCAGCCGCGGAGCGCATGGCCGACCACTCGCGTCGCCCGCTGGCCGACCACGTCGCGGACTACCGCGTCTACCTCGCCGCCAAGGGCAGCACGGAAGAGCACGTTGACCTGACCGAGGCCCGCATCGAGCAGGCTGCCAAGAACGCGGACTGGAAGACCATCGCGGACATCGACGCCGCCACGCTCAGCCTGCACGTCGAGCGCGTTCGGGCAAACGGGCGTGGTCATGCGACAATCAACCACCACCTCCGGGCGGTGAAGGGGTTCACGCGCTGGCTCATGACCAACCACCGCCTCGCCCGCGACCCGTTGGTCGGGGTGAAGATGCTCAACGTGAGCACCGACCGCCGGCGCGAGCGGCGGGCATTGGATGACGACGAACTCGCCCGCCTGCTCGCGGCTGCCGCGGCGAGCGAGTCGGTGACCATCACCAAGCGCTACCGCCGCAAGGTCGGCCCGAAGAAGGGCGAGATTCGCCTCGGCTCAAGGACGTTCACGATCCCGCAGCGGGACGTGCTCTACCTGCTGGCCGCTTCGACTGGCTTCCGCTTCGGCGAGATCAAGTCGCTGACCACCCGCTCCTTCGACCTCGACGCCGATCCGCCGACGGTGACCGTCGAGGCGTCGTACTCGAAGCGCCGTCGCCGCGACGTGCAGCCGCTGCGACCCGACATCGCCGATGGGCTTCGGGCGACGCTCGACGCCACGCCGCGCGGCGAGCACGTCTGGCCGAGCCTGCCCGACGAGATGGCCCAGGTGATCGCGGCCGACCTCGCTGCGGCGGGCATCGCCGTGCGCGACGATGCGGGGCGCGTCATCGACTTCCACGCCCTGCGGCACACGTTCATCACCCGCCTGGCACGCTCGGGCGTCACACCCAAGGTCGCCCAGACGCTGGCCCGCCATTCGACCATCACGCTCACGATGGACCGCTACGCCCACGTCGCCTTGGCGGACACGTCGAAGGCGCTCGCCTCGCTACCCGCGCTCCCCCTGGCCAACAGCGTCGCCGCCGAGGCCGCCGTTGCCGCCACGGGTACGCACGGGCGGGAAGTGGCCCAACGGGTGGGATCGGCAGGCCGTTCCGCCCACGGGCTAATGTCGCCCAACGGGGCGGGAACTGGCCAGGCAATCGCGCTGCGAATCGCGCCAGAAGGCCATCAGGAATCGCAGCGCCGGCAGCAGCGCGCAGGGGGCAATCCGGGCCATTCCGCGTCATCGCCCGCCAACGACACGAGCACCGCAAAACGCACCGCGGCGGCCTCGGAAGGCCGCCGCAACTCGCGTAAACGTCGGGATTTGTGCGCTCCTGGGCACGCCGTGTCATCGGCTGCCCACGCGGAGGTTTCAAGCGAGGCGGACGGGACTCGAACCCGCAACCACCGGATCGACAGAGGAACCTTGCCCGAGCCCGAAACTCGTAAACCACGATACGGGCGGGGTTTCCGGATTGCAAGCGATGCGGCCCTTGGGGCGTTTTGCGGCCGTTTTCGGGGCGGAGCGCGGTGCGCACCGCGCTACGAGTGCGTCCGCTCCCACGCATCGCTGTCCCTTTCGCGCTGCTCAAGCCGCCACGTACTGAACGAGTCGCGGTCGATGCGGCGGTCGCGGCCGTCCTTCCCGTTGGTACGGAATCGCCCCTCTCCCGCCGCCTTCGATACCCTCGCTTTGGCCTTCCCGAGATCTATCCCCGAGACATCATCGAGCAGCAGCTTGGCCGCCGCAGTTACGGTGATCCACGCGTCCGGCTTGATCTCGACCATGCCTGAGGCTGGGAAAACCCTGGCCAGGTCGAGATCGAGTCCCCTGGGGCCAAGGCGAGCGTGCTCGGCAAGCACCGCCGTCATCGGCCGCTTGCCGACCGACCAGATGTCGCCCGGCTTCACTCCCACCGAGAGCACGGCTGCATGGTCGGCGGCCATGAGCCGCTTCGCTGACGCGGCGACCCCAGCGGCGTCTGGCCGGGCAAGGCCGTAACCGAGGAAGACCTCACACACCCGCCCCGCGACGCTGGCCGTCCCTACCAGCACAACGCGACCGGGGACATCCTCGACGACCGCACCAGACGCCCCGACCGTGGAGGCGATCACCTGGGCAAGGCCGACCAGGCTGAACCGCCACTGCTCAAAGTCTCGCGGTTCAAGCAGAACCAGCCCGCACCCGTTCAGGCATCGGTGGACGCAGACAAGCCGTTCGGGATCGTCCGGGTGCTTGTCAAAGCCCATGTTCAGCGCGACGCACTCGTGATTGTCATCAGCAAAGACAATCTCGTCGGCGAGGCCAGCACGCTCGACGACACCCAGTTTCTCTAACGATGCCATCCACTCGGGAGGCCAGGACCGAGCGTCGCCCGGAGTGAGTACTCCATCCCGGAGATGCTCCATTCGATTCAGGAACTCGGCGAACGGCTCATGCACTCGCGATCTTCCACTCTGAGAGGTACTTCTTCGCCACCGCGTCGAGCCCGTGATCCTTCAGGTTGCAGCGGTCAGGATACGTGACCTCGAAAGTCAGCGCCTTTCCGCGATTGCCATTCTTGCCCTTGAACTTGAAGGACAGTCGTGCCTGGGATACGTGGAGCTCCGAGAGCGGCACCTTTGTCTTGTCGATAGCCTCCTCGATCAGCGACCGCAGCACATTTGGCACCTCGGGCGTCGGACGACCGGAGAGCACCAGGCGTCGGTAGCCTTTCCCCGGCAGATCGAATCGGAGGAGCCGAAGCTCAACGCGGTCAACATTGTCCGCCGGGTCCGTCTTGAACGCGAAGTCGCCGCGCTTCAGAACATCAAGCTTGAACGGCGGGTTCGCACGTGGATCAGGCAGCGCTTTGAGCCCAAGAATCTCTCTACAGAACGCCTCGGCGATCTTCTCCCTGCGTTTCTGGTCTCCGCCGGCGACCATCTCGAGCACGCCATCTTCGCGCCGGTACACGAAGATGATCTCCGTGGCCGTACGGCGGGTGTGACGAATGAACCGGTCCTGATCGTCGTACCCCAGATCGGTCTTCGGGTAGTCCTCTGGATACGCGAAGCAGCAGAATCGTTCCGGATCGCGGCGATCCAGCGGGTCGAGATGGCAGCGCTTGCCGCGCCCATCCCCCTTGAAGATGGCCCGGAGTGCCTTCTTGAACTTCTCGCGGTGCTCCTCATCGTCGTTCACTTGCAGCCGCTTCCCGACGTTCCACCGCTGCCACCGGCTCTCGGAAAACCGATCGATCTCGTTGTAGGCCAGAACAGTTTCGACGAGGCGCCGCTCCTCGATGAGTGCGAGCATGGCTCGTTCGTAGTCGTTCGCCATTCCGTCGAGCTTGCTGACCCACGGCCGCTTCCAGAATGACGCTTCCTCATAGATCAGACGAGATCCGCCGTCGCTGGCGAGTTCATTTACGGTCGCCAAGTCCACGTCCACCGACTCTTGGACTCGGGCCTCTTGCGCGTCCAGCGCCTCGATGATGGATGCCGGATCGCCGTCCTTGTACTCTCGCCAGGAAAAGTCGGCGAGCAAGCCACGGCTGTCGAAGTATCGTTGAAGCAGCGGCTTCGAGATGCTCCGGATGACCTTCTTGGGTGAGTACTGTGCCATTCCGTCAATGTCTCCACTTGACGCAGCAGCCGTCGCGGCATCGGAGCCGCACGCTTCACTGCGGTTTGCTGGGTTAGCTACGCCCCCGAGCCTGAACACGGGGACTGACCTGGAGGTCAACGGTGGACCATCCGGACGTCCGCATCGCCCGCACGACCTCGTCGTACACGGGCTTCTGCCGCGCGGGATCGAACAGCGTGACGACGAGCGCGGCCCGTTGGGGCTCAGCGGCCGGTTGGACGCTGGCGCGGTACAGGAGATTCAACATCAGCCGCCACTGCTGTCCGCTGGTAGCCTCCAAAGCACCCCGGTAAACCTTGACCGGAGACCACTTGAAACCATGCTCGACCAGGTGCTCTTCATAGAGTTTGCCGTAGTCTTTGGGCTCCGGGGGGATCTTCCTGTCGTGCGAGCGCTTACCGTCCTTGCCCGGGTCGTAGGTACCCAGCGACACATCGACGTTCGTCTGGCAATACTCGGCCCCGGCGCTCGGGCTCAGAGGGGGGTCGTACACGAGCGTCATCAGGAACTCGCCCTCCACGCGTCCGTCGGGACGCCGAAAGCACTTCGGGATAGGGAAATCCGCCCGGGCGAAGATCTTCTTGCTGGGCTGCAACTCGGGCTCGAAGATCAGCGTCGCCTGCCACGGTGGACAAGTCAGCACATCGCTGGGATCGCCGGGCACGCCGAATCCGCGATATCGCAGTTCGGCGGCGTCGATCGGTCCGTGAGCCAGGGCAGCCGAATGCACCAGCAGGGCCTTTGCCAACGTTCGGGACATGGGCGCCGCAGTGCCCGCCCGGATGTTCGCCAGGATCGACGCCACGATCGGCGTCGAGAAGCTGGTGCCAATGGCCTCACACACCTGCCCGTTCGTGCTGAGGGAGAGAACGCCCACCTGGCGGTAGTTCAGTTGCCCGTCGCAGTTGCCCCCGACATGGCCGACTTCAGGCTTCGGCAGGAACGCGGCTCCGGGGCCACGCCGCGAGAAGGGTGATGGGTCACGGGGCCTCACGCGCGAGTTCGGACGATCGACGTGGGCCACTGCGCCGACGGATACGCCAAGGGCAGAATCGGCCGGAGGATGAATGCGATCACGCTCGCCCAGGTCCTCGGGAGGCCACCCTCGCAGCGGAAGCTCCTCAAAGTTCCCGGCGCACGAGACGAACGACACGTCGAACTCCTGCTGGATCTTGTCAAGCTCCATGCCGAACTCTGAGAACGCATCATCGCAGCAGACCTTGTCCTTTCGGCTGAGCGAGAGATTCCACACACGCACGTGCGGGTACTTCTTGACGGCGCGTCGGATGGTGTTGAGCAGATCGTCTTCGGTGAGCGGTGTCGTTGCCTTCGGCACGGCAACAACATCGACGATCCGACACTGGGTTTGCGGGAACTGAGGGTCCTTGTGGTTGAGATGAAACCCGTTGGCGATCAGTCCGGCGACGAAGCTGCCGTGCGCGTTGTCCTGGTCGGCCCGAGGGACGTCCGCTTCATCGCGGTCCACCACCCAAGCTTGGAGTAGCGCGTTCGCCGGGTCCGTCCCCGTGTCGATGACGCCCACCACCGGATACTCGACGCCGGGCCTCGGGGTAGGAAAGTCCGCTTCTTTCAGCTGCCCAACCGGGACGTACTGGGCCGTGACCTCGAACTCCGGAACCAGCCCGATGGATTGCGTGCCGACGAAGCTTGCCAAAGCTGGGATGGCGTCCGGCGTGATTCCGCGAATGCGGAACATCCGGAGTTCCGACAGGTATGGAAGCGATTCCGGGGTCTCAAGTTTCAGGGCTCGTGCAAGTGCGACCAGTTCTTCAAAGATCGCCCCGTCGGCTCGGCTGCGCCCATGCTTGAAAAGCCGGAGTCGGATCTGCTCGGGACGCCTCTCCGCCACAAGCCGCTGGAGCGCAGCAACGCCACCATCCCCTGCCGCGTCGTCTGCCGTGTACGGCTCGATTCGCCGCAACGTTGAGACATCGGCTTTCAGATCAGCCGTGCCGCCCCGCGCCACATCCTTTTCCAGTGCGGCCAGCCCCGTGTTCGTCACGCTGACGAGGAGATGCCCGAAGTCCTCGCCGCCAATGATCGGACACGAGTCCTTCTCAAACAGGTGGGTGGGACGGTGGCTTTTCGCCAATGCCTCCTTCTTGAGGACAACCCGGGCCACCGCGGGGAGGTGGGTCCTTCGCTGGAGAATGTCGCCAAACTGCTTGCGCACGTCGCCAATCTCGGCAAGCAGCGTCTGGCGCTGCTCGTCCAAGCCGCTCTCGTCAAAGACCTTCCGCGCGCTACCGCGACCGGGCTTTGCCTGAAGATCCTCGTCCTGTGTGAGGACGACCTTGATTGGGAGCCTTCGCTCGTTGCTGGCCATGCGAATCATCCGAATGCAGACGGCGAGACAGCGTCGGCTCAGACGAGCCGAAGAGCGCTGACAGTCGTTTCAATGTGAACACGTCGGGCGCGAGGTCCCGAACCGCTTTGACCAGCGGCCCGTCGTCGCGCGAGAAGTCTGCTTGTGTGCCGAGCCTCAGATGCACCAGCGCGCGAAGCACATCGGTGTCCGAGATATGGGATCGTTCGTCGATGACCGCCTCACGGATGGCCGTCTCGCACGCGTGCCGGATGTCCGACCCGGTCGCCCCCTCGCTCGCCGTGACAAAGTCGCTGATGGTGCCATCGTCGCCGAGGAACTCCCCCAGGAAGAGCTTGAACATTCGGCCACGGGCGTCGGCATCCGGCGGCCGCAACTCGAGTTTGTACGCGAAACGTCGCCAGACCGCCGGATCGAGCAGGTGAGGGTGGTTGGTCGCCCCGAGCAGGATGGTTTCGTTGCTGAGCGCGTCGATATTCTGAAGCAGGCTGACGACGACCCGCTTCAACTCTCCCAGCTCGTGATGGTCGTCCCGCAGCTTGGCCACCGAGTCCAGTTCATCCAGGAACAGCACGCAAGGCCGGCTCTTTGCGTGCTCAAAGAGCACTCGCAGGTTCTTCGCGGTACTCCCAAGGAAGGACGAGACCAGGGAGTCCGCCCGCGCCGTGATCAACGGCAGCCCCAGTTGCGCCGCGATGTGCCGCGCCAACTGCGTCTTCCCCACGCCCGGCGCGCCGTAGATCAGCATCGAGGGCGCGATGTCCACCCGGTGGGCGATGAGCCGGTCCGCCGCTCTCACGTGCCGCAGGAACTCGTCGAGGCGCTGCTGCACCGCGGAGTCGAGCACAACCTGCACGTCCGCCGGTGTCAGCCACTCCTCGTCCGCCAACGAGAATCGGGACTCCGAATCGACCGGCAGCCGACCGAGAGCCCCCGCGATGTTCGGCGTCACTTCCGAGGTCTTGGTCTGGTTGGCAGTCTGAGCCAGGCGATCCGCCGCCTTCGCGTCCCCGGTCTCACGGAGTTTCCGCGCCAGTTGCTCGACATAGGCCAAGACCTTCGCCCGGTCCCCCTTCAGGGCTCCGTCGATGATCCGGGAGATTTCGAGCAGGTGGTCCATGAAAGAAACGCTCCAGTTGGTGAAAGATACACATGGAACATCGGCTCGTCAAGCCTGTCCAGTGAAAGAAAACGCTGGTTGCGTGAAAGTCAGCCGTCCATGCCGGGTTGCGGACGGTCGGGGCTGGAAGTCCTACTCGGCCGCGTCATCGACCCCGAACCGCTGCTTCAGCCGTTCCACCGTGAACGCCCAGTTCTTCGCCCGCGGCTTCGCGGCCGAGTTCTGATTGCCGAAGAAGCCCTTTTCCTTCACGGCATCCTTCAGCGGCACGGTCTTGATCCACTCGACGCGGACCATGTGCTCGGCTTTGTCCGGGTCCTGCGCCATCGTCGTGTGTTTGGCGGCGCGGAGGGGGAGGGTCGTGATCGGCACCTGCTTGCCGTTGCCGTTGTCCACCATGAACTCGTCGATCGGGACGACGGACTCCTTCACGATCCCGACGCCGACGTAACCCACGCCGCCCGGGATGTTGACCCAGACGCGGCCCCCGGGCTCGAGCGTGGCGAGGGTGCGGGAGTACCACGCCCCACCGCCGGCGGAAATGAACCCGTACTTCCGAGCCTCCTCCCAGTCGCGGTCCTCGTCGGCACCGTACGAGGCGTAGAACTCGCCGTTCCACGGGAGCTTCTCGCGCTTCGCCTCGACCTTCGCCTCCACCTGTCCGGGGTCGGTCAGCCACGCCCGGCTCATGTACTCGTTCTGGCCGTCGCGGAACACACGGAAGAACACCGCGTTGATGGAGACGCCGTACTCCTCCGCCAAGTAGGTGATGATCCGCTCGGAGCTGTCGTCGAGTTCGCTGGCCACCAGCACCAGCTTGTGCGCCTCGTTCGGCGACTCGGGCATCTCCTCGACCTTGAAGCGCTCGCAGAAGGCCTCGTCCAGCGACGTGGCCTTGTGCTCGGGGTGGTACTTGCTGAGGAACGCCTCGAAGATCGTGGCGATCTCGTCATCCTCAAGGCCCCGCACCCACGAGCCGTAGTCGAGGAGCTGGGCCACCACCTCGCGCGGCGTGCGGTTCTTCTTCAACTCGATCACGATCAACTGCCCCTCGGCGTCGATCGCCAGCAGATCAATGAACTTGCCAAAGGCGGTCGGCACCTGGCGGCCGATCAGCAGCCAGCCCGGGTCCACGACGGTGATGTCGGCGGCGAGCACGGACTCCAGCCGGCTCTCGCTGTCCATGCCGGTGAACGCGACCGGTTGCAACCGGTCACCGAGACGCCAAAGCCCCACTTCGATCGGCATGAGCAACACTCCATCAAGAACGACTACAACTCGCCCCGGAACGCGAGATCAAGCACCGCAGGCAGCATGGATTTCAGTTCCTCCGCCACGGTCACCTGAGTCTGACGTGCGTCGGCGAGGTGGCGAGACAACTGGGTAAGCCGCTGCTGAGCTTCCAAAGGGGGCAGAGGGACGGGGATCGCCACCAACTTCTTCAGTCCGAGAGTCCGGTTGCGGCCAGCCGCGCCGGGGGAGGCCTCAAGGATGAAACTCATCCCCTCGTCCGTGAGCAGCCACGAGCGGAGGAACTCGGCGGTGGCGAGCGCGGGGTCGGGCACGCACGTGATGAAGCGATGGGAGCCCACGCGGCCTTCGTCCTCATCCTTGGCGACGGCGATCGCGCCCTCCCAGGAGAACACGTTGCTAAAGACCAGATCTCCCGGGCGAATGTGGAACAGGCGCTTGCGGCCAAGGTTCGCGCCGGAGATGGCGGGCTTGTGGAACGTACCCCTGCCGAATGATCGAATGCCCAACTCTGGATACATCGCCCCCTTGTCGATCTTCACGGGCCGTCGCGTCACCGGAGCGACCTGTTGCAGCGGACGCCGAGCTGCGCCCTTGGCCAGTTCGCGTGCAAAAGCCCGGAGCATCTCCTCACGCTCCACCTCGACGGACTCTCGCAGCCGCTGGGCCTCGGCTATTCGCGTCGCTACGGCGTCTATCGCGTGGATAATCCGACGCTGCTCGGCCAGGGGAGGCATTGGTACTTTCAATGCGAGCAGCAACTCTTCGGCCATTCTCTGTCGGTTGGTGACGCCCCGGCTCGGATCTTCGCATTGAGCGACAAACCACCGGGACTGCGTCAAGTACGCGATGAACTTGGATTCGGCGACGTCTTCCGCCACGTCGAATACGGGGAAGTCGTTCGAGACCACTGCCCCATCCAACTCGGGCGGCACCAGCCCAAACGCTCCATTGCGGGCATCGATGCGGCTATAAACAAACTGCCCGGCGCGCACCCGGAACTGACGCTTCGTCTTGACATCCGCGCCTTTGACGACCTGGCGCAGCCGCAGGCCACGACCATGCAGCGACACGGTCACCTGTTGATACTCTTTCCTGTCCTCAAGGTGGACCACGTCCTCTACCTGGCGAAGCGCGCGGGATAATGGGGTTGGCGGCCACGCGGTGTTCATGTAGAAGCCTCCGCGCTTGCCGCAACGGACGCGGGTTCGAGAATCTCCTGGATCTCCTGCATGATCTCCAGGATGCGCTGCTCCTTGCTCGCGATGTCCGCCGCGATCGCGGCCGGGGAGCGGTGCTTCACGGCCTTGTCGGCGTTCGGGTTGATCGCGGACAGGTCATAGTTGCGCTTGATGATCTCCTCGACCGGTACGATCCAGCTGCGTTCCGAGATCTCGCGCTTCCGGGCCTTCGCCATGCAGTCCGGCAGGTCGTTCTCAGCGATGGGGCGCTGCGTCTTCGTCAGCGAGAATCCGACCGCCTCGACCTCGTAGTACCAGATCTCCTTCGTCCCGACGGGGTTGCCCGCCCTGTCGAGCTCCCGGTCGAAGAACAGCAGGTCGGTCTTCGGCCCGGTGCCGCTGGCGACGGCGTTGGCGAAGACGCCGGCGGGAAGGCTGATGATCGTGTGCAGGTTGAACTGCTCGAGCAGTTCCTTCTTGGTCTGGAAGTAGGCCGACTCGCTCGACTTGAACAGCACGCCCTCGTCGATGACCATGCCGACGCGCCCGCCGCGGGCCACCTTCTTCATGATGTGCTGGAGGAATGTGATCGACGTGGCCTTGGACGGGTACGGGAAGTTGGCGGTGACGCTCTCGTGCTCCGTGCCGCCGAAGGGCGGGTTGGTCAGGATCACGTCGAAGCGATCCTTCTCGGTGAACTTGCGGACATCGTCGCCCAGCGTGTTGTGCCGGCGCAAGTTCGAGGAGAACACGCCGTGCAGGATCATGTTCATGCAGCCCAGGAGGTACGGCAGGGCCTTCTTCTCCTGGCCGTAAAACGTCTCCTCCTGGAGCCGCTTCTCGTCCTTGGGCAGGATGCGCGTGCCCTTGGCGGCTCGCATGTGCTTGTACGCCTCGACGAGGAAGCCCGCCGAGCCCATTGCCGGGTCGTAGACCGTTTCGCCGATCTTCGGGTTCACCAACCGCACGATGAACTCGATGATGGGCCGCGGCGTGTAGAACTCGCCGCCCATGCCGCCCTCGCGCCCGAGCTTGGCCAGCATCGACTCGTACAGGTGGGACAGGGTGTGGACATCGTCGGCGGTCTCGAAGTTGATCTGCTGCACGGCGTCGATCGCGTCGCGCAGGATCGCGCCGTCCTTGAGCATCTTCGACGGTGCGTCCTCGAACAAGCCGCGGATCACCGAGCGGGCGCTGTTGCCCTGGAGCCCACGCAGGTACGGGAACAGATCGTCAGCCAGGAACTTGATCAGGTCCTTGCCGGTGAGCTTCTTTGATGGGTCGGGGTTGGTCCATGTGGACCACTGGTACCTCTGGGCGAGGATCGGGGAATGGGATTTCTTCTCGTAGTCGGCCTCCGCCCGGCGCTTGTTCTCGAAGTCCTCCAGGCACTTGAGGAAGAGCAGCCACGAGATCTGCTCGACGTAGTCGAGCAGACTGTTCGTGTTGTCGTCTTGACGCAGGATCTTGCACGCCTGCCAGAACTGGGTGTTCAGGGTCTCTCGGGACATCGATTACGCGGCCTCCTGCATGTACAGGCGTCGGATCAGTTCGTCAATGGCGTTCCGTAACTCGGTGATGCCGCCGAAGCTCTTGGCGATGTGACGCACGTCGCTGTTGAACGGCGCGAGCGTGAACACCGAGGGGTCCGCGACCTCGACCAGGCCGCCGAAGCGGTACTTGTCCACCAATGCGAGCAGGATGTCGCGTGCCTCCTGATCGAAGTTCTCGAAGAACTCCTTGTGGAGGTTGAAGAGTGCGTTGGCCCGCTCCTCGCAGCTGTGAAGGTCGGCTCCGAAGGCCACATGGGCGAGGAGGTCGTATGAGTCCGCGTCGGGGTGTTGGAGGATCTCGCGCAAGATGTCGAGGTGGACCATCCGCCCTTCGAGAGTGTCCAGCAGCGCATCGCGTCGTGGCTTGTCCACCCACGCCTGCTGGAGTTCCACCATTGAATGGCAGGCCGCGAGGATCTCCTCACGGACCTTGCGGAGATAGTCCTCGGGCGTGACGAGGTTGCCGTCGGCGTCGCGTTCCTCGTAGACCTCGTCCACCATCTTCACGTCGAGACCGGTGATCTTGACGCGGCGGTGGACGACGTCCTTCGTGGGTTTGAGCGCGACCGCTAGTGCGAGCGCGGCCGCGGGGTCTGTCTGGACCGTCATCTGGACGCGCTTGTGGTCCTTCGCGGTGATGACGATGACCACCGTGCCCGTGCCGATGTTGGGGAAGAAGAACTGCCCGTTGGGGCCGGTGAACTGGTCGATGACCTCGTTCGGGCCGGTCTGGAGGAACACGCGGGCGTTGGCGATGGGTTCGCCGGTCTCTTCGTCAGTGACGGTGCCGCCGACGATGCAGGTGAACGGTTCGCCGGTCTCCGCCCCGCCTTCGCTCGGTTCGCTGGGGCGATCCCAGTCGTCGAAGAGACGTGTCGCGCCCGTGTAGTCGATGACCCGGAACCAGAACTTGTCGGTATCGGCGCAGAGCCGCGAGCCCCGCCCGACGATCTGCTTGAAGGAGACGATCGAGCTGATCGGCTTCATGAACACCACATTGCGGACGCTCGGTGCATCCACGCCGGTGGTGAGCAGATCGACCGTCGTCGCGATGACCGGGACCAGCTTCTCCGTGTCCTGGAACTTTTCGAGAAGCGCCTTCCCGGTCGCGCCCTCCTCGGAAACGATGCGGACGGCGTAGTCCGGCACGTTCAGGTCAGCATTGAGCCGGTTGAGCTCCTGCGTAACCTGGAGCGCGTGGTCCATGTTCACGCAGAAGACCATCGTCTTCTCCATCCGGCCGAACCGGTTGAGAAGCTTGGACATGTGCTCGCAGAGCTTGCGGACGTGATCCGGCATCGTGATCCGGCGCTCGAACTCCGGCACGTCGTAGCGATCCTCAACCTGCTCCCCCTCGGGCACCTCGACCTGCGCACCCTGCGCCGTTGCGTCCTGGATGACGAGGCCGTCGCGCGTGAAGTTGGTGCGAGAGCGGTGGACCTTGTACGTCGCCAGGAAGCCATCGTCGATGCCCTGACCCAGGGAGTAGGTGAAGACGGCATCGCCGAAGTACTTGTACGTGTCGATGTTCTCCGTCCGCTTCGGCGTGGCGGTCATGCCGAGCTGCACGGCGGTCTCGAAGTGCTTCAGGATGGCATTCCAAGTGCCGAACCCGGATCGGTGGCATTCATCGATGATGATCAGGTCGAAGAAGTCGCGCGGGTACTTCTGGAACAGCCGTGCACCATCGACCCCGGAGTACATCGCTTGGTAGATGCCGAAGTACACCGAGCGGTTGACCGGCGCCTTGCCCTCAGCGATGACATCCCGCTCGTTCTCGAACGGCTCGAAGGTGTTGTACGCCTGATCCCGAAGCACATTTCGATCGGCCAGGAACAGAATGCGGGGCGGCCGGTCGGCACCGGACACGTTCCATCGGGATTGCCAGAGTTTCCAGGCGAGCTGGAAGGCAATCACGGTCTTGCCCGTGCCCGTCGCCAGGTTGATCATGACACGGTCGCGGCCCTGCAAAATCGCCTCGATCGTGTTGTTGATGGCGACTTCCTGGTAGTAGCGAGGGGGTTTCCCGCCCTTGGTGCAGTACGGCGTCAGGAGCGGGTTGCGGAGGCGTGCGGCGTCCAACGCCTTGTACGCGCAGAGCCGTTGCCACAGGTCAGCCGGCGATGGGTACGCCGTCAGCGTGCGCTGCGTGTTGGTCGTGAAGTCCCACTCCTCGATCCCATGCCCGTTGGTCGAATACGCGAAGTGGAGACCCAGGATCTGCGCATAGTCCTTGGCCTGCTGAAGCCCGGCGGCAGGCTCGTGGTCCTCATCCTTGGCTTCGACAACCGCGATGGGGAACGACTCCTCGTACCGCAAGAGATAGTCCGCCTTCTTTCCCTTTTGGCGGCGGTGCCCATCGCCGACGAGCACGATTTGCCCGTCCGTGAAGTAGTGCTGCTCGGCGATACGCCAGGCAGGATTGTCCCAGCCGGCGGCCAGAAGCGCCGGCGTGACATACACGCGGCATGTGTCAGCCTCGTTGAGGGTGCTCATCGACCACCCCGCTTGTCGAGCCAGCGGTCGATCGTGTCTCGCCGGAACCGCCAGTGCTTACCGACTTTGTGCCCGGGGATCTGCCCGCTCTGAACGAGCTTGTAGAGCGACGACTTCGAGACCTGGAGATACTCCGCGAGGTCGTCGATGGTCATGACGGCGGGCGGGGCCGGAGGCGGGCTGTCGGGAATCCGGGCGCGGGGCATAGGGAGGCATGGTAGCAGTTTCTGGCGGTTGCTGCACGCGCCGATCTACCTGATAGTCCCTGCCCCGACGGACTACGACGATCCTTTTAGCTCGGGGGCTTCCGCCAGCTTCTGGAACTCGCTCAGGATGTCCGGGAACTTCTGGGACAGGTACTTGACGACCGTCGCGTGGTCGAGGAGCTTCCGGAGGTACGCCACGGCCAGGACCAGGTTCAGCGTGTTCTTTCCGTGCGACTCCTCGATCATCAGGAAGTCCTTGCTGAGCAGCTCCATCTCCCGCTCCATGCGGGCGATGTCCTCAGGTCGGACGCCCGGGAGGACCTTCTCCTTGTCGATGTCCACCAGGTCCTTCTCGGGCGTGGCTGCGAGCAGGCACATCGCGTACTCGGTCGTAAAATTGTTGGCGGCGACCATGAGCTCGGCCATTTCGATCTGCCGCATGGGCACGGCCCGCTTGATCTCGCGCAGGGCCTTGGCGGTCACCTTCCGCTCTTTCAGTAGCGCCACGGCCTCGGGGCAGATACCGGCAAGCAGGTCACGCTTGAGCCGGATCGCGCGGGCATCGACGCTGAGCGTGGCGGCGATGCGCTCCTCGGTGACCCCATTCTCCAGCGCCTTCAGGATCATGTAGTGCTCCTGAATGGGCGACATCCGGTTGACCTTGTGGTTGTACGTGAAGGCCTCGTCGTCGGTGGCGATCAGACAGAAGACCTCGGTGCGGCCGAGCTCCTTGAGCACGTCGAGCCGGTAATGCCCGTCGAGCAGGGTGTACCGTTGCTCGGATTTTCCGTTCCGTTCCTGCGGGTAGATGATGAGCGGCTCAATGAGACCGATCTCGCGGATCGAGGCGCTCAGGCGCAGGTATTGCTGCCCTTCGCGCGTCTCCGGGCGCACCGTACGAACCGGAAGAATCTGCCCGACGGGCACCATCTTCCCCTTGGGATCGAACGCCAACTTCACGGTCGCCGGCATTTCACGCCCCCTTGCGGCCAACATGCTCGGCCAGGAACTGCGGCATGGTGGAGAGGTTCGCCGCACGCAGGACGGCCACGAAGCCTGGATCGGCTAAGAGCTGCTTGAGTGCGCTGCCGACGAACAGGAGCCGCGTCTCGCAGATCTTGGCCTTGTGGACCAGCAGCCGCTGCTTAGCGCTCTCGCGCTTGTATGCCTGCATGAGCGTGTCAGTGGTCACCTCCTTCTTGTGGTTCTTCGGTCCGGCGTGCCGCATCGACTTCCCGACGGCGCGGCGAACCTCGATGAGGCGGCGGGCCTTGAGGAGCTGCTTGCCGCGTAGGCTCTTGGACTCGTAGGCGTCCGCGAGCGCCCGCTGGACCGCCTGATCGTCCGAGGTGGCGATGGTGACCGCAATACTGATGGGGATCTGCCCCCCTTCCACGGCCTCGAGGAGGCGGGTTTCGCCCTGCTTCAGCAGCCGCACGATGCCCTTTACATACGAGGCGTGCAGGTCCGTCTTCTGTGCGATCTCTGTGTAGGAGTATCCTCGCTCCTTGAGATTGCCGATCTCCCGAAGCATCTCGACGCACGTCTGTCGGCGGCGGGCAAGGTTCTCGGCCAGGCTCATGAGCAGCAGCTCTTCGCGCGTGGCTTCAATCACAAGCGCTGGCACGGAGGTGTCGCCCAGCTGCCTGCACGCCTCCAGCCGCCCCTGGCCGCAAACCAGCTCGTACAGAGGCTTGCCATCGCGAGAGCCGCGCTGGACCACAGTGATCGGCTTCTTCAGGCCAATGTGCGAGATGTTGCTGACGATCTGCCTGAACTTGATCTTGCCGCGCTCGCGCGGGTTCATGACCGTAATCTGATCGATCGGGATGCGGACGACGTTGGTATCGCGGTGGTCGATCATGCGGCCACCTCGATCTGGACGACCTTGGCCATCCCGAGGAAGAACTCCAGCGACTCGAACCGGAACGTGTCGATCGATGCCCCGTTGAACTCAGAGAGCCGCAACTCGGGCATCTCGATGTCAATAGCGGGGAGCCGGAAGTAGTCCGCGGGCTGCTCGTTGGCCGCGTTCATCCGCACGATGATGTGGATGTCGGGGCCGCGCTCCCCAGGCGTTCGGAAGCGCCAGCGGTGGGAGCCTGAGGGCGTAGACCTGCACCGCGCTAGGTAGAGTGACGCGCTGTAAAGCCCGTTGATGACGAGTATGTCCGAGGCCTCGTCGCGCTCGACGGTCGCGCCCATCGTTTGCAGGTCCTGGATCATGTCACCCAAGAGCTGCGGGTGAGCCTGCCTCAGGTGCCGGTTGATCTCCAGGTACTCGAAGTCTCGCTCAGGCGTGTAGCCCGCCAGCCGGTACGCATTGACCAGGCTCCCGAACCGCTGCCGATAGGCGGAGCTCGACGGCATGCCGTCGGTTTCGTCGATGAGGACCCCCGAGAGTTCGGGGTGGACGGCCAGCAGTGTCTTCAAGCGCTCCAGCATCTCTGCGTCAGTGAAGTACCGGTTGCGCTCCTGGATGATGCCCCGCGCCATATAGAAGGATTCGGGATCAACGATGGGATCGAAGGCTCCGTCGGCCCTCACCCACATCTCCGGGGGGTTCACGACCCGCTTCTTTTTGAGCTTGAACGACACCCGGTTGTAGATGTTGTTCCCGATGTACTTCTCGTTAGCCAGGATCTGGTGGATCATGCTCCGGGTCCACGGCCGATCGCACCCGGACGCGATGCCCGCCGCGTTGAGGCCGTCGGCAATGGTCCGCTCCCTCTGGCCGTGCTTGACGAACTGCTCATAGATCGAGCGGACCACCTGGATCTCGTCGTCGGGGCCAGGCACCAGGATCACGCGGTCGGTTTGCAGGCTCTTTTGCTCCCCGCGATTGAGCACGCCCTTCGGCGTCCCGTTTACGTCGATGAGCATGCGGCGCAGGCCGTATCCGGCGGGGCCGCCCTGGCGATAGCCGAGTTGGATCAGCCGGCATTGCCCCTTAAAGACCTTGTTGGAGAGTTCGCGGCTGTACTCGCCGGCCATCGCCCGCTTCACGCTCTTGATGATCGTGGAGACGGGGCTGCCGTCGTTAGCGAACTGTTCCATGCAGTATTCGACATGAATGCCAGCGCGCCTGCATGCGTACTCGTAGTACGCGCTCTCGTCGGCGTCTTGGAACCGGCCCCATCGACTGACGTCGTAGACGAGGATCGCCTTGTACGGCGCAGCGCCGCTCTGCACATCCGCGAGCATCTGACGGAGGGATTCTCGCCCCTCGATCCGCAGGCCGCTTTTGCCGTCGTCGGCGTAGGTCTTCACGATCTCGTAGCCGCGGGCTTGGGCGAACTCCGCGATCGCATCTCGCTGGTTCTCCGTGGAGTACTGCTGGTGCTCGGTGGACATACGCACGTACTGAGCTGCGGGTATCAGCGGGGCGGCTCCATCGGATTGATCAGCGGGCGGCATGGCGTTCCTTTCGAGCATTCGCGCGGCCGGTCGGCGGCCGCGCCGACGGAGTTCGATCAGACCGTACCCCAGTTGCTCGGTTGACCGGTTGCAAACCTGTTGCACTGCTGTTGAAAGGCTGTTGCACGTCTACGGCCTGCGAAGCAGCAGCGCGTAGTGGCCATACATGCGCCCGTCGATGAGCGCCGCGAGATCTGCCATGTCAGCGTCGCGCAGCTTGGTCTTGAGTCGGCAGACGGTGCTGCGGACTGTTGAGTACGTCCGTGTGCTGGCCCAGAGGTCATCCAGAAGGTTGTCGATGTTGACGTACTCGTTGGGGCGACGCGCAAGCCGTTCCAGAAGCGCGAACCCGGTGGTGTTCCCGAGCACACACCGGCGCTCACGCCACTGAACGGAGTATGTGCTGCGCTCGATGCGCAGTTGGTGGCCGTTGGGCGCTGCTGCGACGACAGGGGAAACGTGCGCCCGCGGAACGGCCTTTTCGATCAGGTCGCACAGGTCATCCACCTGAGTCACCATCGTGACCAGGCTGGAACGGAGCGTTTGTGCGGCTGTGAGCAGACGATCGGCGTGGGTGTTGTCCATGCCAACGATCTGTCAGTGTGCGCGCGGCCAAATCTATTAGATCGAAAACGTCCCTGTCCCACCGCCCGAACTGGCCTCGCTCGCGCTGCCCGATCCGCTGCCGGAGGAGGACCCCGAGGACGAGCCCGAGCCGGAGCTGGAGAACGACGACGACCCGCTCGACTTGCTCCCGGATGATCCGCTCCCGCTGGATGAGCCGCTGCCCGATCCAGACCCTGAGCCCGATCCGGAGCCAGAGCCGCTCCCGGAGTCTGATCCGGAACCTGATCCTGACGATGCGCTGGCTGAGCCCGAACTCTGGGCGGTCGCGGGCATGTCGTTGTGGACCCACACGCCCTCGGCTAGAAGCGTGTTCGTGCCGGGGATGTGGATGGCGACGGTGCGGGTTGGGGCATCGATGCGGACGACCGACTCGACCTCCTCTTCGTTCATTTGCTCGTCGATCAGGAAGTCGCCGGGCTGGATGAACTCGGCGGACGCGAAGCCCCACTCGTCGCCGCGGCGGATCATGAACGGATGCTCGGGCGTGGCCTTGAGGCGGCGGTTGATGACCACGAACCCGTGGTGCTCGCCGAGGCGGATGCTCGCCACCCGAGCGGCCACGGGCGTCGCGCCGTGCAGGCCGTGATGCGAGAGCCAGTTGTACTGGGCGCGGTAGGGCACATCAACCTCGAGGCCGGGGACTTGGATGGATGCCACGCGATCGCCCGGCTTGAGGTTCTCGATCAGCGTCAGACGGCCGTCCTCAAGGCGCACGAGGGTGCCGAAGAGGAGGCAGTTGCTGCCCGGACCGGACCCCGGCCCGCTGCCTGGACCCGAGCCGGGGCCGGAACCGGGGCCGCTCCCCGGTCCAGAGCCGCCGCCGCTGGAACCACCACCGGACGAGCCGCCGCCGCTCGATCCACCGGATGATCCGCCGGAACTCATGTCGCTGCTGCCACCTGACGACGAGGCCCCGCTCGACATGCCGCTGCTCTGGGCGCTGCTGCCCGATCCCGAGGACCCCGATCCGCTCGACGATCCGGAGCCGCTGGAAGAGCCGGAGCCGCTGGAAGAACCGGAACCGGACCCGCTACTGGGCGATCCGCTCGAAGATGATCCGGACGACGACGAACCCGAGGATGAGGACGCGCTGGACGACATCGACGCCGACGATGAACTGCCGGACGATGATGTCGTCGTGCCGCTGCTCGACTCCGACGACCCCGACGACATCGAATCGCTCGACCCGCTGCTGGACGGCGTGTGGGTCGTGCCCGACGTGTTGCTGGTGAAAGCGCCGGTGGTATACGTCGTCAGTGTCTGCGTACCGCTTGGACCCGTGGTGAACATCACATCACCGGTCGTCGAGTAGCTCGGCGGCATGCTCGGCGTGCTGCTCGGCGTCGAGTAGGTGCTCTCGGGCGTCGAACCGGAGGGCGTGGAGTAGTTGCTCGACCCGCCACCCGTGGGCGGACGGCCCGTCGCCCACACGGGGATGTATAAGTAGTATCGGGTGGGGCCGTCGCTCATCGGGCGGCCTCCTTCGGCGCAGCGGTCGGCTTCGGGTTGGGTTCGTACCAGCCCTGCGTGCTCACGGGCTTGCCGCACTCGGCGGATGCGGCCTTCACCGCCGCGTCGAAGTCCATGCGGTCGAATGCCTGGAGCTCGCTGCCCGGCGAGCAGTTGATGACCCGGAACCGGTGCTTGTCGAAGTGCGGGCGCAGCGCCTCGAAGCGGCGGGCCAGCGAGTCGTACAGAACGTTGTTGTGCCGGATGGCGTTGGGTGCACGGTGTTCATCGAACGCATACCGGCGGTCGGCCGCCATTTTGAAGTCGCAGCCGAGCAGGTACACCGTGCCGAATCCCAGGTGATGCAGCAGGCGCAGGGCCACGAGCATGACGCTCCGCTTGCCGGTGATCCCGAGCGAGTCCGCGTGCTTGGCGTCGTTTCCCCACGGCACCGAATCGCCCGTCAGGAACCGTTCATGGTCGAAGTGGTCGGCGCGGCGGAAGAACAGCACGCTGGGCATCTGCCGGACGCGGAACGCGCTGTTGCGCATGCTGCCGTCGGGGTTCTGGATGCGGAGCCGCTTGTCCACGCAGCACGTCGGCACGAACTTCAGGATGCCCGGGTCCTTCCAGCCCGTGTCGATGAAGCGGCCGGGATCATCCACGCACGTCCAAAGCGTCGGACGATGCACGGACCAGGAGTTGTTGACGCCCATCGTGACGATGCCGCGCTTGTTGAGCTGCGTCACGTCCACCTGCGTGAGCGACGGCCCGGACAGGATCAGGAAGGCGGATCGCCCCCGGTAGAACCCCGCGAGCGAGACCGAGTCGAAGTCGGCGGTGTAGAGGCGCAGGCCGTCCCGCGCGGGCTTCCGCGCCTTCAGGCCCGCCTGGAGCGCCGCGATGTCCGACTGGTTCTCACGCACAGTGGCAGCCCTCCTTGGCCGAGAACCGCCCGACGATGTACCGCTCTTCCGCCTTCGGTGCCGTCACCGTTCCGACGCGGCCGATGCGCTCCAGCCACCACGCCAGCGGCCGCACCGTCGGGTGCAGACCCTCGCCGGCGACGGTGGTCCGGCTCGGGCGCGTGCAGATCGACAACACGAAGTGACCCCGCGGGCGTGCCACCCGCTGCATCTCCGCGAGCACCGCGTCCACATCCTCCGGGAGCAGGTGCTCCAGGGCATCGAAGCTGGTCACCACGTCGGCCACGCTGTCCAGCAGGCCGGTCTTGTGCATGGCCCGCGGGACGTCAGCCTCGGGGAACGCGAAGTCGATGCCAAGCCCGTCGATGCCGATCCTCCGCAGCGCGCCGATGAAGTCGTTCCGCCCGCACCCGAAGTCCACCACGAAGCGGGGCTTCAGCCGCTGCACCAGCGGGAAAGCCGCAGCGCCGTGGTTGGTCGCGCCGTACCCAGTTCCGAGCACAGCGGGCCGCGCGGCCAGCGCGACGTATTTCTTTCGCTCGTGCTCGCGGCGGGCGTCGATGGTCGGCTTGATTGGGGCGGGAGTCGTGGTCATGCGCCTCCCTCGATGTAGATGTTGAACTTGCGATCTTCGTCGGCCGGGTCGGCGATCTCGATCAGGCTCATGGCCTCGAACACCCACACCGGCTTTCCCTTGCTGTTGCGCTCGCAGGTGAGCTGCACGCACACGCCCTCCGGGATAGGAACGAGCTTGGGCTTGAGCGATCGCGCGGGCGGGCACTTGGGCAGCACGCCGGGGAGTTCGCACACTGGCCCCAACCCGAGCAGGCCCGCGAAGCCGGACCCAGCGTCGTAGTCGTTCATGTGGTGGGCCTCGAAGCGGTTGATCGCCAGCCGCGTCGGGTCCTCGCCGCCGCCGGGGAGCTGCGAGGACAGTCCCTCGGGCACGGGCACATACCGCAGGTAGGTGTCGCTGCCGGGATCGCCGTCGATCCGGGCCTCCACCCACGGGTAGCGCCAGCGGTTGTTCTCGGTGGGGATGGGCTGGGCCGCGCCGAGGATCGCCGTGACGCGGCCGGGTGAGGGCTGGCCCATCTCGATGACCGCCCACTTCTCGCCGGTGCCCTCTTCCTTCCACAGGATGGGAATGCCGCCCATGGGCGTGCTGGCCAGCATGGTCTCCTCGGGGGCGAGCTCGCAGGTCGTGTCCGTCTCGTTGGTGATGAAGACCCGCGCGGGCGTGACACCCGTGAGCACGCAACGGCCGAGGTCGCCCGGCTTGATCGGCTGGAGGGCCAGCACGAACGAGAGCGATGGGGACTCGTCGGTGGCATTCTCCCCGGTCAGCGGGGTGCGGCTGTGGAACGTGCGTTCCTGGTCCTCATTGTCAGGCTGGACCAGCACGCCGGTGATCGCCAGTGCGTGGTACGGCTCGATGTCGTCGTCGGAGTCGTTGCGGACCAGAACGATGCCGCGTTGCGCGGGTTCCAGCGCCGGCCCGGCGTTGGCGTTGCGCTCCCGCCGGCGCAGATCGACCGCCGCATCGACGAAGGCGTTGTACGCCGCCGCGGGGATGCGGAGGGGTTGGCCGGATCGGACTTTGCGGAACACGTCGCCCATGCGTCTCCTCGTGGCGGGTCAGATTCCCAATCCGGCAAAGCTGCCTTCGTCGTACACGCGCTCGACATACGCCGCGACCGGCCGCTTCACGATCGCGTGCGACCCCGTGTCCTCCTGGTCGGCGTACCGCACCCAGAGGTACTCCCACCCCTTCTTGCTGATGCCGCTGATGTCGCCGACGGAGATGCCGCTCGCGTTCGGGCTGGCCGCGAAGCGGAACGTGATCTCCCAGTCGTCGTCGGGATCGGTGCCGCGCCGCGCGCCCGATGCGCCGAGGAACAGGACCTCGCCCGCCTGGAACCCCTTGAACGCCCCGGAGTTCACCTTGCCGGTGAGCGTGAAGAGTGTGCCCTTGTACGAAGGCGTCACCTGGTCGTTGGTGAAGTAGTGCGTCTCGGAGAACTGGAAAACCGGGACGGTGATGTCCACGCCCTCGACGCCGTCGGCGGTGACGCCGATCGCGCCGCCGAAGTCGGGTGGCGACGAGCCCGAGGGCGCGTGCGAGGAAACGGTGTCCTTGCTCTGGGTGATGTGCTGCGTGCCGCCACCGGTGTCGAAGGAGAAGATGCTCTCGCCCGGCTCCGGGAGCGATCCGCCCTGGGCCTTCCCGTACCTGACCACCGCCTCCCACAACTCATCGCCGACGGGCTCGACGGATGTGGATTGCCGGGGCTGGCCGTCATAGGTCGCGGGGCTGGTTGTCTCGGCGGCGTTGCGGGCCGCGAGGTCGTCGTCGGTCCCGCGCACGGTGTAGACCAGTTCCGCCGAAGGGTTGTCGCCCTTGGTAGACTTGCGGCTCTCGAACTTCTCCGTCACCGTGATCGCCACGAACGTTTCTCCTTGCGCAAACGACTGCATCAGGCGAAGGTCAGGCCGCCGCTCTGCGCCGCTTCGGCCAGACGCTTGGTGTGCTTGGCGGTCTGCTCGGTCGCGCGGGCGGTGCGCTCGGCGGCCCCGCCGTCCGACTCGAGCCCTTGCGCCGCGCGGGCGTTGAACGTGCCCCGCACGCTGATCCCCTTGCCGATGACCTCGCCGAGCCCTGCGAGTCGATCCTCGAACTCCGTCATCAGGTCGCGCGGCGTGCGGCCGAGGCCACGCTCGGCGTCCGCCGCCTCCCGCTTCTGGCGGGCCTGCTCGATGGCATCGGCGAGCTTCTGCTTCGCGGCGTCCAGCGCCGCCTGCGACTCCGCGAGCCCCGCCTCCGTGTTCGCCTTGAGCGCGGCCTGGGCCTCCTCAAAGTCGCGGCCGATCCCGGCGAGCGTGGCTTCATGGATGGCGGCGGCCTGCTCACGCTCGGCGGCGCGCTGACCCTCGCGCTCGGCCACGTGCCGCTGGGCCGCGCTCTCCAGTTCCGCCAGGCGGGATTCGAGTTGATCATCGACGGCCCTCTTCGCGGCGTCCACGTCGAGCCCGGAGTCGAACAAGCCCTGGATCTCCAGCATCCGCTTGGCAACCCAGGACGATGCCGACTCCCAGACCTGCTGGAAGCCGGTGGTGAAGTTGGTCCAGGTCTTGGACAGGAACGCCGTGGTCTCAATCCACGCGACTTCGAGGGCGTGGAAGACGACCTCGGCGGCGGCGAGCGCTCCGTACCACATGCCGTAGGCGGTCGAGACGAAGAACTCCTTCGCTTCGAGCCAGACCTTGTTGAGCGCGGCGACGCCCTGCTGCCAGACCACCTTGAGCGACAGCCACAGGATTTCGGCGGCGAGCGCAATGTCGCCCGCCGCGAGGGCGTCGGAGATGCCGCCGACGACCTTGGTCACCCAGTCACGCAGGCGCGTGAACTGTTCGCCGAGCCAGGCGAGGGCCTCCCCGCCGACTCCGGTAGTGACGAGGAGCACGCCGCCGAGCGCCACGATCGCGGCGATCGCCAGGCCAACGGGCGACAGAATCGCCGCGATGGCTGCCCCAATCAGGCTGAACGCGGTGCCAACGCCGCCGATAATCCCGGCGACGATGCCGAGGGTTGCGCCGATGCCCGAGACGATGTACCCCAGCGCGACGATGGCGATGCCCGCCACGGCGACGGCCGCCGCGATCTTGAGCGCCCACACGACCATGTCCCGGTTCGCCTTGATCCAGGTGGTGATGCTCACGACGATTCGGGTAATCCGCTCGGCGAGGTCCTTCAGCGTGGGCGCGAGCGCCCCGCCGATGGTGAACACGCCCTGCTTGAGCACCTTCCAGAGCGTGCCGAGGGCGTCGTTGAGTGCAGCAGCGTCGCGGGCGGTCTCGGTGCTGACGGTGAGGCCGAGGCGCCGGGCCTCCTCCTGCATGGCTTCAATGCCCGCAGCGCCATCGGCCATGAGCGGCAGGAGTTTCGTTCCGGCCTTGCCGAAGAGTTCCATCGCGAGCGCAGCGCGGAGAGCGGGGTCGCGCACCTGCGAGATGCGCTCCGCCAGGACCTTGAACTGCTCGTCTGGTGATAGCCCGGCCAACTGCGCGGCGCTCAGCCCGAGCCGCCCGAGCGCCTCCGCCGCGGACGCCGACCCTTGCGCCGCGCCCGCCAATGTCCGCTGCATGTTCCGCAGGCCGGACTCGAGCGTCTCCAGATCGGTGCCGGAGAGGTCTGCTGCGAATCCCAACTCGGACAGGGCCTCCACGCTCACGCCGGTCCGCTGGCTCATCTTGTCGAGCATGTCGCCCGTGTCGGAGAAGGCCTTGGCGGTGCCGAGCAGCGCCGTCACCGCCGCCGTGCCGATTCCCGCGAGCCGGGTGCCGACCGACCGGACGCCAGCCCCGAAGGCTTCGAGCTGCTTCTGGGCGCGGCGAAGCCCCGCGGTGAGCTTGTCGCTCACGCCGAGTTCGACGAACGCCCGTCCAGCCCGGATGCCACGAGTGTCGGCCACCGATCAGGCTCCCTTCCGAATGGAGTTCCGCCACAAGAGCGGCAACTTCGGCCGCTCCTTCTCCAGCGCGGGGGCCATGTACGGCCGCGCGGCGATCTTGACCTTCTGCGACGTGAGCCGCCCGCCTCGCCGACGGAACACGACCGTGTCGCCGCCATACTCCAGCACGTTGGGCGCGATGCTCTTCTTGAACCCAACGGGGCCGACGACGACGGAGTCGCTCGCCTTGTCGTACCCGAAGAGGATCAGGCGGCGCAGGCTCCCCTCGTGCGAGTGGGGAGGCTTGCCCGCGGGCGCGGACCCTTTGCGCTTGCGGATGCTCGTGCGGGCCGCCGTGCGGATGAACGCGCCGGCTTTGCTGAGCACCTTCCGCTTGGCCCCATCGACCGCGCGGATCACTACCGCGCGGTCGAAGAACATGTCTTTGATCCGCATGGTGATCACGCGCCGCTCCCGCCCGGGCTGCCACCGGCGAGGCCGCTGCCCTTCTCCAGGCCCTTGTTGAACGACGCCTCCTTTTCCTTGCGGAGACGGCCCGAGCCGATGAACAGGCCCACGATCCCGGTAAGCGCGGGCAGTGCCGGGCCGAGTACCGGAAGGCCCGCCACGGTGGGGCCGACGGTGTCGAGGGCGGACAGCGTGAGCTGGCTGAACAGGCCACGGAGCTCGCCGGCCCGCTCGATGTTGCCCTTCCACTGCGCGCCAGTGGTCTGCGTCCCGTTGAACCAGTTCTGGTACTCGACCTCGGCCTCGTTCAGGCTGAGCGTGGACGGCAGTCCCGTGGTCTGCTGGATGGTGTTGGGAGTCTTGACCTTCACGAGGTCGCCCAGATCGAAGCCCGCGCACGAAGCGAGCACGAGCGCCATGAGCAGCAGGCCGACGAGGTAGACGTAGTGGCGGGTGGAAAGCGAACTGAGGAACTTCATCCGTGGGCCTCCTTGGGAACTTTGCCGTCGATGAACACGTCCTTGAGGACCGACACGCCGACCGGGATGGGCCGGTGGCGCTTGGCGAAGGGGTCGAAGTCGGTTGGGTTCAGTCGGCGGGATCGCTTGGGATCGCGGTGGATGTTGGCGACGAGCGCCATGACGGCTGAGGCGATCGACCAGTCGTGACGCTGCCTGCCGTCGAGCATCGCCACGAGATCACGGAGCGTCAGGGGGCCGGGGTCGATGCCGAGGATTCCGGCGCACTGGTGGACGAGTTGCCAGCAGTCGCTTCCGGTGATGCTTCTGCCAGCAGGCGGTCTGCCAACTTGTCCAGCGCCCCGCTGTCGAGCTTCTTCTCGACCAGGTCCCGCGCCCGGTCCATCACCTTCCGCGTGGCCTGGAGCACCCGCCCGAGGTTGGCCCTGTCCCTCGGGCTCGGGCAGAAACCCACGAGTTCATCCAGCACCGCCATCGTCGCGGCGTCGATCGCATCACCGGCCATCGCACGTCCGAACTCCTCGTCGCCGATGTTCCGCCCGTCTGCCTCCGGTTTGCAGATCGCGTACACCACATCGCACAGCAGGACGGGGTCGCGGATCAGTTTCTCGATCAGCGTCCCCTCGATGACCTGCATGAGGTCCTCGCCGGTAAGCCCGCGCACGCGCTTGATGGCGGTGACGTTGATGTCCACCGACCACAGCCGACCCTCGTTGTCCTTGAACGTCCGCATTGATGACCTCCTTGCTTAGCCGCCGATCCATGAAGGTGCCGTCGCCGAGTACGTCACCTTCGCCGTGACGGACACGGTGATCGCCTCCTCCAGCGCCTCGTTGCGCGAGAAGTTCGTGATGGAGAAGTCGGCCTGGAGACCCTGTCCGCTGGTCTCGTCGAGGATCTGGAAGCCGATGGGGTCGTTGCCGAAGAATGCGTTCTTGATGGCGGTGAACCCGGCGTCGTCGGTGTCCCAGACCATCTGTAATTCGACGCTGGCCGATTTGAGCGTGGCGACGGTGGCCCGCCAGCCGCTGTTGGCGCGGGTCGTCACGTCCGCTTCGCCCGCTTCGAGGCTCAGCGTCACATCGCGCGTGTTGCCGAGGACCACCCAGGCCCCGCCGCCCGCCTGCCCGCCGACCTTGTAGAGCAGCTGGGCTTCCATGCCGAGTTTGATCGCCATTGTCGTTCCTCCTGCCTATCCGGCCGTGTGCCCGACCACGAATGCCACATCGCCCGACTTGCTCCGCACATAGATGTCCGCCAGGTTGACCCGCTCGAACGGGAACTGCACGCCCGCCGGCACCGGGATCTCAATGCCCTTGCCGTCGGAGAGCGTCATGGGCTGCGTGTTCGTGTGCGCCGCCATGAGCGTGAACGTCGCCACCAGCGGCGTCTCTGAGAGCGGCCTGTCGCTCTCCTCGAGCTCCACCTTGATGAACACGATGTTCCGCACGGCTACCTCCGCACCCGGTAGGTGACGCTCAACACGCTCGTGAACACCCGGTGCTGCTCCAGCGACTCGCTCGACACCACCGGCTCGTGGGCGATACCCGCCCAGGCCGCCTCCGGTGCGTCCGGCAGCCGCTTCAGGCGCAGGTGGTCGGTGATCTCCTCGACCAGGTCGAGCAGCGCATCGATCTCGCCGTCCGCACCGTCGGCGGGGAGCTTCTTCTGCACGCCGACATCGATCACGCACTCGAACACGCTGCTATCGCGGCTGGCGGCTGAAATGCCGACCGTCCTGGGCACGACTGAGACACGCAGTTCGGCCAAGTCCTCCAGCGTGAACGCGGGCTGGTACATCCGCGCGGCGTTCACCGGCTGGGAGAACGTCCCGGCATTGATGTGCGCGGCGACGGCGTCGGCGATGGCGGCGATGGTGCTCATTGGCGGGCCTCCAGCGCCGCGTTCAGGCCCGCCACCTTGCCCTCGAGGTAGGAGACGCGCCGCTCCATCGCCTGGTAGTCGGCCCGGATCGAGCGAGCCTCGCCGATGAACTCGTCGAGCCGCTTCTCGACCTGCTGGAGCTTGGTGGTGACCACGCCCCACTGGATGGTCATCGCGCCGGCGGCGAGCACCACGGTGACGAGCACGCCCGCCCACCTCGCCTTGGTCCCGTTCTGGCCGTTCCCGTTGGTCACGTCGTCTCCGTCCCGATGTGCTTGGTGTGAATCCGAAGCAGCCTGCGGTATGGGTCGCTGAACCTGAAAGGTGGTTGCCCGCCCGGCGCGTTGACCTCGTACACGAACACCTGCGCCCCCACCCCCCCGACCGTCTCTCGCACCCGATCACCGGCCCGCGGGAGCATCGGGCCGGTGCCGAGGTCCAGGTCCGCCGTGCGGATGAGGAAGTCCCGCGACTCCGTGCGGTGGATCAACCCCGCTTCGTCGGCCTGCTCGAACTCGGTCTTCCCGATGGTGGCCTGGACCTCCTTGGCCTCGGCCCCGCGCTGGTAGACCACGGCGCGGCTCATGTGCGTGTGCCGCTGGGCGTCCAGGAACGCCGCGCCTTGGTCGAGCAGGTCCGCCACGGCCGCTCCTTACTGCGACATGCGGATGCGCATGACCGCGTCCGCGTCGGCGGCGGCCTTGACCACCTTGCCGATGAGCTTGTTGCCCGTCGCGGTCTTGGTGGCGACCTTGTTGGTGTTGTCCCAGTACGCCAGGCCGCCGACCACGTTGCCCGTGCCGACGCCCACGGCCTTGGGGAAGTCGAACACGCCCTGCACCGCGAGCGAGCCGAGCTGGCCCGCCTTGAGGTCCACGCGCGTGACCCCGACCATCTCGTTCTGCACGACGACCGTCCCGGCGGGCGTATCCGCCCCCGGTGTGTAATCGATCGCCGCACCCTCGTGAACAAACGTCGTCGCCATCGTTGATCCTCCCGGGCCAGGTCCCGGCCCGTCTGGTTCCAGTCCGCCACCGTCCTCGCCACCGCCAATCGGAATCTCGTCCGCCATCAGACCTCACCCTTGCTCTTGACCGCCGCGCGGAAGTCCTGCATGGCCACGCCAAAGTCGAAGTAGCCGCGCCACTGCATGCCCAGCGTGTTGAAGTCGGTGTCGCCGCTCTCGATGGTCGGGGTGCGCTTGCCGCGCAGGTACGCGATCTCGATCGCGGCCACGTCCGCCGGATTGGCGAAGAGGTACCAGGCCTTGGCGCTCCCGCCATTGATGCCCTGGGCGTTGAGATACGGCGAGGCCACCGGCTTCCACTTCCCGGCGTGCGGGTTGACGGCGGGCTTGCCCTTGTCGGCGGTCGTGGTCTCGTTGATCCGCGTCTCGGTCATCAGCACCTGCGCCGCGACCTTGAGGGACGACGGCACCAGCAGCACGGACGGCGTGAGCAGGATGGGCTTGTTGTCCGTGTCGGTCTGGTCCAGGAAGGCCTGCTCGGCCTGCGTCAGCGAATCGATGCTGAGGGTGGTTGCCGCGCCGGAGATGAAGTTCTTGTTGCCGACGGCGAAGAAGTTGCCCGGGTTCGAGAGAAGCAGCTCGAAGACCGCCTCCTCGCGCTTGAGCGCCGACATTCGGCCGATGATCCGCGGGATCTGGAGGAACGCCCCCAGGTCGTCGTTGATCATCATGTGCCGCGTGAGGGCAATCATGCGGCCGTAGGTCTCGACCTTGTTGGTGTACGCCTGCTCCGAGAGGCCCGCGTGCTTGAGCTCGCCGTCGGGGCCGACCTTCTCGAAGACGCCGTTGCCCGTGAGGCGGTAGCGGGTGACCTCCTTGAAGTCGTTCACGTCCGTCTCAGCGGAGAACATGGCGACCACGCTCTCGACGGCGGTGTAGGCCGCGAGCATGGTCTTGTTGGCGACGTTCGAGAGGATGCCCGACAGCGAGATGGTCGAGAACCCCCCGCCCCCGCCCGCCGCCTGGATGAGCCGCCGGTCCGCGCTGAACGCGGCCCGGATGGTCTCGTTGTCCACCCGGCCCGGGCGGACGTGCTCGCCGCCGGCGCGGATGGTCTCGTACATGAGCGTGTGCAGCCCGGCCCCGCGCAGGTCGTGCCCGACCGCCGCGTTCATGGTCTTCTCGTCGTACCACTGGCCAACCTGCTTCTCGGGCAGCCCGGCCGACAGGCACAGAGCCGCCTCGATGGCTCGCCCCGCCTGGGCTGGGTCCGCGTCGCGGCGGACCCCGCCCGAGGCCAGGGCCGGGCGCTCGGCGCGGAGCACCTCGAGCTCGGTCTTGTTCACGTCCCACCCCTCGGCGATGGCCTTCGCCTCCAGGTCGCCGTGCTTGCCGTTCCCGACGGCGCAGACGCGGCGAACCTCCGCGATCCGCTTGGTCTCCGCGGCGGTTTCGGCCCGGATGCGGGCGATGATCTCCGCACCACCGTCGCCATCGGGGGCCGCGTCTGTAGCGGTTGCGGTGACGGCGGCCGTCTTCTTCTCGTTGTCGAACATCGCCTGAAGGCTGGTCTTCTGAGCATCGCTGAGCGTGGCGGCATCGAAGCCCTTGGCGGTGAGCCACTGATCGAACGTCATGTCGTCCTCCTTGATCGCTGCCGCCGCGACGCTCGCGGTCGTGTTGTCATCCGCACCGAGGGCCACGAAGCTCACCTCGCCCAGCACGCTGCGGCGGGCGATGTGGACCGGCCCCTCGAACTCGCGGCCGTTGGCGACCGCCTTCTTGCCCTTGGGCACGAACTCCATCCCGCCCGCCTGCGCCACCGCGCCGAGTGACGCCTGCCACGGGAACCCGTTGCGGCTGCTCTCAACGATCTCTCGCGCGACCGGCCCCGCGCCGGAGATGACGCCGGACACGAGCAGTTGCGAAGCCTCGATGCGCACCGCGTCGGTGTGCCCGACGATGAGGGCGCGATTGTGGTCCTTGAGGATGGGGCGGCTCTTCGTCCCGCCCGCGACCTGAAGGCCCGCCAGATCGACCACCACCGGGTGCGGCCAACCCGCGAGCATCATCGCCCCGCCCGTGTATGCCGTCATGGAGAACCGGCGCAGCGCCGGCGCACCGGCATCGCCGGTGGCGCTGGCCTCGATCCAGCCTTCGACGGGCGCGCAGAGGCTGAGAACTCGGTCATTCGGCATCGTCGTCCTCCCGGCCCATTGGGGGAGCGGGCTGAAGCGACGGCGTCCGCTCCTGCTCAAGCCCCAGTTCCTTCATCAGCGCGACCTCCTTGGCCCGCTGGCGAAGCTCGCTCTCCCAATCGCGTCCCTGCTTGGCGTACTCGCTGGCCAGCGTGGTGGTGTGCGACGACAGCCGCGTCTGCTGCGCCGTCGCTTCCTTGGCTGGATCGACGTGCTCGTTCCCATCCCAGAACCACTGGTGCGAAAGCCCCTCGCCGGTGGCGACGAGCGTTCGGATGCGGAGCGGCAGCAGGCCGGAGACGATCACCGCCTCACGCAGCCAGGCCGCGAGGAGGCGATCGAGCACGACGCACGCAAGGTGGTCCTGCTCGACGCGGATGCTCTTGAAGTACGTCTGGTGGTCCAGTCGGCCGGAGGCGTAGTTGTACCCCGAGGAGTTGCACGCCGCGACGTTGAACGGCATGTTCAGGCAGCGCGCGATCTCGTTGAGGATCTCGCGCTTGAACTCGGCGTAGGTGGTGGCGGGTTGCTCGGCCTGAACCTGGGCCATCTTCCAGCCGCCCGGCATGGTGAGCAGCGAGCGGGCTTCGAGCTCGATCGCATCCATCGGCTCGACGCTCTCGGCCTCGCCGTTGGCGGGGGCGTCGGTATAGAGGATGCCCGCGAAGTCTGCGGCGGTTTCGGCCGCGCCGAGCACTGCGAGCGTGAACCGTCGCAGCTGCGCAAAGAGCGGGAGCGCCGGCGTGATGTCCGGCACGCCACGGCTCTGTCCCGGTCGGTCGGACCGGAAGTAGTGAATAACGGATTCGGCGGGGACGCGGTCGTACTCCAACCCGAGGAAGCCGGTACGGGTGTCCCCCGGGTGCCCCTTCAGGATGTGGTACTCGACCGGATTGCCAGCATCATCGAACACGATGCCGTCCACTGCGTCGTCGTTGAGGACTGACAGGTCCGGCGTCGTGACCTGATCTGCTTCGATGAGGCGGATGTCCAGCTTGACGGGAGTCGGCAGGCCCGGGTTGCTCACGAGCACCGCGAACACCTCGCCGTCGGTCGCGCGGGACGCCCGCATGGTGCGGAGTTTCTCTGGCAGGCCGATGGCCTTTGCCCACGCCATGAACGCCTGCTCGATGCGCTCGTTCCCGCCGTCATCCTCGGTGAGCAGTTGGAGGCGCGGGCCGGTGCCCACCACATCGTTGGCGAGCGTGAGCACAATCCCCTTGGCGTAGGAGTTGTTCGCGGCCTCGTACCGCGCACGGTTGCGGAGGATGCGACGCACCTCAGGGGACGCCGCCGCGTCAGCGCTCAGACCGTCGGCGTTGACCCAGTGCTTCCGGTTCCCATCGTTGGTGACGGCGGAGTCGAACCCCGCCCGCATGAACCGGCGAATCAGCCCGCCCTTCACATGGGTGTGCGGCTTGGGGGGCGTCGGCTTGGATCGGAAGAGCCCGAGCATCATCCTCCCTCCGCGCCGGGCGGAATCAGCCGCGTCAGGCGCAGCGCCTTCGCCGGTGACTTCGCCGCCTGCTTGGACGCCAGGTACCGATCGGCCTCGATCTGGTGGGGGATCGGGTGCTGCTCGACGCTGCCGGAATCGCCCGCCGCCTTAGCGGGACCGGCCGCGTTGTCGCGGATGGCCTGCTCAAGATCGGGGGTGGGGTCCGGCATCGGGCGCGTCCTTGCACCAGGCCGGGGGTTCCAAGAGGCGGCTCCAAAAAGCACAACGCCGCACAGGGGTGCAGCCCTGCACGGCGCATCGCTTGTTGGCTCTGCGGTGGTCGGGGATCAGCCGCTCACCGTTCGCCTCCGGGAACCTCCGGTCTGGATGTCACCATGTTGTACGCCCACTCACCGCTCCTGTCTCCCTTGTCCAAGCCCGCACACGCAGATCGTTACGCATATGGAACAACCGCCTCATCCGTTCACTCTTTCCGTCGTGATCACGGCCTTTCCGCAGTGCCGGCACTCGCGCCGCCGCACAAGCCGTCCTCCGGATCGCGCCCGAGTGTAGATCACTCGCCAATGCGCGCATCCGCACTTGGGACAGCGCAATCCGTTCTGCTCCGCGGCTACCTTGGCTTGCGTATCGGCGTGACTCATCGCCTGCTCCTTTGCAGGTGGGACAGCCGCATGCGCGGCCGCACGATGGATTTGTGATCCGTCCCAAACAGCACCGCCCCCTCCATCGACGCGGCCACCGCCGCGCCGACGATGCAATCGAGCCAGTGGTTGTCCAGCCCCTCGACGCGGAGCTTCCATTCGTCCACGGTGCGACCGCGACCCTCGGTCTTGACGCGGTACTCGCTGGTCAGATGCTCGGACAGGAGTCGGTGCTGCTCGGCCTTCTGTCCGAAGAGCGAGAGGCACCCGGGATCACCCATCGGCACCGCGAGCCGCGCGTGCGCGAACGACTTCCAATAGTTCGTGTCGAAGACCACATGCCGTACCGCCCGCTTGCCGGTGACGACCGGGATGCGCCAGTTGAGCCCCACGCGGTCGCCGCGCTTGCGCTTGTAGTCGGAGAAAGGGATACTGCTCGCCCCGACGTACCGCCCGTGGCTCGGCATGAGCACGCCCGCGTGCGGGCTCTGGCGGCAGAACTGGTAGACCACATCCGTGGACGATCCCCAGTTGGCGTCGATCAGGCACCGGTCGATGCGAACCATCGCGCCGTCATCACGCCGCCACTCGCGGGCGAGGTGCGACGCGACGAGCCGTTCCAGCCCCGCATAGATCGCGCCCTCCACCCCAGCGCGGGGAGCGGCGATGCCGAGCGTGCGGCGCACGTCCCTCAGCGTGAAGTACGCCGCCTTCTGATCCGGCTCGGTGCCGTAGTCGATGATGTACCCGGTGAAGTCGTCCTCCCACGCCGCCACGATGTAGAACAGGGCCTTGCCCTGCACATCCACGAACATCGTCAGTCGCGTGCAGCCGATGGGCACCTCGGCGCGGGCCTGCCCGTTCACCTTCGCCGCGATCTGGTCGGTGGTGAGCAGGTCGTCCGCGGCCTGGACCTCCGGCAGCGGCTCGTTCTGGTACTCCGCGAAGAACGCCGCCTCATCCTGAAGCTTCAGATTCATCGCGTGCTGGATGGCCGAGAGCTCGTCGTGGTTGAACCGTTCCGCCCAGGCGATCCGCGCTCCTTCATCCATCGCCGTTCGGTGCTGTGCATAGAACGCGGTGGCGTCCGCCAGGCCGCGTTCCTGCCGCAGACCCTCGGCACGCAGCTCTGCGTATCGCTGCCAGAGAGCCTCCCGCACAGGGAAGGCGTACATCATCTTCGTCCGTTCGCCCTGCCACTGCGGGTGCTTGTCGCGGTCGAGGATGCGGTCGGCAAGATCGTCGGGGCGAACGACCGTCAGCGTCATCAGCCCCGCGATCTTCTTTCCCGGTCCCGCCAGGCCCAGGATCGCGCCGGCCAGGATGCGCTCGCGGTTGGCACACTGCGACGGAGAGCGGGCGCTCTCGTCGGTCTGTGGGTCGTCGATCAGCACGAGGGACGGGCGGGACGATGTGCCGTCGGCCCGCTTGTGCTTCATGCCGCGGATGCGGCCGGTGATGCCCGCGACGCGGATAATCGCGCCCGCTGCCGGCGAACCCGGGATCGTCGGCAGCACGATCTCCCGGGCCGTCCACCCGATGTGCGTCTGCTTCCCCTGGTAGAGCTGCCCTGAAGCCCGCTGGTGGATGCCTTCGAGGGAGCGGATCGGGTGGCAGACCTCCGGGAAGTCGCCGGCGAGCAGTTCGCTGTTCTCCAGTTCCGCTTTGATCGACTCCAGCATCCCGGCCGCGTGCTCCTCGTCGGAGCCGATCAGCGCAACGAAATCCCTATGGCCGTACAGCATGGCCCAGAGGCACGCGACTTCACACAGGCTGGTCTTGCCGCTGCCGCGCGGCATCGCCATCGCAAACAACCCGCCTTCGAGTACCGCCTGCTCGATCTTGGCGACAACGCGCAGGTGATCCGGTGACCACGGCAGGTGAAACGTCTGCGCGAAGTAGGTGTCGCAGAAGTACCGGAAGTCCCGGGCTGCCCGCTCCTTCCGCCCCGCGTCAGCGACGGGCGGCAGGTCGCCGATATCGCGCCCCGAAAGCGAAAGCATGGCGTTGCGGAGCCGCGCCCGCTCCTTCATCGCCTCGTACCCGGTCAGGCCCTCCGGCTGCCGCGCTGCCTCCGCGAGCGCCTCGTGACGAGTCGTCACCAGCCAGGCGACGTACCGGAACAGATCAACCTTGCCCGCATCCCCATCCGCCGCGACACGGAACCCGGCGCGCGTGCGATGGCGGTGGAGCTGCCGCTCGCTGACCACCTCGCCCAGCGGCGTGCTGTTGAGCAGCCGCGCGAGTTCGCCGGGCTTGAGTTTGCGCGGATCAATCGCCACCGGCGCTCATCTCCTTCACCAGCCACGCGGCGTAATGCACGAGATTGAGCATGCCGTCGGCGTTCGTCGGCGCGCCCGCGTCGATGTCGGCGCGGAGCATGTCCTCCGTCACCGCCCTCCCCCCAAGCCGCGTCAGCACGCGGGCGGCGTCCGCAACAGGAAGCGCTGCGGGGTTCAGCCGCGCCATCCCCGTCGCGGCCCCGCCCGGCCCGGAACTAGGCGCGTGTTCGGGAGTCATCGCGGACCTCCCATCCGCGCCCGTTTCGCCACTTTCCCACATGTTCCGCGTAGTTGCCCACAAGGGCGAGATTGACGGCGAATCCTCGCGCATTCGCCTTGCCGGTGCGCGGATGTCATGGCTTCATGTGTCACAACGCGGGGCGAACCACCAACGCCAACAACCCCGCGAAGGAGACCAACGCGATGAAGACCAGCACGAAGAACGCCATCGGGATCGCCAGCGCCCTGGGCCGCCGGGGATTCACCGTCGCCAGCGTCGAGGTCCACACCCCCGACGGCCGCACATGGGCGATCGACACCACGAACACGGGCGGCTTCCGCCTCTTCGAGATCGACCGCGACGGACGCGACGGACCGAACGAGCACGACGCGGTCGAAGGCGACACATGGACCGCCGGAGACCTGATCGACTACCTCGCGGCGGTCGGCGAGCCAAAGGACACGACCAGTTGGGACCGCAAGAACGACAACCGCCCGACGACCTGAAGCCCGCGAATCGCGGGCTTCGCTGTTTACCAGAGCACCACGCACCCCCCGCACAGGAGCACGACCATGACGAAGCGCAACGCCAATCCCGAGCCCACCGCCGCCGAGATGTACGCCGCGCGGCGGAACGACATCGCCCGCCTGCTCGACGTGCTGAGCATGCACCTCGACATCAACGACAAGGAGCACGCCGCCGCCCCGACGAACTGGGGCCTCGTCGGCAACCTCGGCAAGGTCCGCGAGGATCTGGTCAACGTCGTCGGGTTCCTCGCCAACATGGACCCCGAGGACGTCGAGGACTTTCTCAAGGGCGAATGACCACCCGCACACCCCGAACCACGGAGCACACCCATGACCATCAAGACGATCGTGATCGCAGGCCAGCGCGGGGACATCGAGATCACCCGCACCGACAACGGCGCGTACGTGATGGAGGGCGAGGTCTGCATCGCCGCCATCCGCAGCGATGAGGACCGCGACGCCCGCTACGCCAAGGCCGTCGAGGTCGCCAAGGCCGTCTACGGGACCGACCGCCGCGGCCGCGCCGCCGCCACCAACTCGATGGTGCATGACGTGCTGAACGAGATGGAGCGCGTCGCCGGTTGCTAGCCGCGAGGCGGCGCGGGGAACCGCGCCGGCCCCGATTCCCCGCCGCAGCGTGCGGCGGGATTCCGCACCAGACAGAAGGAGTCCGACATGGCACGCAAGGGAACGATCAAGAACATGGGCAAGATCCAGGGCGAGATGCGGGACGGGTGGAAGGCCCGCAAGATGTCCAAGAGCGCGGCCCGCGCGGACGGCGCGGCGAAGGCCGACCGCGCCCGCAAGCAGGCGATCGCGGAGATCCAGGACCGCATCGACGGCAAGGCGACCGCGACCGCCAAGAACGGGAAGGCCGCGAAGGCGAGCAAGACGCCGAAGGCCCCGAAGCCCGCGAAGACGACCGCGCCGAAGCGCGTCAGCGCCCTCGACGCCGCAGCGCAGGTGATCGCCGCGTCCGAGGTGCCCATGCGGGCCAAGGAGATGATCGCCGCGATGGAGGCCAAGAACCTCTGGAAGTCCCCCGGCGGCAAGACGCCGGAGGCCACGCTCTACGCCGCCATCATCCGCGAGATCGCGGCCAAGGGCACCACCGCACGCTTCAAGAAGCACGAGCGCGGCGTGTTCGTTGCGGGGAAGGGAGCCTGACACTTCACGACTGCGACGAATGTCGAACAGCCTGAGAGTCCGCCGACCGCCTCGGACGCAGTCCGGGGCGTCGGTCGTTGCAGCCGATAGACTGCGGGCATGGCGATGCGACACGGATGGAAGTGGTTGCGACAGGCCGCGACGCGCAAGCGGCGGATGCTCCGGGATCACATGGAGTGGTTCGGGCGCTGGCAGCCAGGCATGAGCCGACGACTGACAAGGGCAAGGCTTTCCCGGCTCGGTGCTGAGGAATTCGCGGCGATACTCTTGGAATGGGACCAATCCCGGTGGCGCGGTATTGCCCGACTCACGGGGCGACTCACCGACCCAAGCGCATGGCCGCGGGTGCGACGAGCCCTCATCATGGCATTGGACGAGAGTCGCAAACTCGGCGAGCGACTGGACACGGTTCGCCCGTTGGATGATCGTCCGATGGCACCGCACTTGAGTCAGGCAGTGATCACTGCCTGCTTGCACTTGCGTTTCCCGAACCGCTACTGCGTCTGGAATGGCACGTCTGCGTCCGCCATGAAGTTGCTGGGACTCTGGCCGGTGTTCCCCCGCGGCTGCACGTTCGCCGACCGCTACCTTGCCATCAACTCCGCCGTTCTGGAATGCGCCCGCGCCACAAGGCTCTCTCTTCCAGCCCTTGACGTGCTCTGGTACTACGCCACTCAGGAGTTGGCGACAGCGCTTGACGGGGACGGGGACACTGACGACGAGGGCACGGAGGGCGGTGATCGCGTTGCAGTGCTGCGAACAAGGCGCAACGCAGACATCGTGAGAAAGGCGAAGGCTCGATGGTCGGACGGCGGCACGATTAGCCCGCCGTGCTCTGTTTGCGGATGGACGATGGGCGATGTCTACGGCGACGCTGGTTTCGGACTCATCGAAGCGCATCACAACGATCCTCTCGGAAGTGGAGCGGAAGTGCGCATCACACGGGTCAGTGACTTGTCGCCAGTTTGCCCGAACTGTCATGCGGTACTGCATTGCTCTCGCCTTTCGATCGCTGCACTTCGCCACGAAGTGCGTCGGAGCGGGATGGCACGGGACTAGACCAAGGCCGCACTCAGCCGCTCGGCCTTCCTGCCCGTGAACTTCTCCCAGCGCTGCACGATGACATCGCAGTAGAGCGCGTCGAGCTCCATCAGGAACCCCCGCCGCCCGGTCATCTCCGCGCCGATGAGCGTCGAGCCGCTTCCGCCGAAGAGGTCGAGCACGTTCTCGCCGGGTCGCGACGAATACTCGATGGCCCGCCGCGCGAGCTCGACGGGCTTCTCCGTGAGGTGGACCATGCTCTGCGGGTTCACCTTCTTGATCGACCAGGTATCGGGTACGTTGGCGGGGCCGAAGAAGCGGTGACCCGCGCCTTCCTTCCACCCGTAGAAACACCACTCGTGATTGCCCATGAAGTCCTTGCGCGTCAGGACGGGGTGCTCCTTGATCCAGATGATCGCCTGCGCGAAGTACAACTCGCAACGCTTCAGCACCGGCGGGTAGTTGCCGCAGTTCGCGTAGCCGCCCCAGATGTAGAACGTGCCGCCGGGGATCAGCACTCGGGTGATGTTGCCGAACCACGCCGCGAGCAGCCGGTCGAACTCGTCGTCGGAGACGAAGTCGTTGGCCAGCGGTCGGTCCTTGGCCCGGAGCTTCGTGTGCGTCGCACGGCTCTTCTCGGGGTAGCGGTTGAGGTCGGCGCTCTGCTGGTCGTGCTGGTCGGCCTTGCCCGGCAGCGCGAACGAACTCAGGCCGGCGACGATCGCGTTGTTCGAGCGCGGCTCGACTTTCACGTTGTACGGCGGGTCCGTGTTGACGAGATGGATCGGCTGGCCATCCAGCAGCCGGTCCAGGTCGTCGGGCTTCGATGAGTCGCCGCACATCAGCCGGTGGTTGCCGAGCACCCAGATGTCGCCGGGAACGGTGGTCGCGGCATCCGGTGCGCCCGGCACATCGTCGGGATCGGTCAGCCCCTCGTTCCCCGCCGGTGCCATGATGGCCGCGAGGTCGTCGGCGCTGAAGCCGAGCAGGGCCAGGTCGAAGTCCACGCCCTTGAGGTCCGCGAGCTCGATGGGCAGCAGTTCCATGTCCCACGACGTGAGCGATGCGACCTTGTTGTCGGCGATGCGCAGCGCCTTCACTTGGTCGGGCGTCAGGTCGGCCGCGCGGATCGTGGGCACCTCCGTCAGTCCGAGCTTCCGAGCGGCGCGGAGACGGGTGTGGCCCGCGATGATGACGCCGTCACCGTCGATCAGGATCGGGATCTTGAAGCCGAAGGTCTCGATCGACTTAGCAACCGCATCGATCGCCACGTCGTTGATGGTGCGGGGGTTGCGGTCGTATTCCTTGACCGCGCCGATGGGAAGCATCTCGATGTTCATAGCGATCTCCGTCGTGGGCACCGGCGAGGGCGCGGCGCAGGGGCGTCGTGGTGGCCCGCCGCGCACGCGGCAGGTCATGGATCGCTGGATCGCTGGTTGGCGGGTTCGCTGAATCGCTCGGGCGTCAGGCCCATCCGGGGGCGGCACACCGCCCCGATTCCCGCCCGCTACGGGCCGCGCCCGTTTGCCACGGTTCCGCCCACGTTGGCCCACGTCGCGTTCCAGGCGGCGGGGCGTACCAACGCCGCCACCGGGCGTCCCCGCGCCCGGACGCGCGAAACAAACTCTGTCGCCAAGCGCGGCTGTTCCCGCGGGCGTAGCAGCGCGTCCTGGCCCGGGTAGTACCTACCGACCCCCTCACGTCGCCCGTTAGGCTTCCGGCTGTTGGGCTCGTGGTAGGCGCGCCCTGGCACGCGACCTGCATGGGCGCGGCGGGCCGGAAAGGGGGAAGTACATGATGAAAGAGAGAGATGTTTCAATCTTTCAATACCTCCCTTACGCCCATGTCCGTGCCCGCACGTACGCGCCACGCGTGCGCGCGCGGTGAATGGATGAATGATTGAACTATTCGGCTCACGCCAGTACATACCAGACCCTCGGCCGCGTTGCCGTCGATTCCGATTCCTGCTGCAACTGCTGCGTTTCCAGGAGGTTGTCGATCACTTCCTGCCGTTCCCGCTGGGTTAGCCACTGCGTCTTGCGGCAGAGTTCACTGCGGGAGATCTTTCCGCCCGCCTTGCGCACCACCCGGACGACGCGCTTCTGCCGGGCGTCGAACACCCCGTCGGCGACCCACTCGTGGGCGACATAGAGCATCCGCCGCGTCAGGTACGACGACAGGTCGCACGCCCAGCGCGCGGCGTCCTCGTCGATGACCGGCTTCTGGGCGTTCGCGGAGCAGGCGTGGATCAGCGCCAGGCGGCAGGCCTTCTCCTCGGCCCGCGCCCACAGCGATCGGCCCGACTCGTCCGGCTTGGCGAGCTCGTCGTCCACCATCGCGGCCAGCGCGTCGAACACCGCGCCGGCTCCCGGCGTGGTCTCGACCACGATCGGCTGAGGGTGCTCGCGGAAGAGGTTTCCGCCGGGCTGGAACGATCCCCACCACTCGGCGGCCTGCTTCAGGGGCTCGGGAACGCCCGTCGCCTTGGCACGCTGCCGCGCCGGTGTCTCAGCCGACTCGAACACGAGCAGGCGTGCGATGAACCCGTCGCTGAGGCTGTCGGCAGTGAGCGACTCGAAGAAGTGCTCGGGCACGGTGGTGCCGTAGACGCTCACGCACGGCTGATCGACCACCTTGTTCCGCTTCTTGTCGGCGTAGGCCTTGCCCCGGAAGACCGTGTCGGCGCTGGAGTACAGCTTCATCAGCGCCGTCAGCACGTTGAATAGGTGCGGGGCCTTCTTCGGGTCGCCGATGGTGCGGAGGAAGCGGCCGAACTCGTCGATCTGGAACAGGATCGCCGGCTCGGCCTCGACGGCGGTGATGAGCCCGGCGTCGGACGCCAGGTCCTCGTTCCCCTCGTGCTCGACCATGTCGGCGGCGAAAAGGATGTTCTTGTTCACCTTGCGGGCGTTGTCCTTGCCCGCGCCGGAGGGTGCGACACCGACGCAGTAGAGGTTCGTCCGGTTGCCGCGCTCGTCGCGGACCTTGCGGGCGGCCAGCACAGCTTGGAGGCAGATCGCGGCCGCCAGCGCCAACACGGGCTGCGGCCGGGTGGCCGTCGCCAGATTGTGCGCGACTACCTGCTCGATGAAGCCCGGCACGCGGAGCAGATGATCGGGGAACGGCCCCGGGTCGACCGGGCGCTCGGAGCGGGACCGTTCGCCAGCGGCGCGCCGACGCTCGGGATCGAACCCGGAGAGGTCCACGCTGCCCATGTCCTCGGGTTTCTCGGCGTCGCGCAACCACCCGTGCGGGCGATCGTGCGGCTTGCTCGCCGCGTCACTGACCTTGTGCCGCAGTTCCTTCTCCGACCACGGTGGTTGGCACCGCGGGTTGTATCGATCGACAAGCAGCGTGAGCGCCGTCTCCGGGTCCAGCCCAAACCCATGCACCATCGCGGTCGCGGCGGCGTAGGTCTGGCTGTGCCCGCCCGAGCCAGAGATCGCCGGGGGGATGCGGTCGAGGTACGCCTCGGCGCGGCGGATGACGGCGTCCGGTGCGGCGGCGGCGCTCGACGCGCGGGACCGGGGGACGAGGCGCTCCGGCGGGGGTGCGTCGCCGTGCCGCTGTTTCCGCACCGCCTCGGCCAGCGCCGCCACCGCCGCGCCCAGCGTCTCGGCATCCATCACGGCGGGCTCGCCTTCGAGCGGGTCGTACGGCTCCCCGCTCGGATGTATGCTCGGGCCGACCACCGTCTGCGCGCCCGTGCTCCGCAGCTCCACGATCATCTTCTTCGACGCCGGGTCCTGGTGCTTGCGGGTTTTCGCGCCCTCGCAGACATACCACCAGTGCGACGACCGCTTCCCGGGCCGTCCCGACTTCGCGCCCGTAGGCGGCAGGAACTCCGGCGCGAGCGCCACCGCTTCCTCGCAGTCCAGGTCCACGTCCACGAGCCAACCGCTCGGCTCGCCGAGCAGCACGCCGATGTTCCCCGTGCCGTTGAAGTGCTGGGGGAGCTCGGCGTCGGACAGGAGCATGTCCGTCCAGCCCTTGAGCACGGGCACCTTCGTCCCCGCGGGCACGGGGATGGGCGCGTAGCCGCGCGCGAGGTACCACCGCGCCGCGTCGAGAAGATTGGCCGGGCCGTCGCTCATCGCTTACTCGTCGTCCCCCTTCGTCTTCACGCCGGCGCCCATGATCTTGAGCATCTGCGCCGCGTGCTCGCGGTCCTTCTTGCTCGCGCGATAGTCGAGCAGGCGGTCGAGGTCCACGACGGGCTTCACCGCGTACTCGAAGCTGTGCTCGCTCCCGGCCAGCCCCAGCGCGTGCGCGATCGCCTGCGTGGAGCGGCTGGAGCGGTGCGTCCCGGCCGCCGCGAGCAGCAGCGGCACCTCGGCCCTGGTCTGGCCGTGGTACATCAGCCCGCCGACGCTGCGGGCCAGCAGCGAGCCGACGCCCTTGGCGTCGTTCTTGTCGATGGCGGCCGAGGCGATGTGCCGCCCGAGCAGCCGCCCATCCTTATCCGTCTCGTCAATCGTGATCGTGATCATGCCGAACTCCTTATTCAGAAGGGAATCTCATCGTCGGGGATGCCGTACGTGGTGCCGACCGGGGCGGGCTCGTACTCGGGGAGGCCCTCGTCGCCGTCGAGCCGCGGCGGCTTGTCGCCCAGGCGGTGCGCCACCACGCGCTCGAACTGATCGCCAGCCTTCTTCTCGACGGTGATCGAGAGCGCCGGCGCGAGCGCCCCGGCCCGCGCCAGCTCGACCGCCTCCTCGGTGCCGCCGGGCACCGGCTCGACGGAGCGCGCCCGCCACCACGCCTCCGCCTTCGTCCGCGCGTACCCGGTATGGTCGAAGCAGACCCACTCGCGGAAGTAGGTGTTGAAGCCGACGCGGTACTCGACCCGCATGGTGAGCGGCGCAGCGGGGTCGTTCCGCTTCATGTGGACGTGGTATGTCGTCTCGCTGACATGATGCTCTTCGCGCGTGGTCTGGCCGCTGAGGATGCCCTCGGTGCTGGCCTGCGCCTCGTGCTTCTGCTTGTTGGGCTCCGGGAACTGGTGCCCGCACTGTGGGCAGGCCTGGTAGCCCGCCGCGATGAGCGCGTGGCACTGCGGGCACTCCTTCGCGGGGGCCTCGCCGTCGCCGCGATCCTCGGCGCAGACGCGGATCGCATCCACCGGCCCGTGCCGGATCACGTTGCCGCCGAAGTCGAGCACGAGGCAGTCGGCCTTGCCCGGGTGCAGGCGAAAGCCCCTGCCCACCATCTGGTAGTACAGACCGGGCGACATGGTCGGCCTCACGAGCGCTACGCAGTCGATGTGCGGGGCGTCGAAGCCGGTCGTGAGGACGTTCACGTTGCAGAGGTACTTGAGCGAGCCTGAACGGAACCGGTCGAGGATGCCGCTCCGCACGCCCGCGGGCGTGTCGCCGGATACGAACCCGCACTCGACGCCGTGCTTGGACTTCAGCACCTCCACCATGTGCTGCCCGTGGCGGATGCCCGACGAGAAGATCAGCGTGGCGCTGCGGTCCTTGGTGTGCTCGATGATTTCGCCGCACGCCCCCTCGACCAGGGCGTCCTTGTCCATCAGATCCTCGACCTCGCTGGCGACGAACTCGCCGGCGCGGACGTGCAGGTCGTCGGTGCTGACCTTCTGGAGCCCCGCCTTGGTCCGCAGCGGCGACAGGAAGCCCTGCACAATCAGCTCGCGCACGCCGACCTCGAAGCAGACGTGGTTGAGGATGTTGCCGGGCTCGCAGATCGGGCCGGACTTCATGCGGAACGGCGTCGCCGTCAACCCGATCACCCGCGCCAGCGGGTTCACGACCTTGGCGTCGGCGATGAACTGGCGGTACATCCCCTCGCCGTCCGGCGGGATCAGGTGCGCCTCGTCCACGATCAGCAGGTCCACCGGCCCCAGGTCGCACGCACGCTGATAGATCGACTGGATGCCGGCGATGGTGACGGCGTACCCGAGGTCTTTGCGCTTGAGGCCCGCCGAGTAGATGCCCACGGGCACGTCCGGCGCGATGTGCCGGAGCTTGTCGGCCGCCTGCTCCAGCAGCTCCTTGACGTGGGCCAGGATGACCACGCGCCCGTTCCACGGCCCGACCGAATCGCGGCAGATCGTGGCGATGACCGGCGTCTTGCCCCCACCGGTCGGGATGACCACGCAGGGGTTGTCGTCGCGGGTCCGCAGGTGCTCGTACACCGCGGCGACGGCTTCGGATTGGTAGGGTCGGAGGTTCATTGTTTGATTCGCGTGATCTCCACCAGCACCTTGCCGCCCGGCGTCACCGGGCCTCGCTCCACTTCCAGCCGATCGATCTGCGAGTCGTCGCGGTACGCCCCGCCCTTGGCCAGCGCGTCAAGCAGCGCCTTCTGCACGTTGTCCAGGTCGCGCCGGCGATGATCGGGCGGGCAGACGGTGACGCGCACCGCGAGGCGTCCTTCCATCCGCTCCACCCGCATCGCCGCGAGGGCGGCGCACACGTCCGTGCGGTAGCGCCGACCCTCGCGGCTGATGACGGTCCTGGGCCCCATGCGACGCCAGATGTGGTTCACACTCGGCGGGTACGGGAGCTCGAGGACACGACCAGATGGGCTTATCGCTTCCAGGGCGGCGTGCTCCCCGGGCCGACACCCGCGGGCACGCGAGCGCCAGCCGCGCCGCCGCCCCCGTTCCCGCCCTTCTTCGCGTAGCCCTTGATCACGTTCGTGAACTCACCGTTGTCGTCGCGCTTCTTCAGCCCGACGTTGATCTCGATGGGCACTCCGTGCAACTCGACCGAGTCCTTCGGGGCCATGACCCCGACGGCGCGGCAGATCGCGGAGAGCTCGCCCCGCGCGATCTTCACCGTCATCTCGCTCTTGTTCTCCAGGTTGAGCCGCGCCCAGACCAGGCGGCCCTTGCGCTCGCCGTCGATGATCTGGAACGTGAGCTGGAGGTACTTCCCGCCGCCCGCCTTCGTCGGCTTCATCTCCGTCTCGGTGATGACGGCGGTGTACTTGCCCGCGGGGATCGGGTCGAGGGCGACGGAGGGGTCCACGTTGTTCGCGTCGAAGTTGTTCAGGTTCGCCATGAGTCAGATTCCTTTCAGTTGGTGGCGGCCGCGCCCTCGCTGGGCGCGTCGTCGGTGTTCTGGGTGAGCGGGGGGGTGGGGGGGGTGGGGCCGCCCTCGCCGCGCGACGCAGCGACGTGCTCCGCGAAGACGCGGTAGTCGAGCGGCAGTTCCTCGGGCAGGCTCAGGCGGTTCTTGGCGACGTGCGCCGGGCGCTCGACCGTGCGGATGATCCGCTCGCCGGTGCCCACGCCGTTGTGCTTGGCCTTGTTGAAGGCCTCGTCCACCTTGACGGTCAGCACCTTGTAGCTGGCGAAGAGCACCTCGTCGGCCCACTCCTGCACCAGCGCGGAGGCGAGCTTGTGCAGGCGCGGCGAGTATCGGTCATATGGCACCGTCTCGGGGTTCTCGAACTTTTCGATCTTCGCGTGCGCGATGACGATGACGGTCATGCCGCGATCGCTGCGGAGGGCGTCGAGCGCGCCGAGCACCATCCGCCACTTCTCGATGGCAAAGGCGTACCCCTTGGCGTACCCGATCTTTTCGATGTTGGCCGCCTGCTCATCCTCGCAGACCTCGCTCCAGATCAGCCGTTCGAGCCAGTCGAGCGAGTCGATCACGACGGTCCTGTACCCATGCTCGCCGGAATACAGCGTCTCCAGCGCCGCCATCACGTCGCCGAGCGACCGCGCCAGCGGGAACGACTCACACTCGATGTCGCCGAGGCCGTCCTCGGTCGGGATGAAGATCGGGTTCTCGGCCATCGCGCCGAACGTGCTCTTGCCGATCCCGTGCGTGCCGTACAGCATCACGCGCCGCGGCTTGGGCTTGCGGCCCTTGGTGATCTGGTTCATCAGGGTGGTCGCGGTCATGGGTTCTCCAATGGGGTCGAGGTCGTGGGGGAAGATGTCGCGGACGAAGTCGCCTTGGCCGAGGCGAACGAGGGGCGGGCCGGTCGATCGAGGAAGCGTGGTGTTCACAGACCCGCCTCCTCGAGCTCTCGCTCCGCCTGGATGTGGCGGAGGCGAGCTTCGTCGGTCGCTTTGCGGCGCGACCGCCTCGCCCGACGCAGAGGGGATTGCCCGTCATCACGATCTTGCGGTTGCTCGTTCCGCTCGAAGTGAGCAGCGTCGGCCTCCGCGAGCGCGAGGCCGAAGGCGGCCAGCCACTGGCGCGTCGTGTAGATGCGAGAGCCAAACCGCACGTGCTTGAGCCGTACGCGCTTGCCAGACGCCGCTCTCACGCCCTCGCGACACCACCGCCACACGCAGTTCGGCGAAGGCCTCCCCGGGGCGAGCTTCGCCGCCTGCGAAAGCGTGATATGCTCCTCCGCAGCAGGCGCCTCATCGCTCCCGTCCGTTGCTTTTCCGATCGAGTCTTGCTGGAACACGTGGAACTCCTCGCTCGTCTGACCCGGCCCTCACGGGGCTCGGGCTGCTTGCGATGGGGGAAGAATCCACGCTGTTTTGCGGCGATAACTCGGTAACTGGAGTTACCGCACCGGCCACGGACGACGACAGCCCTCGCGGAACGAGAGGGCCATTGAAACCGCGAACTTTTTTTGCTGAACTGGCCGCGCGGTAACTCGGAGGTGGAGGCTCCCGCCCCCCCACGCTCGCGGGTCCGAGGGCCGGGTTGATCTCAGTACTCAGCACGACTGCGATTCGCCCCCTAGGCCCTCTCGGCCGGTCGCAGGCCTTCTGCGTGACGCCAGGGAACTCGGGATAATCATGCCATGCCGTTGACACCTCCGCCCGAAGTGACCGCCGTCCTAGCCGAGTTCGACGCCCGCACGGATACGTTCGAGGTGATGGAAGTTCAGCACGCTGTGGACAAGGCCGTGCCCGACTGGAAGGCACTCGCGCCGGACGCGCAGCAAGCAGCTTGGGCAGAGTGGGCGGCCTTTGACTTCAGCACTCACGAAGCGTCGGATGGTGGGCCCTGGAAGACGTACTTCCAACCGATGATGACTGTGGGTGAGGGCGACGGAATGCGATGCCGCCCCGATCTGCGCCGGGCTGATGCAGCGGTCATCGAATACTGGTCCGCACGCGCCCATGACGCGAAACATCCGGTGCTGAAGGCGCGATACGCCGACTTGGTGTGGGACACCACGAAGTTTGTGACGAAGGGAAAGCCGGGGATTGAGTTCGCCCGGCTCGCCATCGACAACTACGTTGCCGCCGCGAAGTTGGACGACGGATCGTCCTGGGGCGACACGCACGAGAGCGTCGGGCGAGCGCTCACGCTCGCGTTGAGCGTAAAGGACAAGGTGCGGATCGAGCAAGCGGTAGACGCGACCATCGATTACGTTGACCGCACAGCCAGCGATGACAAGCTCGGCACCTACTGCTACCTGTTCGACAACCTGCTGCCGCCAGATAAGGGGCCGGAACTGTCCGTAGACCTGGAGCGCAGCATCGTTGAACGCATGGAGAAGAAGTTCGCCGAGATGACGACGCCCGGCGGTCAGTGGGACGTTGATCCCCACAGCCCGCAGAGCATCGGCCTTCGGCTCGCGGCCTACTACCAGCGCAAGAACAGACCCGAGGATCGGGTTCGCATCCTCCGGGCGATTGGACAGGCATTCGAGCGCCGGGCGAAGATGGGTGATGCGATGACCGGCGTGATGTTCCTGGAGACGGCGCGCGAGTCCTACGCCCAAGCCGCGCTGAAAGAGGAGGCCGAGCGGGTCCAGTTCGACGCGCAGAAACTGGCTCCCGACGCGGTCAAGCAGCTTGTGCCCATGACCGTGAAGCACGAGGTGAAGAAGGAAGATGTGGACAAGTTCTGTGCGATGCTCACCGAAGGCGGCAGCATGGAGGTTGCGCTGTCGCGGCTGGCGGTGAACTTCGTTCCCGATCAGCAGGACTTGGCCGACGAGGTAGCGGAACGCGCGAAGAAGTTCCCGCTTCAGGCCCTATTCACCCCCAAGATCATCGACGAAAGCCACATCAAGGCTGACATCGGGGACGAATCGGGCGACCCGGACGGGAAGATGGTCCATGAAACATCCCGACACATCCAGTTCTCTGCGCTTTGGATCGGTTGGGGGTTCGATCACCTGTTCGCCAACGGACTGACCGCGGCGCACGTCGTTGACTTCGTTCGCCTCTCGCCATTGTTCACTGAGGATCGAGTCCCGCTGATCCGGCGCGCGGTCGAGGCGCACATCCTGGGCGACTTCATCCAGTCCATTCATGTTCTGGTGCCGCAGATTGAGCGGGCAGTGGTCAACATCGCCCACCACGCGGGCAAGCCCACGGTGAAGCCCTTCCAGAGTGGGAAGGGCGTCATGCAGTCAAAGAACCTCCAAGATGCCCTGGAGCGAGACGAGGCCGTAAAGGTCATCCTGGGCGAGAACCTGCGGATGTACCTGCTCTCCACGCTGGCCCACAACAAGGGGTTGAACATCCGCAACGAGGTTTGCCACGGCCTTTGGACTACAGATCAGTTCACGAAGACCGCGAGCGAACGTGTGCTTCATACCCTGCTGTCGGTGTCGATGCTGCGGGCGAAGTCCAAACCGGCCGCCGGGATCTGATCCGCCACTGCGCACGCCGGATGGGCGGTCGGCGGCTCGGGCCTCACCCCACTTTCCGCATGATCTCAGCCACCTTCGATTGGTCGCGCTCGGCGTAGACCGCGTCCGTAACGCGGGCGCTCGCGTGCCCGAGCACCAGGGCCGAGGCTTCGAGGCCGTGCTCCCGCCGGTAGAGCGTCGCGGCCGTGTGGCGAAGCTGGTACGGGAACCACCGGTGCTCCTTCCGCCAGGCGTCCAGGGCCGCCTTAAGGCCGGCCGAAGCAAGGCGATTCCGCCACGCCTCCCGCGTTTCATCGTCCCGCTTTGCCAGCGGCGGCGGCGGTGGGAAGGCCACGTCGCAGGCGTACTGCACCGCCCGGTAGTACGCCCGCGCGTCGTAGCGGTCACCCGCCTTCTTCTTCGGCTCGTCCTTGCGGTTGGTCCCGGCCCGGTTGCCGCACGAGAGGGGCGTCGTGCGGGCCGCCGCCCGCGACGCGCGGCGTTCCGCGTCCGCCTCGGCTGGGCTGAACAGGTACGCGCCCGCCGGGCGATCCATGAACGACTCGAGCACCGCCTGCGCCTTGGGGCCGAGGAACAGCACGCGGTCGTGCCCCATGTACTGCGTCTTGTGCCGCTCCGGGCGGACCACCCAGACCCCGTCGCCGCCGGAGGTGTCGATGTCGCACTGGCGCAGGCTGAGCACCTCGTCGGGGCGGGCTCCGGTGAGCAGCTGCAACCGCACGGCTGCGACGACCGGGGTGGCCATGTACGGCAGCGTCTGCTCGACCACCTCGACCGGCACTGGCTTCACGACCCGCCCCGCCCGCGCCTCGCAGCGCCCGGGCTTGAGCGGGTCGACCGCTAGGAGTTCCACTCTCACGCTCGCGGAGACGATCTCTTGCGATGCGGCCCACTTGAAGAGCCGGCACAGCCGCCGCACCTGCGCGTTGGTGTAGGTGACGCCCCAGCCGCGTCGGCCGCTCTCCTCATCCTCGCGGATCATCTCGTCGCGGAGCCGCTGCAACCGCCGCGGCCCGAATGCCGACGCGGGCGTCGAGCCGTACGAGCGGCGAAGCAGCCGGATGAGGGCCTTGAAGTGCCCCTGCTCGTTCTCGTTGAACTGCGGTGCCCGCATGCGCCAGAATCGGGCGCACAGCTCGGAAATGGTGATTCCGCCAGTGCCGTCCGACCCCGCGTCGCTGCCCGGGCCGCCAGCGGCGGGCTTCTCGAAGTCCGGGTCGATCAGGCTACGGCCGTTGGCCTCCCACTCGGCGACGACGCGGTGGTACAGCTCGCGGCTCTCAGGCGACCCGTACTCGCCCAGCCAGTAATCTCGTCGCCGTTTGGTCGCGGCGTCGGTCAGGGTGACGATGGCCTGGTTGCGGTCGTGGCGCTTGCGATATCCCGGGGTCTTCGGCAAGGGGCACCTCCCGAAACTCCCGCGCGGTGCGCGCACCGCGCGGGAATCGTCTCGAGCTGCGCCCCCGACCATCGGGGGGTATCCGTAACCTACGGATTCAGCAAGGCTTATCTAAACGAGGCGGACGGGACTCGAACCCGCAACCACCGGATCGACAGTCCGGTACTCTAACCAATTGAGCTACCGCCCCAAGATGTACCCCACCGCGTGCCTGGGCCACGCGTGGTGGGAGGGAAATGTAGTCCGAAGTCTGTGCGGGTCAAGGAACCGGGCCGTTGGACGACCCCTGTTGCGGCGTCTCGGGCCGGAAATGGCCGGTCGCCGGGGCGCGACTACTTGCCGAGCTTGATGTCGTAGGGCCCGCCGGGGGAGGCCTGCGGGTGGACGGCGAGGGCGTTTCCCTCGGGGCCGATGATCTGGCCCTGCATGAAGACGAAGATGGTGGCGGCGAGCAGGGCGACAACGGCCGCGAAGAGCAGGCCGGTGTACACGTTCATGCTGGCTCCCCGCTGCATCTGGCCCGCGGGCATTTGCATGCCGTACTGACTCATGGTTGGTCCTTCCGAGACTTCCGGGCCGCCGTGGGCGGCCGGGGTGGTTCACTTGATGGTCCGGCTGGTGCGGGCCGGTGTGGCGCGTGGGAGTTTTCTGGCTGCTGGGGGATTCTGTGGATGCTTGTTCCGACGCTTCCGGGGGATTCGCTCGAAGACTCGCTCATCCCGGGCGTGTTTAGTCGAGGCGGCTGAGGACGGTGTCGCCGGACTGGACGGCGCCGGTGCGGGTGGTGGTGACGCGCCCGACCGAGCCGGTCGGTTCGATTTTTGTGAGGACGATGGTGGCGACGAAGGCGTCGGCGCGGACGACGTTCATGAGGACGCCTTCCTTCAGGCCGCGGTTGGAGCCCTCGTTGATGACGACCATGTCGTCGCCGGAGGCGGACTTGAAGACCTCGGTGACGCTGGCGCGGACGAGGGGGCCGGGGAGTTCGCGGACCGGGGCGCGGCTGGACATGTTGGCGACGCCGGAGCCGACGGAGCCGGCGCCGGCGGACTGGGCGGCCTGGAGGTTGAGCTTGGTCTCCTCGAGTTGCTCCTTGAGGGCGCGGGCGTTCTGCTCGAGGACCTCGCGCTGGCTGGCGAGGTCGTTGATCTTGTCGGTGAGCTCGATGTTGCGCTTCTCGACGTCGAGCATGGTCTGGCGAAGGGCGCCGACCTCGGAGCGGTAGGAATCGATGAGCTTGGCCTGGGTCTGGACGGTGGCCGCGGCCTGGGAGATCTGGTTGCGGATGCTGTTGGCGTCGGCCTCGGCCTGCTGGACGCGGGAGGAGAGGTCGGTGCGCTCCTTCTGGAGGTTGGCGACCTCGACCTCCTTCTGGCGGAGGGTGTTCTCGATGGCCGTGAGGCGGGCCGTCTGGTTGGTCATCTCGTTGGCGTGCTCGGCGAGCTGGGCCGAGGCGGTGCTCTTGGCGGCGGAGGCGGCGTTGCGCTCCGCGGCGATGCTCGACTTGAGCGCGTTGGCGTTGGCGGCGTAGGCCATGGTCAGCGCGGCCAGCAGGAGGCTCAGCACGGCGCAGAACACCATCAGAATCTTGGTCACGATGTGCACGGGGAACTCCTCGCTTGGTCGCGCCGGTTGGCTTGGGCGCGACGGCCAATGTCGCGACCTTCCTGATCGCGGCGACACCCTATCCGCACCGCGTCGCGTGCTGTTCACGCCGGCGCGGACAAATACCGTTCATTCCGGCCCGTCAAATGGACGCACGCGCGGCCTTTGGGGCGGTTTCTGGGTGCAAGTGATACCCCATAGGGGCCCTCTGTGTCAACTGGCCCGGGCGGTTCTCCCCAATTCGGTGGTCCGGGGCCCCGGATTCCGCGCCGGCCGCCGGGCCGGGTTTCCCTTATTCAGCGGCCCGATCGGTGATTTTGATGACGGCGGCGGCCGCGGCGACCCGGACGCGCCCGTCGGGATCGTCCATGAGGCGGGAGACGAGTTGGAGATTTTCCGGTCGTTTGGTCTCGCCGAAGAGGCTGGCGGCCTGGGCCCGGAGGGTTTCCTTGCCGCCTTGGAAGTACTCGCGGGCGATGTAGGAGCCGTGGGGCTGGCCGAGGCGGGCGAGGGAGGCGGCGGCGGCCATGCGGATCTCGCCGGGCATGTCCTGTCCGCCGGGGTCGGCCTGGGCCGTGAGTTCGATGAGTCGGTTGATGGAGACGGCGTCCTTGATCTGGCCGACGATCTGCACGGCGAGGGCGGCGGCCTCGAGGTCCTCGGGCTTGGCGGGATAGAGCGCGGCGCGGATGTCGGCGAGGGCGGAATCGTCGCCGAGCTTCACGCGGGCCTCGGCGAGTTGCAGGTCGGAGAGGCGGACGGCGGTCTGGCTGGCACGCCCGGAGGAAACCTTGTGGGCTTCGCGGAGGGGGCCGATGGCGGATTTCTCGCCGAGCTCGCCGAGGATGTAGGCCGCGTGGGCGCGAACGCCGGCGCTGGTGTCGAAGAGCATGCCGGCGAGGGGCGTGATGTCCACGGGGGCGCCGCACTGCTTGAGGGCGAAGAGTGCGCCGGCGCGGACGAAGGGGTTCTCGTCCTGGGCGAGGGGGCGGAGACGCGGGGCGAGGGCGGTGAGTTTGGCCTTGCCGATGGACATGGCGGCGACGGCCCGCACGCCGGGGTTGGGATCCTTCAGGGCGATCTCGGCGACGCCGGCGAGGCGGGTGGGGACTTGCACGAGGCCTTCGAGGGCGTTGGCTCGTTCCTCGGGGCTGCCGGCCTGGGCGGTGTTCGAGAGCAGGGTGATGGCCCGCTCGCGGAGCGAGGCACGCTCGGCGGCGGAGAAGGGCTTGATCCTGGGCGAGACGGGGCCGGTGTCGCGCGGGGTGACGACCTCCGGCTCGGCGGCCCTGGGCTTCTCGGAACGGGTGGGGCCGCGGCGGGAGGTGGTGGTGGCGCCGCCGTCGGCGGAGCATCCGGCGGGCACGCCGGCGCACAAGAGGCCCAGCGCGCCCCCGGCCACCCCGATCATTGCCATGGCTCGAAACTTCTGCGTGTGCATGTTTGTCTCGTAGTGGGAACTTCGTGGGCCGGTCGCGCTTCAGGGCGCGCCGGTGCGGCGGGCTCGCCGCCAGAGGACAACGGTACCCAGGCAGCCGACAAGGGTGATGGTGTACGCCGGGATCATGCCGAGGCGCTCGAAAGTTGTGGGCGAGTGGCCCGGGTCCACCGGGACGGTGGCGACAAAGACGCCTTCCTCTCGGGCGTTGAGGACGGGGGCGCCGCCGATGCGGTCGGTGACGATCCGGCCGGAGGCGTCGATGTGGCAGGAGACGCCGGTGTTGACGCAGCGGACCATGGGGAGGGCGAGTTCGACGCAGCGCCAGCGGGCGTCGAGGAGGTGCTGCCAGCGGCCGCCGTCCCAGGAGCCGAACCAGCCGTCGTTGCTGAGGCTGAGCATGAGGAGGCTGCGTTTGCCGGAATCGCCGCCGCGGACGAGGCGTCGGCAGAGATCGGCGCGGGTGGCCTCGCAGCAGATGGGGGTTGCGACGGTGACGGCGCCGGCGGGGAAGTCGGAGCGTCGGACCGGGACATCCAGGCCGCGGGCCCGGGTGCCGGGGGTGAGGTCGAAGGACATGCCCGCCGCGCCGAGATTGAGGACGGCCTGCTGGAGGCTGGGCCAGCGCCAGAGATGGGGGATGCGCTCGCCGAAGGGCATGAGCTCGATCTTGTCGTAGCGGTCGGAGACGGCCTCTCCGTGGTCGAGCATGACGACGCTGTTGAAGCGGCGGATGAGGCCGTCGCGCCGGTCTTGGGAGAGAGCGGCGGCGATGTCGCCTTCGAGTTCGGCGGAGCCGATGAGCATGGGGATGCCCAGATCGTTCTGGGTGCGGAGGAGGTTCTCGCGGAAGGAGTCGGCGGAGACGCGGCGCTCGCCCTCGGGGGTCTGGACGATCCAGTGCACCCCGAGGTCGCGGTAGACCCTGGCGGCCGGTTCGCTGAGCGTGCGTCCGGGGAACATGGTCTCGGGCCAGGCGATGACGTCCGGGGCGGGGCGGATGGCGGCGACGTGGCGGGTGAGGTCGAGGAATCGCTGCATGTCGCGCTGGCGGTCGGCGATGGACCAGCCCATCTTGTTGTCCTGGGGGAGGTTGGTCTGGACGACGCCGACGCGGAAGACGGCGCGGGCCTGGGCGGAGGGGCGGGCCTGCAACTGTCCGATGAGCCCGAGCGTGGGCCAACCAAGGACGAGCGCGAGCGCGCCGATGCCGCCCCAGGATCGGGGCACGCCGGACCAGCCCGCGGAATCCACGACCGCGCCGGCGAGGGCCGCGCAGAGGAAGGAGACGAAGTACGTGCCGAAGACGGCGGCGGGAGCGGCGAGAAGGGGGGCGTCGATGAGGGGATGGCCGAGGAGGAACCAGGCGTAGCCGTCGAAGACCCACTCGCCGCGGATGACCTCGAGGGCGGTCCAGACGAATGGAACAACGACGCACATGGGAATGGGCCAGTCGGTGCGGCGGGCGCGGGCGATGATCCAGACGAAGATGGCGGGGTACGCGGCGAGGTAGAGGCAGACGAGAGGAAAGCCGGGTCCGGTGACGTTGCGGATCCAGAAGTGCTCGAAGACCCACATGGGGAGCGAGCCGATGCCGCAGAGGAGGGCGGAGAACCAGGGCCTGCGCGAGGCGCGGCACCCGGCCCAGGCGAGCGGGATCATGGCGGTGAGGGCGAGGGGCCAGACGTCGAGGGGGGGCATGGCCAGCGCGGTGAACGCGCCGTAGCCGAGGCCGGCGAGAAGGAAGCCCCACCATGACGCGCCGGGGCCGGCGGGCAGGCGTGTGCGTGCGAGACTGTTCACAAACGTGCTCTCCGAGCGGGGCCGTCGGGCGTTACCTGCCGGAGTAGTCGATCAGGCGGGCGAGCTCGCTGCGGAGTTCGGCGCGGGGGACGACGCGATCGACCATGCCCGCCTTCTTGAGATACTCGGAGCGCTGGAAGCCCTCGGGGAGTTCCTGGCGGATGGTCTGCTGGATGACGCGCGGTCCGGCGAAACCGATGAGGGCCTTGGGCTCGGCGATGATGACGTCGCCGAGCATGGCGAAGGAGGCGGTGACGCCGCCGGTGGTCGGGTCGGTGAGGACGCTGATGAAGAAGCCGCCGGCCTCGTCGAGGCGGGCGAGGGCCGCGCTGGTTTTGGCCATCTGCATGAGCGAGAGGCCGGATTCCTGCATGCGTGCGCCGCCGGAGCCGGAGACGATGACCAGGGCGAGATCTCGCTGGGTGGCTGCCTCGATGGAGCGGGTGACAACCTCGCCGACAACGCTGCCCATGGAGCCCATCATGAAGCTCAGGTCGAGGACGCAGACGAGGGCGGGGCGGCCCTTGACGAAGCAGGTTCCGGCGACGACGGCGTCGATGGCCCCGCTCTTGGCCTGCTCGGCGGCGAGACGCGACTTGTAGGACTTGAGGTCGGTGAACTTGAGCGGGTCGGTGGGGGCGAGATTGGTGAACATCGCCTCGAACGAGCCCGGGTCGGCGATCTGGCGGACGCGCTCGTGGGCGCCGATTCGGAAGTGGTGCTGGCAGTCGGGGCAGCAGTGGAGGTTGGCTTCCATCTGCTTGCGGTAGATCATTCCCGAGCAGCCCGGGCATCGGAGCCAGAGGCCCTCGGGGACGGAGGTCTTGCGGAGGGCGTCGGGCCACGCCTTGGAGGGCGCGGGCGCATCGACTTTCACGGGGCTTCCCAGCGGGGCGACGGGCTTGGCGATTGCTTGTGACATGACGCTCCGGTCCTTTGAGAGATCCCAGCCGGGCCGTCCTGTGCCCGGTTCCGACCCGCCACGAGGCGATCGGCACACATCAGAATCACGCCGCCGAGGCGGATCGTCTCGGCCGGCGCGGCGGTGCGACCAGGCGCGGATCGTTGTTGGAGAGTTGGTACCACTCCACGTCGGGTCGATCGCTCAACATCGCCCAAAGTTGACCAAGATCAGCACTGTTGAGCAAACATCGCATGACGCCCAGGGCGATGGGGCGGACAACCACACCGACGGTGGCCCCCCTCTTCTGGCGTGCCATCACGCCGGCCAAGGCGGAACGAATCTTGTCGCTGTAGTCCTCGAAGGCCTCGCCCTCGGGGACGAGGACGCCGCTGGGATCGGTCAGGAACTGACGACCGGCCCGGCAATAGCGATTCTCGAGTTCCTCGTAGCGGAGCCCTTCCCAGAGGCCGAGGGCCATCTCGCCGAGTTCGGGCGAGACGGTCAGGCGACGGCAGGAGGTCGCCTTCTTGAGGAGTTCCGCGGTCGCCCGGCTGGCCTCGTCGGGGGCGCAGACGATCGAGTTGAGTTTGTGCGAAATCAGGCCCGTGGTCTGACCCTGTACGGCGGTCAGACCCGAGCGGGTGAGGGGGAGGTCCGCCGCGCCCTGGACCCTCCCAAGGAGGTCCCATTCGGTGCGTCCGGATCGCATGAGGAGGAGTCGGTATGAAGCGGCCTTGGCCATATCCGAGCGTCGTGCGTCCCTGTCGCGGCTCCACGCGCGGTCGGTCGAGTTCCTTCGACCGCCTCCGACGGGGTCGGAGGTCTCTGGGACGGGTGCCAGTCTAGCAATCCCCATCGGTCGGAGGGGTGGGTGGAAGGAAGACTGCACGACCGATAACCCTAAAACAGGGTGAATAACCCGTCGATTCCGGGTGATTTACCCCCAATACCGGTGGCTACAGGGGCTTCCGCGTACCCCGGAGGGCCTGGACGACGTCCGCCCGTTGGGCGGGCGGAACTCCGAAGACCGCCGAGGCGGCGACGAGGACATCGCACCCGGCCTCGAGGACCGACTCGGCGTTGTCGGGTTTGAGGCCGCCATCCATTTCGAGGCGCTGGAGGGGCGTGAGTTCCTCGGAGATGAGCCGGGTCTTGGCGAGGACTTCGGGGATGAAGGCCTGACCGGAATATCCGGGGTTGACCGACATGACGAGGAGGAGGTCGAAGTGCTCCAGGTGGGGCATCGCGGCCTCGACGGGCGTGGGCGGGTTGATGGCCAGGCCGACGGTGACGCCGAGGTCGCGGATCTTCCGGGCCAGGCCGGGAATCTCGCCGGGAGGAAGGGCCTCCACATGAAAAGTGAGGTGGTCTGCGCCGGCACTCACGAACGGCTGGGCGTGTTTCCAAGGGTCGGTGACCATGAGATGGACGTCGATGAACGCGCCGGGGCAGGCGCGCCGGACTCCCCGGACCATGTCCGGGCCCATGGTGAGGTTGGGAACGAAATGCCCGTCCATGACGTCCACGTGCAGGAGGTCGGCCCCGGCCCCCGGGCAGGCCCATGGGTTGTCGCGGGAATCGGGGGCGAGGACGCGGGCGGAGGAGGCAACGGGTTGGGCCCCCGCGCGGGGGGAGGCGAGGACCTGGCGGCACTCGGCCCCCATGTTGGCAAAGTCGGCCGAGAGGATGGAGGGGGCGATGAGGGGAAGTCGGAGGGGATTGGTGAACAGGTTTCGCACGAGGGCATAGTACCGGCCCACCGGCGCGTCCCCCGTCGGGGGTTCCGTGCGGACCGGGCGTGTGTCGGCCCTACACTCTCCCCCTTTTTTCACCCCGGCCACAGCAACGCCCACATGCCCAACTCCCCCACTTCGCCGCAGGCCATCTCGCACCGTCTTGAGACCGTCGGTCAGGGGCACCTGCTGAGGTTCTATGACCTGCTGGACGACGAGCGGAAGCGGGGGTTGCTGGCGCAGATCGGGTCGCTGGATCTGGAGTCGCTGCCGAAACTGGTCCATGACTATGTGATCAACACCCCGGTGTTTGCGCTGCCGGCGGATGTTCAGCCGGCGGCGTACTACCCGCGGAACCCGAGGGACCCGAAGCACCCCTGGGATGAGGCGGGCGCGCGGGCGGCGGGTGAGGCGATGCTGCGTGCGGGACGCGTGGGGGCGTTCGTGGTGGCGGGGGGGCAGGGCTCGCGGCTGGGATACGACGGGCCGAAGGGGTGCTATCCGGCGGGGGCGGTGACGGGGAAACCGTTGTTCCAGGTTTTCGCGGATGCGCTGCTGGGGGCGAAGGACCGGTACGGCGTGGATGTGCCGTGGTACATCATGACCAGCCCGCTCAACCACGCGGCGACGGTGGCGTTCTTCGAGCGGCACGGGTTCTTCGGGCTGGAGCGCGGCAGCGTGATGTTCTTTCCGCAGGGCGTGATGCCGAGTTTCGACATCAAGACGGGGAAGATCCTCCTCAGCGATCGGCACGAGGTCGCGACCAACCCGGACGGGCACGGGGGATCGATCCGGGCGCTGCACGTTTCGGGGGCGACGGCGGACATGCGTCGGCGGGGGGTGGACACGATCAGCTACTTCCAGGTGGACAACCCGATCGTGAACATCCTCGATCCGGTGTTCCTCGGGCTGCACGCGGGCGCGCCGGACTCATCGGGGCAGATGTCGAGCAAGATGGTGGCGAAGGCCAGCGCGGAGGAGAAAGTGGGGGTGTTCTGCATGGCGGGGGACGGGGCCCGCAAGGGGCGGGGGGAGATCGTGGAGGATTCCGACCTGCCGATGGAGTATCAGCGGCAGACAAACCCGGACGGCTCGCTGCGGTTCAACGCGGGCTCGATCGCGGTGCACATCATCGGCGTGGGGCTGGTGGAGACGCTGGCGACCGATCCCGGCTTCGCGCTGCCGTACCACCGGGCGGAGAAGAGGATCCCGCACGTGGACCCGACGACGGGGGAGATGGTCGAGCCGACGGCGAACAACGGCGTGAAGCTGGAGCGGTTTGTGTTCGATGCGCTGCCGCTGTGCGAGAGGAGCATCGTGTACGAGACGGACCGGGTGGAGGAGTTCGCGCCGATCAAGAACGCGACGGGGGCGGACTCGCCGGAGAGCTGCTCGCGGATCCAGACCGAGCGGGCGGCGCGCTGGCTGGAGGCGTGCGGCGTGCGCGTGCCTCGGGGGACGGACGGGAGGCCGGAGTGCGTGCTGGAGGTTTCGGCGCGGACGGCGACGTGCGCCCGCGAGTTGAAGGGGGCGAGGCTGCCGCGCGAGATCGAGCGGGGGGCGAGGATCTCGCTTTGAGCGGGATGGAGCATCGCGTTGCCCGCGTTCGAGCGTCCCCCTTGCAGCACCACGGGCAGACAAGCCGCCCGTGCCACCCTTTCTGATTCGCCGTGTTGGACGGCTCAGAAGTTGGCCGGGTAGCCGCTGCAGGTGGGGATCAGGATGCGTTCGATGAGGGGCTTGCCCTCGCTGTCCTGGCCCATGATCTTGTCGAGCAGGACGGCGACCTGGCGGTTGAGGGTCTGGCGCTCGGGCTCCTTGAGCTGGGCGATCTGCGATCGGCCGATGATCTGGCTCAGACCTTCCTTGATCTCGGCCTTGCGGCCCTCGAGGACGCGTTCGACGCGCTCGGTGTTCTTGGTCTTGACCTGCAGGTAGATCGAGACGTTCCAGACCCAGACCTGGCCGGAGGCGAGATTCTGGAACCGCTCGTCTTCCTTCTCGAGCAGGCGGACCTCTTCGGTCTCCTCGGATTCATCGTGGGCGAGGTGCTTGGAGTCGGTGGCCGCGCTGGACGCCTTCGGTCCGCCGAGCGACCCGAGGACGAAGAACAACCCAACCCCCTCGACGAGCATGAGGGCGGCGACGACGATGAGCGTCTTGAGCGGGAGGCCCTTCCTGGCGGGCGCGGCTTCGGCGCTGCCGGCGCCCTTTTCCGCCTTGTCCTTCTTGTCCTTATCGGCCATGGGTGGGTCGCCTCGATCGTGGGGGCGTGGGCCGCGATGGCCGAACCTCGGCCGCCGCGCAACGCCGACAGGGGCCTATCGGCCCGCGGGGAGGGCGAGTTCAGGCGGCCTTGCGGAGCGGGGCGGGTTGGGCCGGCGCAACCAGACCGGGCGAGTAGGCGCGCAGCCGCTCGACGATGCGGTCGGCGGACTCGCCGGCGCGGATGTGGCCGAGGGTCTCGATAACCAGGGCGGCGGAGAGTTCGTTCTCGGCGGTCGAGTTGCCGAGGCGATCGCCGAACTCGACGGCGAGGGCCGCGATCGCGAACGCGCCGTAGACGACGCCGAGCAACGCGAGCGGCATGAACACGCCCAGGGGCGCTTCGCGGATGATCGCCACGACCATCCAGAGGACCACCGAGAACGCGAGGGACATGGCGACGACGGGGCAGGCGTCGCACACGAAGCGGGTCCGGGCGCGGCGCGGCGAGTCGGCGTCCGCGGCGGCGTCGGCCATGCCGGAGAGCTGGTGGCGGATCGCGTCGGCGGCCTCGCCGGCGACCAGGAGGCCTGCGCCGGCGGCGAAGAGCGACGCTTGGACCGAGATCGTGCGGCCCGGGAGGGCGAGAACGCCGCGAGCTTCCGCGATTCTGGCGACCTCGGCCAGTTCGGCGACGAGGCGGGCGATGGTGGGAGAATCACCCTTCGAGGCGCGTCGCGTGGGATCGAGCACGCAAACGACCCAGAGGGTGATGCAGACGGCGGCGCAGCTCGAACCGAGCACGATGAGGGGCGGGCCGATCCACGCCGATCCGGATCCGCCGCCGCCGATGGCCGCGCCGAGTGAGGCGATGGCCCCCGAGAGCACGAGCGCGATGACCGTCCACGGCCGCAGAACGCGGTCGCGGGGAGGGTCGAGCGGGCGTTGGATGCCGGCGTCGGGCATGGGGGCCTTATCGGCCGGATGTGCCGGTCCGATTACAGGCGCCGGGCGTTGGCGCGAGAACAGGGGCGGATGGCGTGCGGCTCGCGGCTTGGCGCCCGGTCGATGCGATGCGGCTCACTGGTGCGCGGCGCCGACCTGCACCGGGGCGGGCGGCTGGGCGATGGCGGTTCGCGGGTGGCCGGTGACGAGGAGGAACCTCGACCAGAGGAGCAGGCCGAAGACCAGCAGGGCAACGGCGAACATGGTCGGGCGACCGATGGGGCGCCGGGCTCGGATGAAAGCGGAGATGTTCGCGGCCATGCGGTACATCATGGGAGAAGATACCGCACAATCCGGGACGGCGGTTGGTATAACTGGCAGTGGGACGTTCAGATCGTCCCGAATCAGGGGTCCTGGGCGACGGTGACCCGTCCGGTAAAGGCCTCGACGTTGATCGTCCAGGTCAGACCGGAGCCGGAGACCTTGATGGTGCCGCCGGGGCCGGGGTTGTTCGAGGCGGCGTCGGCGACGGGGCCGCCGAGGCCGTCGAAGATGAGGTTGGTCGCGCCGCCGCCGAAGTCAACGAAGGTGATTCGGGCGTCGCCGAAGCGGGCGTCGGAGGCGAAGTTGACGGTCCACTTGCCGTTGGGCTTGGTGGGGTCGTACATGGTGTTGGCGGCCTGGTCGATGAAGTTGCCGGGGACCTGCACGACCGAGTAGGCGGAGGCGGTGGGATCGAAGCAGACGGCTCGCTTTTCCTGGAAGGCGACGGCGTCGGACTGGGCGAAGGTGATGTCGGAGACGATGGAGCGGAGGGCGCCCTGGACCTTGAGAATTCCGGTGGAGCCCATCGCGGGGATGACCATGGCGCCGGCGATTCCGAGAATGACCACGACCACGAGCACCTCGAGGAGGGTGTACGCGGGGCGTCCGCCGGCGGGGGGCCGTGCGGCGGAAGGGGGAACAGATCGGGATGCACGCATGGGTTGGCCTTGGCGAAGCGGGGGTTACTTGCCGTCCTTGGGCATCGCGGGCATCTCGGTGACCTTGACCTTGATGCCGGCGGAGAGCATGGCCTCGATGCGGCCGAGGCGCTCGTTGGCCTGGGCGACGCTGTCGGCGGTGCGTTTGGTCCACTCGGCCGAGTTGAGGATCTTTTCCGGGGGAAGGTCTCGGCTCTGGGCCAGGGCGGGAGAGGCACGCAGCATGTCGGAGAAGAAACCGCCGAGCATCGCGCCGGCGAGGACGAGGGCGATGGGCTTGAGAGTGTTGAGGGTGCGGGACGCTTTCATTTCGGGGCTCCGTTCGCCGCGGATGGGGAGAGGGGATCGGTCGCGGGCTGGATGGTGTATCGGTCGGAAGGACCTCGGAGATTCGATCTCTTCCGCGGGCCCCCCACTTCCGGAGTTATCGCGGAAGCGGATGGTCTTGCCCATCGAACCCGCCGGCGTAGACCATTCCGGTGGCGGGATCGAAGATCCAGCCGTAGTCGGTCTGGAAGGCGGAATCCGGGGCGGAGCCGAACACAACGACGCGTCCGTTGGCCCCGCCGACCCAGGCGTTGACGGGCGGGGCGAGGAGGTGGTCCCGGCTGATAAGCTCGCCCCAGGTTCCGTCGCCCTGGGTGACGGCGGGGAGGGCCTGGTTGTGGCGGGCCTGGAAGACGCCGACGTGGCGGCGGAGTTTCTGGAGCTCGCTGGCGGTGGCGCTGGCCTGGGCGTCGGAGGTTGCGCCGCTGAAACCGGCGATGGCGATGGCCGCGAGCACGCCGAGGATGACGACGACGATCAGGATCTCGACGAGCGTAAAAGCGTTTGCGTGGCGGCGGGGCATGGTGTTTCTCGGGGGCCTCCGTGATCGGGCGGTCGCACGCTGCGTTCAGGAAAACGGGGCGGACCTCTTTCGAGGGCCGCCCGCTGAGGGTTGCATCGATGGTCCGCGGGCCGATCAGGGCTCGCCGAACCACTTGTTGTTCGTCTCGTTGAAGCCGACGGCGGCGAAGGCGCCCGTCGCCGAGTTGTAGATCCAGCCGGGAGCGCCGCCGGCGGCGGGGTCCATCGCGGCGGCCGCGGCGGAGGTCGCCAGCACGGTCGCGGACGAGTCGGCGGCGACTTCGGACGATCCGTTGCGCGGGTTGTTGGGGGCCGTGCGCACGTAGGACTGCTGCGGGGCCGGGGGGGTGATGAGCTGGCTGAACGCGGCGGCGCCGGCGCCGACGAGGGTCGGGGCGGTGCCGTTGTTCTTGACGCGGTAGAGCTCGATCTGGTTGCGGATGGACTGGAGCTGGGTCTGGATGTTGCCGCGCTGGGCATCCTGGCTGGCGTTGGTGAACTGCGGGATCACGATCGCGGCGAGAATGCCGAGGATGACCACGACGATCAGAATTTCGACCAGCGTAAAGGCTTTCGACACACGGTTTCGCATGCTGCTTCTCCTTGCTTGCACCGGACGCTTGCATCCCGTTGCGCCACACCCTGGGCTTGGGGAGCGTTGGTTCGACTGACTTCCACCACGCACGTCGCGTGGCTCACGCTGGTAGATCGAATCCGCGGGCGGGCGGGAGTAGGAAGTTCCTGCCGGAACCCCTTGGCCGGGCGTCGGGGTTGCCGGTTGTGACGGCCAGCGCGGGCGTGCGGGGGGTTCTTGTGACGTTGGTGGCGGGTTATGGACCGTGGCGCGGCCGGAACGAGGCGCGGCCCGGCGAGAAGCCGGGCCGCGTGGTGGGATGTGGGATGTTCCGTCGAAGGGGCTCTACTTGTCGGCGCCGAGGATCAGGGGGACGACGCCCGAGCCCTCGAGGTTGAGGGCGCCGACGACGGCGGCGGCGGCGGTGGCCTCGTCGCCGGCGGCCTTGGAGGTGAGGGAGACGAGGGCCTGGACCTGTCGCGCCTCGAGCATGTTGCCGAAACGCTTGGCGGAATCGGCGACATAGCCGAGCAGCTTGGCCCGCTCGGCGCCCTCGGCGGCGAGGGCGGCGTCGGTGAGGGCGACCTGGGCCTGGCTTGTGGCGATGAGCGAGAGGACCTCGGCGATGCGGGCCTTGGTGTCGCCCTTGGACTCGGCCACGGCGCCGATGAGCGGCCCCTGGGCCTCGACGACGCTGAGGATCGGGCTGCCGGCCATGGCGAGGTCTCGGAGCACCCCCAGGGAGCGGGTCTTGTAGGCCTCGGCCTCGTCGCCGGTGATGAGGCCGCCGGAGGCGGCGTCGATGAGCTCCATGACGGAGGTCTCGACGTCCTTGGGGCCGGCGCCGTCGGTGAGGAGCCGGACGCGGACGTCGCGGGCGTAGCGCGGGTAGAGGTCCTGGCGGCCCTGCGGTGTGACGACCGCGAGGATGGGTGTGGCTCTCAGGCGGGCGTCGGACTGGGACTGGGCGATGAGGTCGCCGGTCTGCTGGCTGGGAAGGCGATTGGCGAGGATGACGTCCACGCCGGGAGAATCGGCGATGGCCTGGCGGACCTCGTCGATGCTCGTGGCCGGGGGGAGGACGGTGAAGCCGTTCTTGCGGAGGAGCTCGGAAGCCGTCTGCTGGAGTTCCGTTGTCGGGGCGACGACGAGCGCGTACTTGGCGGAGGCCTGGCGGATGCTCGAGCCGAGCGTGCGGACCACCGTCGGCGCGCCCTCGAAAGGGTCCTTGGGCTGGGCGGTGCCGATGGCGAGGGCGGCCTCGTACTGGACGCGCCGGTTGGGGTACTTCAGGGCCTCGAGGAGCGGCTTGCGGACCGTCGGGTCCTGGTAGGCCTTCCAGAGGTCGCGACCGGCGGTCTTCTCGAGCGCGGCCAGCGCGCGACGGACGAGCGGCGTGTCGCCCGCGTCGAGGGCTTTGCCGAGCACGTTCTGGCCGACGCCCGGGCCCGCGGCGACGGCGTAGTACATGGCGTCGTGGCGGTCCTTGCCGTAGACCGGGTTCTCGTAGCCCTCCGGAGAGCGGAGTTCGCGGGAGAGGTTGGCGGCGATCCACGTGGATACGGCGCGGGATGAGGCGGGGTCCTTCATCAACGCCCGCTCGGACATCTGCATGGCCATGGTCTGGGGGAATACGCGGGTGTCGACTCCCTGGAAGGTCAGGCCGGTGCCGGGCTGGTATTCCCAGACGAGCTGGTGGGCATCGTTGGGGAAGGTCATGAGGCTGGGCGAGCCCTTGAGATAGGCATCGGCGAGGTCGCTGTAGCGCTCGGCGAGGGGCATCTGGGTGTTCACCGCGCCGGAGATGGCGTGGATGGCGGACTGGGCCGCGTTTCGCACGCTGTCGCTCTGGGTGGTGGACGCGAGGTCGTAGAGGAAGGGGAGGCTCTGGGTCTGGGGGAGGTCGCCGAGGATGAGGCAGACCTGCTCCTGCTGGGTGGGGTTGAGCTTGGGCAGCGCGGTGACGAGGGGCATGATGCTGTGGCGGCCGAGCTCGACGAGGATGCGGCGGATCTCGGCGTTGGTGGCGACGTCGGCGCCGGAGAAGTAGGTGGCGAAGAGCTTGGGCACGGCGTACTCGCCGGCGAAGAGCAGACGCTCACGCGCGACGGAACGCTGGCGCAGGTCGCCGGAGAGCATCTGGATGCTGGCCTGGATCGCGGCCGGATCGCGGGCTTGCTCGAGCTGGCCGCCCTCGTAGGCCTTGAGCAGGGCGCCGGCGACGGCCTCGAGCGACGGGGTTCGGCCCGCGCGAGCGACGGCGTCGCTGAATCGCTTGTAGCCGGTGGTGGAATCGACCAGTTTGGTGAACTCGGTTCCGGAGAACCCGCGATCGAGGAGTCCCTGGCCCATGGCCTTGGCCGCGTCGGCGCGATCGATGAGGATGTAGTGCACGAAGTCGTTGAGGAGTTCGGCGTCCTTGGCCCGCTGCTCTTTGTCGTTGGGTTCGGGAGCGGCGGACTTGCCGTCCTTCGCGGCGGGCTGCTTGGGCGCGGTCGTGACCATGCCGGCCGCTCCGCCATCGTCGGCCATCAGGCCGGCCGACAGGGTGGAGCCCGCGAGGAGCGCGAGGAGGCGGGCGAGAGAACGCAGTTCGAGTGGTGGGCGGCTGGGCACGATCGACTCCTGGGAAGCGGGGAGAAACCGGTCGGACAGGGTGGGGCGGGGAGCGCGCTGCGCAACCCCGGGGTTGACAACTACGGACAGCGAAATGGCCCGGATGCCGCGAAGGGCGATTTCCGGGTGGGGTAAGGTACTGGGGGGGTGGCGGGCATGTCAATCCGGGGCCGCCATTGACCCCCTCTATATAGGGAGGCGATCTGCGCGGTCTTCGACGGGGGCTGTGGGCGCAAGGCCCAAAAGCATGGGTGGTTGGGCCGGGGTTGAGCGACTGGATCGGAAATCGGGCGGCGGAGGGTCCGGATAGGCCATTTTTCGATTCATTCGGAACCACCGTCAAGAGCCCCCCATCGAGCGTCGATGTTCTCGCGTGAACGACCGGCACAGACGTGAGTGCCGGTTCGGTCGGTGGCACCCGCCGCGCCAAGGCCGCGCGGAAACACGGGCCGATCGAAACGACCGGTGACAGCCTTCCCAGGAACGCGAGGACGAGCATGCTTTCGTTCGACAAAGACGTATTGACGACCGGCGAGGTGGCGAAGATCTGCAACGTCGCCCCGCGCACGGTTTCCAAGTGGTTCGACACGGGGGTGCTCAAGGGGTACCGGATCCCGGGGTCGAAGGACCGGCGGATCCCGGTGTCGCAGCTGGTGCGCTTCATGAAGGAGCACGGCATTCCGTTCGACGGGATGGCGGGCGGGAAGACCCGCGTGCTGATCGTGGACGACGAGCAGGAGATCGTGGATGTGCTGAGCAAGGTGCTCGGCGAGCAGGCCAACTACGAGGTCCGCACGGCGATCAACGGCTTCCAGGCCGGGGCCGAGGCGGAGCGGTTCAAGCCGCATGTCATGCTGCTGGACGTGCACCTGGGCGAGGGGAACAACGGTGTGACCGCCGCGACGGGGAGCGACGTCCGCCAGATCACGAACTTTGTCCGGTCGGATGATGATCTGCAGCTGTGCAAGATCATCGCGATGAGCGGGAAGCTGACGGACGCGCAGCTCAACGGGATGAAGACGCAGGGCTTCGACGGGTACCTGAAGAAGCCGTTCGCGGTGCGGCAGGTTGTCGAGGCGATCGAGCAGGCGACGTCGCTGGTCTCCTGAGCGTTGACGAAGAACTCGAGCTATTTGTGACAGGGGCGCTTGCGTGTGCGGCGCCCCTGTTTTTCTGCGCGGGCGAGCGGGCCGTCTTGCGGGGGCGCTGGGTCGAGAATGGCCGTACAATCCCGGGGTCGAGGACGTAGACATGCTGCACAGCGAAACCGCCAAGGTATCCGATTTTCCGGCTCAGTTCGACTCGGTCGCGAAGTCTCGCGGCCCCACGTTTGTCATGCGGGGCCGCAAGACGGCGGCCGTGGTGCTCAGCCCGAAGCAGTTCCGTGCGTACGCAGACGCTCGGGAGCGGATGGACATCCTTCGGGCGATCGAGGAGGGCCGTCGTGAGGCACTGTCGGGGAAGGGCATGCCGATCGGTCAACTGAGGACAAAGTTGGCGCGGGAACTTCGGCGCAGGGCCAGGGCGCGGACCGCGTCTCGCTAGGACGCCGGGAGGCAGGAGTCGGTGATGGCGAGCCCAACGCCCGGTCGGTTCCTTGTGATCACCATGCCGCGAGCCTACGCGGACTTGCTGGCCATTCACGAGTACATCGGCGCGGGCCGTCCGCGGAACGCCGACGCCGTCGTCCCGAGGCTTGTGGACGCGATCGCACGACTCGAACGCATGCCCCGGCGATGCGCCGCGGCTCGGGAGGCCGGGGAGTTCGAGGGCGAGTTGCGACAGATGGTTGTCTCGGGCTTTCGCATCGTCTTCCAGATCAGGGACAATCGAGTCGAGGTTTTGGCGATCGTCCACACGAGCCGGAGGAATGTCGAAGACTTCGAGTAGCTCAGGGTTGGAGCACCCGCGACGGCTCATCGACGCGTGTGCCGCCGGCATCGGTGATCGTGTGCCTGAACCCCGGCCGGATGGCCGCGGTCGCCCAGCCCCCCCACTCTTTCCCATGTGCCGGCGCGGGCGCCATGGCGAGCATGGCGACCTGATGGTCCGGGCCGAGGGCGAAGCGGCGGGTGATTCGCTCGAGGACTTCCGCGATCGCGTCGAGGGGCGCGGCCCCGCGGCGCATGAGTTCGACGGCGAGGAATGAGCCGCAGGTGCCCATGACGAGCTCGCCGTTGCCGGTGGCCGCGGCGGCCCCGGCCTGCTGATCCACGTACAGGCCGTGGCCGATGATGGGCGAGTCTCCGACGCGCCCGGGGACCTTGAAGGCCATGCCGGAGGTTGAGCAGGCGCCGGCGAGGCGGGCATGCTGGTCGATGGCGAGGATGGAGACGGTGTCGTGCGAGGCGCTGGGGCCGTCGCCGCCGGTCACGCCGCCCCCGTCGCGGGCACGCTCTTCGAGGTTGAGCGGCGGGATCCAGCCCTGGTACTTCGCGCGATCGAGGTTTCGTGGATCGGCGGCCCACTTGTGCCACTCAGCGCGCGAGTGGTCGGTGAGCAACTCGGTGGGTGTGAAGCCCTCGCGGGCGGCGAACTCGTCGGCACCCTCGCCGACGAGCATGATGTGGATGGTCTTCTCCATCACCCGCCGGGCGATGGCGCAGGGATTGGCGAAGCGTCGCAGGCCGGCCACCGAGCCGCAGCGGTTCGGGTCGGTCATGATGCAGCCGTCGAGGGAGACGTGGCCGCAGGCGTCGGGGAGGCCGCCGATGCCGACGGAGTTGATGGTCGGATCGTTCTCGACGGCGGTGGCCGCGGCGATGACGGCGTCGAGGGCGTCGCCGCCGCGACGGAGGATGGCCATGCCCGGCTCGTTGCCGATCGGTCCGAAGGACCAGGTGGAGAGTATGGCCGGGTCGGTGTGCATCGCGCAGAGTAGTGGCGGAGTGGTCGGGTGGCAAAGTGGCCCGGTGGCGGCGGGCGTTCTCACGCGCGCGACGGCCACTACGCTTGGCACCGTGTCGCGACTCCCCACCATCTTCGCTTCGCTGCGGGCCGCCGAGCGCAAGGCCTTGATGCCGTTCATCTGGGGCGGACACCCGCGTCCGGGGGACACGGCCCGCCTGCTTCCCGCGCTGCAGCGGGCGGGGGCGAGTGTTGTCGAGGTCGGGTATCCGTTCTCGGATCCGGTGGCGGACGGGCCGGTGATCGCCGCGGCGATGCACGAGGCCCTCAAGGCCGGGGCGACGGTGAAGTCGGTCAACGCGGAGATCGGGGCGACCCGGGCGGGCGGGTGCTCGGTGGGGATCGTCTCGATGGTCAGCATTTCCATCGTGCATCGCGTGGGCGTTCGGGCCTTCGTGGAGGGGGCCAAGGGCGCGGGCGTGGATGGGTTCATCTTTCCGGATGTTCCGCTGGAAGAGTCGGACGAGCCGCTCTCGCGTGTGCGCGAGGCCGGGCTGTGCGCCGCGATGCTCATCGCACCGACGACCGATGCGGCGCGGGCGGGGGCGCTGGCGAGGGCGAGTTCCGGGTTCGTGTACGTGCTTGCCCGCGCGGGGATCACGGGAGAGGGCGCGGGCCTGGCCGTCGATGCGTTGGCACGACGGATCGGTGCGCTTCGGAACGAGACGGACTTGCCGATCGCGGTCGGGTTCGGCGTGTCGAACGCGGGGCAGGTGCGGCAGGTCGTTGGGGCGGGGGCCGACGCGGCGATCGTGGGGAGCGCGCTGGTTCGTCGTATTGCCCAGGGGGCCATCGGCGGTGATCCGGTCGCGGCCGGGGAGGCCTTTGTCGGTGAGTTGGCCCAGGGTCTTCGGTAGCGAAGCAGGCGACCGCCGTGCTTTGCTGCCAGAAACCGACAGTCCGGTCCCCGGGAGTCGCCGGTTTTCTCCGCATTTACTGGGGTTTGCTTTGGCGGCGGCTTGCCCGTGTGGGGAACCCCGCAACAATCGCCCAACGGGCAGCGCCGAGGCGGGCGCGATCGTTGAAGCACCTGCACTGCGAGCACTTGGGATGGACCCCCGGTGCCGTGCGGGCGGCCGATCGCGAACTCAATCGCAAGCCCAACGGGGAGTCTCATGGCCGGCAGCAACGGGTACAACGGGTTCGGGGGGTTCAACGGCAACGGGTTTGGCGCCGGGACGGGCCTTCGCTCGATCCGCGAGCAGGCCGTGGCCGCGGCCGGGGACTGGTCCTCAAAGATGAACGGGAACGGCACGATGCAGACCGCCGGCAAGCGAGTGGACATGATCTTCGGGGCCGATGTGTTCTCCGAGCGGGTGATGCGCCAGCGGTTGCCCAAGGACGTGTTCAAGCGGCTGATGGAGACGATCAAGCGCGGGGCGCGCCTGGACCAGTTGCTGGCCGACACCGTCGCGGCGGCGATGAAGGACTGGGCGATCGAGAACGGGGCGACGCACTACACGCACTGGTTCCAGCCGCTCACGGGGCTGACGGCGGAGAAGCACGACTCGATGGTGGTGCCAGACGGGCACGGGGGGATGCTCTTCGAGTTTTCGGGAAGCGCGCTGGTGCAGGGGGAGCCGGACGCGTCGTCGTTCCCCTCGGGCGGGCTGCGGGCGACGTTCGAGGCCCGCGGGTACACGGCGTGGGACCCGACCTCGCCCGCGTTCCTGAACCGGTGCGAGAACGGGCCGGTGACGCTGTGCATCCCGACGGCGTTCGTGTCGTGGAACGGGCAGGCGCTGGACAAGAAGACGCCGCTCATCCGCTCGATCGATGCGCTCTCGGAGCAGGCGATGCGGATCCTGCGGCTGTTCGGGACCGACAAGGGCGTGAGCCGCGTGAACACGACGCTCGGGGCGGAGCAGGAGTATTTCCTGATCGACCGCTCGTTCTACTACGCGCGTCCCGACCTGATGGTGTGCGACCGGACGCTCTTCGGGGCCCGGCCGCCGAAGGGGCAGCAGCTCGAGGACCACTACTTCGGGTCGATCCCGGCGCGGGTGCTGGCGTACATGGACGAGACGGAGCGCGAGTTGTACCGGCTGGGCGTGCCGGTGAAGACGCGCCACAACGAGGTGGCCCCGGGGCAGTTCGAGATCGCGCCGATCTTCGAGCAGGCCAACGTGGCCTGCGACCACCAGATGCTGGTGATGGAGACGCTCAAGCGCGTCGCCAGCCGCTACGGCCTGCAGTGCATCCTGCACGAGAAGCCGTTTGCGGGGATCAACGGCTCGGGCAAGCACAACAACTGGTCGATGTCGACCGACACGGGCGTGAACCTGCTCGACCCGCAGGACGAGACGCACACCAACTCGCAGTTCCTGGTCTTCCTGTGCGCGGTGATCCGGGCGGTGGACCTCAACGCCGACATCCTGCGGGCCTCGATCGCCTCGGCGAGCAACGACCACCGGCTCGGGGCCAACGAGGCCCCGCCCGCGATCATCTCGATCTTCCTGGGCGAGATGCTCACGGACATCATCGAGCAGGTGGAGAAGGGGAAGACCACGCACACGATCAAGGGCGGCAAGCTCGACCTGGGGGCGCGGACGCTGCCCATGCTGCCGCGCGATTCGGGGGACCGCAACCGGACCAGCCCGTTCGCGTTCACGGGCAACAAGTTCGAGTTCCGGGCCGTCGGCTCGTCGCAGACCTCGGCGTGGCCGCAGACGGTGCTCAACACGATCGTGTGCGAGAGCGTGGACCACATCGCGACGCACCTGGAAAGGGCCGTGGGGAAGGCCCCGACGGACGCGAAGCTGCAGGTCGCCGTCAGCGCGCTGCTCAGGCAGATCATCAAGGACCACAAGCGCGTTGTATTCAACGGCGACGGGTACACCGAGGCCTGGCACGCCGAGGCGGCCAAGCGCGGCCTGCCGAACATGAAGGACACGGTGGACGCCCTTCCCACGCTCAAGGGGAAGAAGGCCATCGCCGTGTTCAAGAAGTACAAGGTCCTCTCCGAGCCGGAGACCACCAGCCGGGCCCACATCTTCATCGAGAAGTTCTGCAAGCAGGTCTCGATCGAGGGTGAGACGATGGTGCAGATGGCCCGGACGCAGGTGCTTCCGGCGGCGATCCGCCACCAGAAGATGCTCGCCGAGACCGTGGCCGCGTCGGCCGCGGCGGGGACGGACTGCGACGTGGCCCGCGAGGAACTCGACCGCTACGCGGAGATGGCCCGGGAGATGCGCGAGAAGCTCGAGACGCTCGAGCACGCGCTGGAGCACTCGGATGCGGGCGGCGGCGGCCACGGCGGGGGCGGCGATCCCTGGGCCCACGCCAGGCACATCAAGGCCAAGGTGCGTCCGGCGATGGATGCGCTGCGGCACATCGTCGATGAGCTCGAGGGTGTGACGAGCGCGGACCTTTGGCCGATGCCGACGTATCGGGAGATGCTGTTCATCAAGTGACGAAGTGACCGAGTGACCAGGTGACGAAGTGAAAAGGCCCCGGACGCGTGTCCGGGGCCTTTGTCGCTCTCTGCGTCACTGAGTCACTCGGTCACTTCGTCACTTCTTCCTCACGCCGCCATCTTCAGCGAGGCCCCATCGGCCCCGGTGATGGTCATGCCCCCGCCCATCCCCACGCCGAACTGGACGTTGACCGCCTCGGAGGGCATGCCGGTCTGCGGGGGGTTGGAGCGCTTGCCGACGATGATGTAGGACGCGACCTGCGTGCCGAAGGGGAGCGTGAGGTCGGTGAACTGGAACTTGCCCGCCTTCATGCTCGTGCCCACGCCGACGATCTGGTAGGTTCCGCTGGTCCCGAGGCGGCGCGAGACCTCGAAGGTGCACCCGCTGGAGGGGGCCGCATCCGTCGCCTTCCAATAGAGCGTGATGGAGCCGCTCGGGTTGAGGCCGACGGTGACCATCTCGGGCGTGCCGGGGACGGGGGGCGTGCTGGGGGCGGCGGGCTCGGGGATCTGGGCGGCGGCGTAGACGGACCCGGGGTTGGCCGAGTTCTCGGCAAACGCCTTCACGAGGCGGACCATGTCCGCGACGGTGCCGCGCATGATCGTGGTGTTGTTGTGGAAGGTCGTCGTCGCACCCTTGGAGGCGAGGCGGGCGGCCTGGGCGACGTTGTAAGCGTCGCGGGCCGCTTTGGTCTGGGTCTGCAGGCTCGAGACCATTCCGGCCGTCAGGCCGATGGTGGCAGGAGCGATAGCCCAAACCGGCAGGTGGGTCTCACAAAACTGGATGGTCGCGAGGTCGGCTTCGGGGAGGACGGACATGGGAAACTCCTGTATGGTGTCCCTATCCGCAAGAACCCCGTAGGTCCTCAGGCTGGGACGTGGTAGACTGGAGTTCGACTGGGTCCGGGCGTGACTTCAAGGAAAGGCAGACATGAGGACCATATTTCTCAGATTGATGCCGCTACGGGTGCGCGCATGGATTACCGCCTTCCTCATCACCATGATCGGGCTGAGCGCGGTTGTGCCCACGTCAGCGCGAGCGCAGACTGTCGCTTGGAAACTGCTCCAACTTTCGCCGCGATGTGGCCACGCGATGGCCTACGACTCCGCTCGCGGCGTGACAGTCCTGTTCGGGGGATCCCCCGCCTTCGATTACAGCGGCGAGACGTGGGAATGGAATGGGAGCGCGTGGACTCAGCGGTTGGTCACCGGCCCCTCGCCCCGGCTTTGGCACGCGATGGCGTACGACGCGGGCCGCGGTGTGACCGTCCTATTCGGGGGGGCGACAAACGGCCCAAACAGCGGCGAGACGTGGGAATGGAATGGGAGCACGTGGACTCAGCGGCTGGTCAGCGGCCCGTCGCCGCGATACCAACACACGATGGCGTACGACGCGGCCCGTGGCGTGACCGTCCTGTTCGGCGGGAACACCACCGGCGGGTACAACGACGAGACGTGGGAATGGAATGGGAGCACGTGGACCCAGCGGGTGGTCAACGGGCCCTCAGCGCGGGCAAACCACGCGATGGCGTACGACTCAGGCCGCGGTGCGACAGTCCTCTTCGGTGGGTACACAAACGGGTCCAACGGGGCCAACGGCGAAACGTGGGAATGGAATGGGAGCACGTGGACTCAGCGGTTGGTCAACGGGCCATCAGCGCGGGCATACCACGCGATGGCGTACGACCCAGCACGCGGCGTGACCGTCCTGTTCGGTGGGAGAACCGATCTAGTCTACTTCGGCAGCAACGACGAGACATGGGAATGGAACGGGAGCACATGGACTCAGCGGCTGGTCAGCGGACCCTCACCGCGATACTTGCACGCGATGACATATGACGCGGCCCGGAGGGTGACCGTCCTCTTCGGGGGGAGCAACGACGGCGAGACGTGGGAATGGAATGGGAGCATGTGGACTCAGCGGGTGGTCAGCGGCCCGTCACAGCGGTGGGGCCACGCGATGGCGTACGACCCAGGCCACGGCCTGACCGTCCTGTTCGGAGGGAACAACGGTGTCACCATCGGCGAGACGTGGGGGCTAGGCGTTCCAGAGCCCGGCGCCCAAGTTCCCCACGTACCGCCCTGCTATCAATCGATCCTGCCTCCCGCGCCCGGCCGGAACAAGCTCGTCCTGGTCACCCATGGGATTTACACGGATTACGCCACATACGTCAACACTTGGGAATCACTGCGGGATGCCATCGCCACGCACGGGGGGCCAAATGGAACCGCATTGGGTTCCGACTGGGCGGTGCGGTCGTACGACTGGACGTGCGACTCTGGCCGATTTCCCGACCCCCCGGGACCCATACTTGGGGCCGCGATCCGGCACGGCCTTCGGCTGGGATCGTTGATTGGAGAGCAGGGATATCAGCACGTCCACCTCGTCGCACATAGTGCGGGGTCGGGGCTCATCGCGGCCGCCGCACTTGGGATCAAGGTCTACGCCCTCACGCATTCTCAGGACATCACGGTCCACACGACGTATCTGGATGCGTATGGAGGAAACTACATCATCCCGGGCGGAGGAAACGCTCAGGGCCTCTACGGCATGAACGCGAACTGGTCGGACCACTATTTTTCGCGCGAGGAAGCAGGGTCATATTGGAACTGCGCGCTCGCTCAGGGGGAATGGCCGACCGGGCCGGTGACCCAGCTCGAACTGCCAGAGTGCTACAACCTCGACGTTTCGCGCCTCGATCCCGAGTATGGCCCGATCTGCCACTCCAGGCACAGTTGGCCGCGGTGCTTCTACCGGTACACCGTGGACGGCAATACGTCCGATTGCGGCCAGATCGATGGCGATGCGCAGGACTTTGGATTTCCGCTGAGCTTTGAGCGGTGGCAGGGCAGTGGCGGCGTCCAAGGATGGATTGCCGCCCGGACCGCGTCGGACTCACCCTACAGGAAGGGGCTCGTGTGCAGGCTTCCGTACCTCTCGAGCGTTTGCCAGCCTCCCAGCGCGACGTTCCACGTGCGCCGCGATCCGCAGTTTGATTTTCTCCTGACGACGACTGTTCCAAGCAACCAGACGGCGGTCTCCACCACGCCGACCCTGCTCATGATGACCACGCAACCGCAGGGCGCGACGACCCCGGCCCCGGCGTGGGTCAGTTTCATCGTCACCACACACGCCCCCGTCAACGTCGTGAACTTCGACCTGGCGTTCACGCCCAATCCCGGTGCGGCGGGGCTGGCCGCCCTGTATGTCGATGGGCAGGCGTGCGGTATTATCGATGAGCCGAACACGCCGCCCGGCTCGCTGTCCTACGCGATGCAGACGGTGGGGGTGCTTGCGCCCGGCGAGCACGTCATAGCCTTTCGACTCGACCCGCTCAACACATTCGCGTCCACTATCACCATCCAGAACGTGGCGACCGGCTTCGGTGAGACCGTACCCAACTGCCGTCCGGACTTCAACCACGACGGCGTGCTCGCCGTGCAAGACATCTTCGATTTTCTCAATGTTTGGTTCGAGAGTGACTCTTCTGCCGACTTCGACGGCGTGAACGGCCTGCAGGTTGCTGATATCTTTGCGTTCCTCAACGCCTGGTTCGCGGGCTGCCCTTGACACCCTATTGCGGGACTGAACTCCACCGGCGAATCGCTTCGTCCCCGCTTCCAGCGGCGGAGTTCACACTCGCGCCCCCCCGGTCCGAGAAAACCGCCCCGGGCCGCGCGCGGGGGCGGCCGGGTCGCTCGCGCCCGGGCCGGGAACGATGGCCCACACGCCGGGAACTTCATCTTTTCCGCCCGGAACATCTCCTCAGGCGACCGGAACACGAAGTTCCGGCCCCGGAACCTCTTCTCCCGGGCCCATCTCGAAATGTTCCGCGACCGGAACCAAGGGTTCCCCGCCCGAAACCTCTTCTCCCGCGACCGGATCGCGATGCTCCCGCCCCGGACAGGAGCGTTTCGTGCGCCCACCTGCTCGCCCCTGTCCTCCCTCTTCCCGCTCCCCCGGGCGCCCGCATTTCCGTACACTCTCCGCGTGGGAGGAGGGTCGCGGCCCCGTAGCTCAGCGGTTAGAGCGGCGGACTCATAATCTGTTGGTCGCTGGTTCGATTCCAGCCGGGGCCATTGGACGGGGAGGGTGGGACTTGCGAGGGTTGAACCATGCGGCGATCGGTCACCGGTGCTCTGAGCGTGTGCGGCATTCTCCTGCTCGCGGGGTGCGCCGGGTCGTCGCGGGCGAGGCCCGGCGAGGGCGTGCTCCCGTCGGGCTCGGGCTCCTCGCCCATGGCCGCCGATGCGGCAGGCCGCGCCGACGCGCGGCTGGACTGGTGGCGCGATGCCCGCTTCGGGATGTTCATCCACTGGGGGCTGTACTCGATTCCCGCCGGAGAGTGGTCGGAGGGGCCGGGCAAGGGGACCGGGCACGCGGAGTGGATCCGGGACACCGCACAGATTCCCGTGGACGAGTACGAAAAGCTTCGCGATCGGTTCAACCCCGTGAAGTTCGACGCCGACAAGTGGGTGGCCGCGGCCAAGGGCGCGGGGATGAAGTATGTGTGCATCACCACCAAGCACCACGACGGGTTCTGCCTGTTTGATACCAAGCAGGCCGGGGGGGCGGATTGGTGCGTGATGAACACGCCCTTCAAGCGGGACATCATGAAGGAGATGGCGGAGGCGTGCCGGAAGCAGGATGTGGTGCCGTGCTGGTACTACTCGATCATGGACTGGCACCACCCGGACTATCTGCCGCGGCGGCCGTGGGAGCAGACCTCGCGGCCGACGGACGGGGCGGACTTCGAGCGATACAACACGTACCTGAACAATCAGGTGACGGAGCTGCTGACCAACTACGGCCCGATCGGGGTCATGTGGTTCGACGGGCAGTGGGAAGGGACGTGGAACCACGCGCGCGGGCAGGCTCTGTACAACCTCTGCCGCACGCTCCAGCCCGGGGTGATCGTCAACAACCGATGCGATCGCGGGAGCAACATGGGGAGCATCGATGGTCCGGGGGAGACGGGCGTCAGGCACGCGGGCGACTATCTCACGCCCGAGCAGGAAATCCCGGCCACCGGCCTGGGCGCCGACTGGGAGACCTGCATGACGATGAACAACCACTGGGGGTACAACGCGGCGGACCACAACTTCAAGTCCACCGAGGACCTCATCCACACCCTCGCCGACATCGCCGGCAAGGGGGGGAACTTCCTGCTCAACGTCGGGCCGACGGCGGAGGGGGAGATCCCCAAGGAGTCCTTGCAGCGGCTGGCGGAGATCGGCGAGTGGATGGCCGTCAACGGGGAGGCGATCCACGGGACGCTTGCGGGGCCGTTCGAGAAGACGCCCGCCTTCGGCCGCTGCACCATGCGGCCCATCAACCCCGGGATCGCGGCGGGCAGGGCGGGCAACCCGGGCGCGGCGACGCGCCTGTACCTGCACGTGTTCGACTGGCCCACGGATGGGCGGCTGGTGGTGCCGGGGCTCTTCAACGAGCCTCGCGGCGCGTACCTGCTGGCGGACAGGACGCGGGAACTCACCGTCACCCGCGGCGGGCCGGAGCTCGATGCGCTCACCATCGAGTTGCCCGCCCGGGCGCCCGACGCGATCGACTCGGTGGTGGTGCTGGATGTCGAGGGACGACCGGATGTGGCGCGGTCGCCGGTGATCGCGGCCGAGTCCGGGCCGGGGTCGGACCTGTTCGTGGACACGGTGCGGTTCTCGATCTCCTCGCCCGCCGAGCACGTCGAGCTGCACTACACCACCGACGGCACGGCCCCGACCGTGGCGTCGCCGGACTTTGAGAGGACCGTCGCGGCGGTGCTGGGCATGCGGCTCGACGGCCACGACGGGGCGAGCGACTCGCTGCAGGTGTCGCGGACGACGACGGTCTCGGCCCGGGCGTTCCGCCACGGGCGGGCGGCGAGCCCGATCGTGCGCCGGACGTTCACGAGGGTCGCGCCGCTCCCGGCGATCGCGACCGAGGCGAGGACGGCGGGCGTGGGCTACCAGTATTTCGAGGGGGAATGGGACCGCGTGCCGAACTTCACGAGCATGAAGCCGGTCGCGACGGGGGTGGCGATGGCCTTCGACCGCACGCCGCTCCCCGCGGGCCGGATCGATCGCTTCGGCTTCCGATACCACGGCTACCTCACCGTGCCGGCCGATGGGATCTGCACGTTCTGGACGGCCTCGGACGACGGGAGCAACCTGTTCATCGACGGGCAGCGCGTGGTGGACAACGACGGGCTGCACAGTTTGCGGGAGAAGTCGGGATCGGTCGCGCTGGGCGCGGGGAGGCACGCGCTCACCATCGACTTCTTCGAGAGGGGGGGCGGGCACGAGCTGGACGTGTGGTGGGCGGGGCCGGGCTTCGGGCGGCGGACGCTCAAGGCCGATGAGCTTCGCACGGAGTGAGGCACAAAGCGCCGGCGCGCCTAGTCCGCCTTGAAGCCCGTCACGGGCAGGAAGTGGCCGTCGCGGTAGAAGACCTCGCCGTCGGCGGAGATCTCCCCGCCCGGGGATGTGGCGCGCTTCCGCATCTCGCAGACCATGTCCCAGTGCAGGCCGCTCTCGTTGCTCGAGCCGCTCTCGGGGTAGCCCGCGCCGACGGCGGCGTGGAAGGTGCCGCCGATCTTCTCGTCGAAGAGGGTGTTCCTGGTGTAGTCGGTGATGGAGTAGTTGGTGCCGATGGCGATCTCGCCGAGGTTGCGGGCCCCGGCGTCCTGGTCGAGCATCTCGACGAGGAACTTCTCGTTCTTGGTCGCGTGGGCGTCGACGACGCGCCCGCCGGCGAACTTCAGGCGGACGCCCTCGACCTCGCGGCCCTGGTACACGGCGGGGAAGGTGTAGTTCACGTGGCCCTCGACGCCGAAGCCGCCGATGGAGGGGAGCGTGGGGCCGGCGAAGACCTCGCCGTCGGGGAAGTTCTCGAGGCCGCCGCAGTTCACCCACGTGGCCTTGCTGACATCCACGCGCAGATTCACGCCGTCGTGACCGGCATGCGCGGGGACCTTGAAGTGCAGGGCCTTCTTGGTCTGGAGGTACTCGCGGACGCGCTCCTGCTTCTCGAAGATGGCCTTCCACGCGCCGACCGGGTCGGGCAGGTGCAGCAGGCCGGCCCGGAACACGAAGTCCTCGTAGGCCCGCAGCGACATCTCGGCGTCCTGGGCGTTGGCGCTCGTCGGGAAGAGCGTGCCGACCCAGCGGAGGCCCCCGGGCTGCTCGGACCTGGCCGCTCGTTCCATGAAAACCTTGAACCACGGCTTGCGGGCCGATTGGTGGGTGGCGACGCGCTTGGGGTCCACGCTCCCCATCGCTTTGGTGTTGGTCTCGGCCCAGAAGCCGATCTGCACGTCGATGGTTTGCACGCGATGGATGTCGATGGGCGAGCAGTAGCGGAGCTGGTCGTCGGTGCCGTGCTCGAGGAGCAGCCCGGCGAGCGACTCGCTCCGCGGGGCCCAGAAGGGATGGCCGCCGGCCTTGAGCACGGCCTCGAAGGTCGCCTCGATGAGGGGCATGGAGACGGGGTCGCCGGCGATGGCGACGATGTCGCCCTTCTTCACGCGGGTGGAGTAACGAACGAGCACATCGGCGAGTTTGTCGAGGCGGGAATCGCGCATGAACTGCGGTCCTTTCAAGCCCGGCGCGGCCGGGGGGCGAGCACTCTGTGTCGAACGGGCCGATGTTCAGGCAATCTGGATCGGCAGGACTTTTCTCAGCTCCCGGGTGGCGTCGTCGACGCTTGCGCCGTCGGGCACGGCGATGCGGCGGATGTGCTGCTTGGAGTCGTCGGTGGTGATCCGCGCCTCGACGAAGGAGGCGGGCCCGACGGTGCGTGTCGTGAAGATCGCGTGGATCGCCTTGGACTTGCCCTCGACGGCGAACTTCCGCACCTGCTCGATGGTGGCGCACGACGCGGCCAGATACTCGGCCTCGTTGAGAGGAACGGCGGAGAAGAGCCGGACGAGGTCCTCTCGCCTGAGGAAGGCGAGGAGGTTGCCGGCCTTGGGGCCCCTGGTGTTGTCGAGCAGGACGCGGTAGAAGGCGAGGAAGGCGTCCTTCTGCTCGATGGGCGTCTCGCGGGCGGCGTCGAAGACCGTCGCCTGGAGGGCCTCGCCGTTCCACTGGCAGGTCTTGAGTTTCTCCGCGAGCAGGCGGAGGAAGCCGCGCTGCACGGGGGAGAGTTCGCTCGCCCTGGGCGGCGGGGAAGTCTGGAGCGTGAGTCGCTCCTCGGGGGAGGCGAGGTTGGCGATGAAGTAGCGGGCGGCGTGGATGCGCCGGTCGAGATGGGCGCGCTCGACGGCGTTGAGGGCGGAGCCCTTGATGCGCTCGAACTCGGCGTAGATGTCGAGGTGGGGCATCTGGACGAGCGCGAGGACGAGTTGGAACTCGCAGTCGAAGTAGGCGCCGTCCGTCCGGCTCGGAGAGCCGGACCACCCGATCTCGCTGAGCAGGTAGTTCTTCTTCTCGTACTCGGGAAACTTGGGATCGCCGAAGGTCTTGGCGTGCGAGCGGTCGAACTCGTTGAAGAGTTTGACCAGCGCCTCCTCGGTGGGCTCGAAGTTGGCCTGGCTCTTCGGTCGCGTGCGGATCATGAGGAACCGCAGGATCTCGGGCGGGAGAAAGTCGGCCACCTGGCGCGCGGCGACGCCGAGGCCCTTGCTCGAGGACATCTTGGCCCCGCCGATGAGGATGAAGCCGTAGGGGATGTTCTGCGGGGCCTCGCGCCCGTAGATGGCCTTAAGGCAGTGGGCCGCGACGTCGCGCGAGCCGCCCTTGGTGTTGTGGTCCTCGCCCGCGCCCTCGATGGTGACGGGGAACGTGGCCCACTTGGCGACCCACTCGAGCTTCCACGGCAGTTTGCCCTTGCCGTCGAACGGCGAGACCTTGCCGCGATGGCCGCACCCCTTGGCCCACTCGACCAGATCGGGACGGCAGACATACTCGACCGTCTTCCCGTCGTAGTTGGCGCACTCGGTGGTGCCGATGCGGCCGCACCGCTCGCAGATGGTCTGGAACGGGAGCCAGCCGGCGGGGCGGTCGGAGTTGGAGACTTCCTTGTAGATCTCGCGGACGCGCTCGGCCTGCGACAGGATCCGATCGATGGCCTCGTTGAAGGAGCCGGTGCGGTACACATCCCGCATCCGATAGAACTCGCAGTCCACGCCGAGGTCCTTGAAGACCGACCAGAAGTCGGTGATGAAGTGGTCGGCCATGTCGGTGGCGTTTGATCCCGGCGGCGCGGGCGTGTTGCAGAGCGGCTGGCCGAGGTACTGCTGGAAGTGCTCCTTCATCCCGTGGGGGAGCTCGTCCACGGGGTCGTAGTCGTCGCAGCCGAATCGATATTTCACGGCAACGCCGCGTTCCTTGAGCGTGCGGAACATGGCGTCGTGGATGAGCACGCCGCGCAGGGCGCCGACGTGGGCTCGGCCCGAGGGGGTTTTCGAGTCGTTGATGACATGCACGCCGCCCGAGTTGGGCGGCATGGGATAGGTCTTGAGCGTTTCGGCGACTTCGTCGGTCCAGTGCATAGGGGGAGAAGGGTAGAGGCGTACGCCCGCGCTGACAAAGCGGCGCGAGCGACACCCTTGCCGCGTGTGCGGACGGCCTCTTACATGCTGTCGAACTCAGTTCGCCGGGACGCTCAGCGGTCGCGGGTGTATCCGCTCATGCGCGGCACTTCCGAGCGGCTGCCGAGGGCGTGCGGGCATTGGGGCTTGCGGGCGGCCTCGCGGCAGGCGATGTCGGCCGCGCCGGGGGGCGTGGAGCACTTGCCGCCGAGGAGTTGCTCGCGATGGACGCGCTCGCCGCGGGCGTTGAACCAGACGCCTTCGCGGTCGTTGAAACCGGCCGTTTCCTTCGCGCCGCTCTGGCACGCGCCGAGGATCATGGTCGCCATCACCAGCAGGCCGAACGCGCAGGCACGTTTCATGGTTCGTTCCCTTCGTCGAGGAGAAGCATCCAACACAGGCGGCACGCGCCGCCGCTCGTGCTGTATTGTAAGGTCCGGCGCGGGAATCCGCACGCGAAATCCGGCCCGATAATCACGGCTGCTGGGCGGGATTCGCGGTCACGCGGGCCCATTGTTCCTCGATCCGCCGAACGGATACCGGCACCACGGTCTCCTGGCGGCCGCCGGCATCGCCCCAGAGGGCGATGCGCCACTCCTCGAGCATCCACCGATAGAGCACGAGTTGGGGGTCGGCCCGCTCGGAGGGCGTTCCCTGCTCGACGCGCACGCGCAGTTTGGTGACCCAGGGCGCGATCTCGTGGAGGAGGCGGGTGTCGCGGGAGACACCATCGAGCCCGCCGAGTCGGTCGAGCCTCCTCCTCGCCGCGCCGAGGTAGCGCGGGTACTGGCGGAGCCACTCCCAGGGCGTGCGCGTCCAGAAACCGCCCGCGAACAGATACGCGAGTTGCACGCGGAGATCGAGCACGGCCGCGCCCCACTCCGGGCGATCCTCCGCCTCTCGGAACACAGCGGCCATCGCCGTGTGTTCTCGCACGATCGACTCGGCGAGGGCGAACACCTCCGCGCCGCCCGAGCCGATGCGCATCCATGCGCGGTTGAGCCGCTCCTCGAAGGCTTCTTTGTTGCGCACGTCTTTGGCACCGGGCTCATCCCAGGCGCGGTGGGCGGTCAACTCGGCGAGGTCTTCCACGAGGCCTCGCCCCGAATCGCTGGCGTACGACGCGCTGATCAGCCCGGCGTGCAGGAGTTTCACCTTCTCGATGCCGGGCATCGTCTCGATGAGCGAGCGACACTCGCGGCGGGTGTGCAGGAAGAAGAGCCTCCGCAGGCCCGCGGCGTGGGCGGGCGCGGCCTTGTCGGCGCCGGCGAAGGGCCGGATCGAGACCTCCTCGGCCCCGCCCTCCTCGATCAGCGACGGGTGGACCGTGATGGTCCGGCCGTCGTGCTCGATGGCCACGGACTCGGGCATCGGCCCGAAGTCCCAGTGGAACACGCCGGAGCGGTTCCACGGTCCCTCGGGCATGCGCACCAGGGATTGCTCGGCCTGCCCCGCGAACTCGCGCCGGATCTGGGCCAGGTCGCGGCCGGACATGACGACCCTGCCGTGCTTGCGCGGGTCGATGACGCGGATGTTCATGGTGAGGTGCCGGGGGAGGCGCTCCGGGTGCCAGTGCTCGCGGGCGACGAAGATGTTGGTCGCCTCTCGCAACGCCCGGGTGAGCGACTCGATGAAGTCGCCCTTGGCGAAGGGCATGCGCGCGGCCGCGGCTTCGGCGGTCTGCGGCACGGGCACGAAGCTCGCGCGCAGGCTCTTGGGGAGTTCACGCAAGAGGGCCTCGACCTTCTCTCGCACCACGCCCGGGACGAGCCAGTCGAGGCGCTGCTGGGTGAGTTCGCCGACGGCGTCGATGGGCGCGATGATGGTGATGCCGTCGTCGGGTGCGCCGCTGTCGTGCTTGTACTCGAGGACGAAGGAGCGGCCCTTGCCGGCGGCGTCCATGGTGATGGTCTCGGGAAACTGCTCCGGGGCGGGCTCCGTGGCGCCCGGAGCGAGCACATCCTCCTTCCGCATCATCAGCAGCGTTGGGTCGCGGGACTCGGCCTTGCGCCGCCAGTGCTCGAACTGCGTTCCCGTGGCCACATCCGGCGGGAGCCGCTTGTCGAAGAAGCCGAAGTGGGCGGCCTGATCCGCCAACAGGTCCGTCGTCCTCGCCTTCTCCTGCATGTGCCTCACCTGGCGAGTGAGCGTGTGGTTGTGCTCGAAGAACTTCGCGTTGGTAAGATACTCCCCGCCGACGAGGGCGTGCTGGATGAACAGAGCGCGGCTGGCGCCCGGGTCGATCGGCGCGAGGGGGACGCGCCGACGCTTGACGATCTCCAGGCCGTAGAGCGTCTGCGATTCGAACACGAGGGCCTCGGCCCGGTCGGCGTCCCAGTGGGGGTCGGCGTAGGTGCGTTTGACGAGGTGCTGGGCCAGGGCCTCGATCCACTGGGGGGAGATCGACGCGGCGGTGCGGGCGTAGGTCCGGGTGGTCTTGACGATCTCGGCCGCCATGACCCACTTGGGGGTCTTCTTGAAAAGGACCGAGCCGGGGAAGATGTTGAACTTGATTCCGCGGGCCCCGTCGTAGTCGCCCTCGCCGAGCGCGACATCGCGCTGCGACCTCTCGTTCTTGTGGCCGATGGAGGAGAGCAGGCCCGTCAACAGGGCGCGGTGGATGTTCTCGGCCTTGGCCCCACCGCTCCCCTGCTCCCGTGCTCCCCTGCCGGGGTCCACCCGGAACCCCATCTCCGCCATCAACTCGCGGATCTGCGTGTGGGTGTCGTGCCACTCGCGGAAACGCAGGTACGAGACGAAGTGTTCCCGGCACCACTTGCGGAACTGGCTGCCCGAGAGGTGCTTCTGCTGCTTGTGGAGTTCCCGCCAGAGTTTCAACTGGCCGAGGAAGTCGGAGCCTTCCTCGCGGAAGATGGCGTGGGCCGCGTCGGCCTCGGTCTGCTTCTCCATGGGGCGCTCGCGCGGGTCCTGCGTGGCCAGGGCGCTGGCGATGACCAGCGCCTCGGCCATGGCCCGCTCGGCGTCGGCGGCGATGAGCATGCGGCCGATGCGCGGGTCGATGGGGAGGCGGGCGAGTTGGCGTCCGATCGGCGTGAGGTCCATGCGGAGGCCGCCGCTCGCGAGCGCGTTGATCTCCAGCAGCGTGTCGTAGCCGTCGCGGATGGACTGGATGCCGGGGGGTTGGAGGAACGGGAAGTCCTCGATGTCGCCGAGGTCGAGGGCCTTCATCTGGAGGATCACGCTCGCGAGATTCGTTCTCAGGATCTCCGGATCGGTGTACTCCGGCCTCGCGTTGAAGTCATCTTCCGAATACAGCCGGTTGCACACCCCCGGCGAGGTGCGCCCGCACCGGCCGCTCCGCTGGTTGGCCGAGGCGCGGCTCACCTTCTCGATGGGCAGACGCTGCACCTTGATGCGGGGCGAGTAGCGGCTGATGCGGGCCACACCCACGTCGATGACGTACTTGATTCCCGGGACCGTCAGCGACGTCTCGGCCACGTTGGTGGCGAGGATGATCCGGCGACGGCCGGGGGGAGGATCGAACACGCGCTGCTGCTCATCGGCGCTGAGACGGGCGTAGAGGGGGATCACATCCACGCGGTGGGCGGGCTTGAGCGGGTGCTTGCGGAGGGCCTCGGCGGTCTCGCGGATTTCTCGCTCGCCGGGAAGAAAGATCAGGATGTCGCCACCGCCGGTGGGATCGTGCTCGGTGCCCTGGCTGAGTTCATCGACGGCCCGCAGGATGCCCTGCTCGGTGTCGAGGTCGTCCTCGTCGGGGTGCTGGGCCTCGAGGGGGCGGTAGCGCATCTCGACGGGGTAGGTGCGGCCGGAGACTTCGATAATGGGGACGGGGGCCGTCGGTCGGACGGCCCCCCCGGCCCCCGCGTTCCCGCGGGGGCTCAGTATGGGCGCGCCCGCGAAATGCTGCGCGAAACTCTTTGGGTCGATCGTTGCGGAGGTAATGATCACCTTCAGGTCGGGCCGGCGGGGCAGGAGTTGCCGGAGGTATCCGAGCAGAAAGTCGATGTTCAACGATCGTTCGTGGGCCTCGTCGATGATGATCGTGTCGTACTGGCTCAGGGAGCGGTCGTGCTGCGTTTCGGCGAGCATGATGCCGTCGGTCATGAGTTTCAAGAGCGACCGCTCGCTGGTCTGGTCGGTGAAGCGCACCTTGAACCCGACGAGTTCGCCCAGTCGCGTGCCGAGTTCGCTGGCGATGCGCTGGGCGACCGACCGGGCCGCGATGCGGCGCGGCTGGGTGTGGCCGATCCAGCCGCGCGTGCCGCGACCGAGTTCGAGGAGCATCTTCGGGAGTTGCGTCGTCTTGCCCGAGCCGGTGGCCCCGCAGACCACGACCACCTGATGGTCGCGAATGGCGGCCATGATCTCGTCGCGCCGGGCGGCCACGGGGAGGTCCGGGTAGACGATCGCGGGGACGGCCGCGCGCCGGGCCTCAACCTGGGCCTGCGAGCCGGCGATGGCCTGCCGGATCTGCGCCAGCGGATCGCGGTCGCCGGCGGCGGTCGTCGCGTTGTGGTTGGAGGGCCGCCGCAGGCTCCGGATCCGCGCGTGCAACCGGCGTGCGTCGGCGATCATGCACCGGTCCAGGTCGCGCATCAGGTCTTGGGCCGAGGGGTCGTTCACGCGGGAGAGTATGGGCGGCTGGCCGGGAGTTCGCCGCGATTCAGGGCCCGATCGTGAGTACCCTTCCCGACACTCTCGCCAAAGGACCAACCCCATGCGCCGCACCGAACGCGTCATCGCCTATTCCGCCCTTGCCGTCGCCCTGATCGCCGTCGTCGGCCAGAGCGCGGGCCTGCGCATGGGCGCGCCCGCGGTGGGCGCGCCCATGGGCGCGGCCCCCGAGTCCGCCCGGCTGGCGACGTGCGACATCTACTCGATCGTGGAGCGCCTTGTCGAGAGCGACGCGTACGCCCCGGCCCGCAACATCGAGCAGGAGCGCGTGAAGGCCCGGCTGGCGCCGATGGAGGACGAGCTCAAGCGCCTCGACTCGGAGAACGCCAAGCTGCGCGAGGAGCTCTCCGGGGCCGACAGCAAGGACCCCGGCGCGCAGATGAAGCTCAAGACCTACAACGCCAACCAGTCGGAGTTTGAGTCCAAGATCAAAGCCTACAACGAGCTCAAGGCCCAGTTGGCCGACGGCTATTCCTCGCTGATCGTCGGCCAGTTTGCCGAGGCGTACCAGCGGGTGCTGGCGGAGGCGAAGAAGATCGCCGAGGAGAAGGGATTCACTCACGTGATCGCCCAGAAGCGCGGCGAGATTTCCGCCCGCAATCCGCAGCAGCTCGTCGAGGAGTTCCTGGCCCGTCCGATCTCGGTGTCGCCGGCCGACGCGGACATCACGGAGGCGGTTCGCGTTTCGATGAAACTCCCGGAGAAGGCCGCCGGCGCCTCGCCGATGATGCCGATGGAGAGCCCGCGGCCGTCGTCGGACCCGACGCCCAAGCCCTGATGACGGCCCGCGACCCAGCCCACTGGCCGGAGTACTGCTGCGCGATCCTGCGCGATGCGGAGGGGCGGTATCTGCTGGAGCGCCGACCGGCGGATGCGAAGGATGCGCCGGGGCTGCTCACGTGCTTTGGCGGGAAGCGGAATCCGGGCGAGCACCCGGACCGGTGCATCCGGCGGGAGATCTGGGAAGAGTTGCAGTGGCGAGTGGGGGCGTTGAAACTGGAGGCGCGCGTGCGGTTGATGGGGGCGGATGGGCGGGTGGTGGCGTGGTTCTATCGGGGGGCGGGGCCGGGGCCGGGGGTCACCGTCCGGACACTGCCGGGAGTTCGATGCGAATGGCACGACTCGACGGCCATCGCCGCTGCCGAGATCAGCGGCTGGCATCGTGCAGCGCTCGACGCGGAGGCCGCGGGCCGCGCCTCCGCCGTCATTGATGCGTAGACCTGCTGACTCGATCACTCAAACCGATCCCGCACCACCAGATGGAAGTTGTGGAGATCCGCCACATCCGCGGCGAGTTTCTTGCCCATCTTTGAGTAGCGGTCCACCAGACCGCGCGCGGCGGGCTCGTCGCCGCCGGTGGCCAGCGCGCCGAGCATCCTGAACTTGTGGGCGAGGATGTCGGGCAAATCAGCGGTGTTGTTGCGGGCGTGGCCGGTGGGGTACATGACCAGGCCCGAGTCGTGCTCGGTTCCGTCGGCGGCGGTGATCTGGATGCTCGTCGGGATGCCGTCGGGGTAGCGGCGGTCGTAGTCCTCGCCGCCGTGGCGGAAGGTCATCTTCTCCATGAGGGCCCGCGTGACGGGGTGAGAGATCGCGCTCGCCGAGAAGTCGTGGGGCAGGAGCATCAAAGACTTGAAGTCAAACGAACGGGCGCCCTTCTGGCGTGCCTCGAGGGCCTTGCGGAGTTTCGTGCAGACCAGGTACAGCATCGAGTGGTCCGCCGACTGGCGCGTCTTCGGGTCGCGCTTGGCCGGGTCGCCGATGATGCCGAACGCCGGCTCGTAGGCCGTGACGATCATCGAGGCGATGTTCCCGCCCTTCGGGTCGTCGAGCAGCGCGGGCGTCTTGTTGATCAGGTCAACCAATCCCTGCAGCGCGCCCGCGGACTGGTGCTCGTACAGGCCGAGTTTGAAGTGCATGCCCATGACGGCGAAGTCCTTGCCGGACTTGCCGAGGACGAGATCGAAGGGCGAGGCGTACGGGGTACCACCACGCTCCGCGTGGTGCCCGTTCGACGCCGCGTACGCCGAGGCCTTCCTGGTCGCCACGAACATCTGCCCGGGGCCCTCGAAGATGCGGAAGAAGGCCTCGGGGTTGCGGAAGATGTCGCGCGGGCCGAGGAAGCCCATCATGCTCCGCTTCATGCTCAGGATCGCCGCCTCGGTGCTGATGGCCGCGCTGGCGCCCTTGGAGTCGCTGAGTTGTTTGCCGGCGCGGATGGCCCGGAACGGGATGTAGTGGGCCACGGCCATGCCGATGGCGCTCTCGATCTGCTCGGGCGTGGCCTTGAGCATGGCCCCGAACGTCGCGGCCGAGGCGATGGCCCCGTGCACGACGTGGTCGATCTTGTAGGTCTTGAGGCTGAAGACCTCGGCGAGGCGGCCGCGGATCTCGTCGAGGAGGATCATGCCCTTGAGGGCGGCCCATCCGTCGAGCCCGGCGAGTTGGGCCGCGGCGATGGGGACGGAGTAGAAATCGTTGTGGCCGAACTCTCCGGCGATGTGGCCGAGCGTGGGGTTGTAGCCGAAGTTGGTGCCGTTGGAGTCCCACTCGCGGACGGCGGCGCAGTTGGCGACGATGGCCTTCTCCGGCTGCACGTGCACGGGCGAGCCGAAGACGGTCGCGCCGTGCTGCTTGGAGCCGAACATGGGAGCGAGCGTCCCGGCCCCGGCGCCGATGGGCACGCCGTAGAGCAGCGCCTCGCGCCGCAACAGGTTCGGGGCGTTGGTGCCCAGGGCGAGGGCGGACACACCGCAGAGCGACGCATCGGTATGGAAGAGTTCGGTCCGCTGGATGACGACCTGATCGGGATCGGCGTACCCCTCCTGCTTGGGCTGCGCCCACATGAAGTCGAGGGCGTAGTGGGCCAGGCCGAGGGCCTGGTTGCAGTCGCGCGGGAGCGTGACGTGGGAGTCGGTGTGGAGCATCGTGTGGGCGGAAGCGGTCGCGGCGGCCATGGAGTTCTCGCTTGAAGAGGGGGTGTCAGCGTAGGTGGCGATCCCTGTGGTTTTCACGCACGTGCGTCCTGCCCGAGTGGAGTATTTCCACCGGGAGTGGAATGGCTCGGTTGATCGCGTGCCGGGTGCTCGCTTTCCCAGAAAAACCCGAGCGATTTCGACCCCCTTTCCCCTCCGCGTTCGCGGAGTCAACGTAGTGTGTTTGCAGGGTTCCATCGCTCCCCCACATCCACGGTCCCTCAAGGAGGTGCATCATGAGCGCGGCGACAAACCTGAGAACGACGGTCCGAGCCGAGGTCGTCATCGTGGACACCAACACCGCCGAGCCCGTCGGCGCCGGCGACGCGCAGGCCCCGTCCACCGTCACCGACGCCGAGCTCTTCCAGGCCCAGACCAGGGCGCCCGACGGCCCGGGCGCGATGCTCCACGAGGAGCGCATCTGGCCGCGACTTGCGGCCGTGCTCGCGCTGATCGGGCTGGTCGCCGTGGGCGCGTGGCTGTATCTGCGCGATGGCTGGGGCGCGGCGACCATGGGCGTGGTCTGGCTGATCATGGGCTACGCGGTCGCGTGGATCGTGGTGTGGGCCGCGGGCCTGGCCCGGGTGCGCGAGCAGCACGAGATCGAGCGCGAGCTCGACCAGCGGCACCGGCAGGGATGAGCTGCCGCCATCAGCGGCGGTAGAAGCGCCCGAGCGATTCCGACGGCTCCGCCGCGGGTGGTTGCGCGTCCTGTTCGACCGCGGCGACCTCCCGCCTTGCCAGCGCGGCGTGCAGGTGCCTGCGCTCGAGCCCGGCGTTGGTGTGGCCGATCACCGCGCCGAAGAACATCACCAGCAGCAGGGCGACGAGCAGAGCGAGCGCGACGAGGGGCTCCCCCGCCAACCACGAGCAGAAACCCGACACCGCCGGGAGCGCGCCCGGCGGCAACGTCGGCTGGACCAGCATCGCCGCCCCGCCCGCGATGAACATCGCGATCGCCGCGACGACCGTCCACCAGAATACCTTGGTAAACAGACCCACGCCCCGGGCAAACTGGCACGAGCATCTCCCGCAACGCAGCCGCTTCTTCGTCCTTCCAAACCAGATCAGCACGACGCTGATCCATCCGCCCACGATCACGTCGATCGTGTCGCCAGCATCCCAGGGTCGGGTGGAGCGTTCTTCTACAATCGCGTCCACGTGCGCGCACGCGGGACAGATCTCCCCGCGCACGGATCGTCTGCTGGTTTCAGGGGTCATCCCGTGGTCTCCCGAGTTGGGAACGTGCCGCGCCACGCTTATAGTACTGGCTATTCAGGAGTTGTGTATGCCCGATACCGCAGTGATTGTCTCCGCCAAACGCACCCCCATCGGCCGCTTCTTCGGCGGCCTGTCGAAGGTCCCCGCGCCCATCCTCGGTTCCTACGCGATCAAGGCCGTGCTCGACGAGGTCCCCGCCGCCAAGCCCCTGGTGGACGAGGTTCTGATGGGCTGCGTCCTGCAGGCCGGGCTCGGCCAGAACCCCGCCCGCCAGGCCGCGCTCAAGGCGGGGCTCCCCGACACCATGTCGGCGATGACCGTCAACAAGGTGTGCGGCTCGGGCCTCGAGGCCGTCATGCGGGCCGCGGCGGCGATTAAGGCGGGCGATGCGCAGTGCATCATCGCCGGCGGCATGGAGAACATGACGCTGGCCCCCCACTTCGCCCACATCCGCGAGGGCGTGAAGTTCGGCCCGGCCACGATGGACGACCACATGGCCTTCGACGGCCTGCGCTGCCCGTTTGAGTTGTGCGGGATGGGCGAGAGCGCCGAGTTCATCGCGGCCAAGTTCGGCATTTCCCGGGGCGAGCAGGACCGCTTCGCGGTGCAGTCGCACCAGCGGGCCGCCGAGGCGACCAGGAACGGGTGGTTCAAGAGCGAGATCGTCGCCCTCACCGGCGAGCAGTGCATGGACAAGAAGTCCCCCGGCGTTTCCGCCGACGAGGGGATCCGGGCCGAGTCCACCATCGAGAACGTCTCCAAACTCCGCCCCGCCTTCAGCAAGGACGGAACCATCACGGCCGCGAGTGCCAGCCAGATCTCCGACGGCGCGGCCGCGGTCTGCGTCATGTCCCTCGCCGCCGCGGAGAAGGCGGGGCTCAAACCGCTCGCGAAGATCGTCTCCTACCACACCTCGGGCATCGCCCCGAAGGAGATTTTCGCGGCCCCCATCGAGGGCATCCGCGGCGCGCTCAGGAAGGCCAACCTGACCGTGAAGGACATCGACCTCTTCGAGCTCAACGAGGCCTTCGCGGCCCAGATCCTCTGCAACATCACCGAACTCGGCATCCCCGAGAGCAAGCTCAACATCGCCGGCGGCGGCGTGGCCCTCGGCCACCCCATCGGGGCCAGCGGGGCTCGGGTGCTGACCACGCTCGTCCACCAGTTGAAGCGCACGGGCGGGAAGCGCGGCGTCGCCGCGCTCTGCCTTGGCGGGGGCAACTCGGTGGCGATGGTCGTCGAGGCCTGATGCGGTTGTCGCGGGCCGGTCGATAGAGAGGCCATGATCGTGCGGACACCGAGTCGGATCGCCCATGCGGCCGCGGCATCGCTGGGGGTGCTGGTGGCATGCATCGCCGCGCCCGCGCAGCCAGACGATGTCCGGGGCGCGCAGCCCCAACCGCGCATCGCCCACACCGCCGATCCCGCGGCCGTGCAGGACCGCTTCCCCGCGGCCCGCGTGCAGACGCTGCTGGCCCGGGCCAACTTCTCCCCCGGCCTCATCGACGCCAAGCCCGGACGCAAAACGCGGATCGCCGTCGAGCAACTCCAGCGGGCCAAGGGGCTGGAGATCACCGGCACGCTCGACGACACGACGCTCAACGCCCTCGCGGCCGCCGACCCGCTCGCGGCGACCAAGGACTGGTGCCGCGTCTACACCATCACCGCCGAAGATTGCGACCTCATCACCGGCCCCATCCCCGAGGACTGGAACGAGCGGGCCGCGCTCGACCGCTCCGGGTACGCGGACATGACCGAACTCCTCGCCGAGCGCGGCTGGTGCGCCGTCGAACTGGCCCGCGCGCTGAACCCGGAGACCGACCTCGACACGCTCACCGCCGGCGATGAGGTGGTGCTTCCCGACGTCCGCGTGAAGCCGCTGCCCAAACTCTCCCGCGTGGTGATCGATCTCACCGAGAAACTCGTGCTCGGCTACGGCCCTACCTCCGAGAGCGAGCCCGATTCGGCCGCGCCGCTGGTGATGCTCACGCACTGCTCCATCGCCCGCATGGCCGAGAAGCGCCCCGTGGGCGAGCTGCACGTGAAGGTGATTGCCACCGACCCGGAGTACACGTTCAATCCCGCCGACTGGCCCGAGATCGACAACGTCACCAGCAAGCTTCGCATCCCCCCCGGGCCGCGCAACCCCGTCGGCGTGGCGTGGATCGGCCTGGACAAGCCCGGCTACGGCATGCACGGCACCGTCCGCCCGCAGGACATCGGCAAGACCGGGAGCCACGGGTGCTTCCGCCTGTGCAACTGGGATGCGGCCCGGCTGGCCCGGGCGGTGAGGGTCGGGACGGCGGTGGAGGTTCGGGAGTAGTCGCGATTCTCCACTCCCAGCTTTGCCCTCCCCCATTTCCCACGCCGCCCCGGTTCCTTGGACGGGGTCGCCCGCATCTGTAAGTTGTTGTGCGCAAGCATCTTGGAAACGCTCTCGAGTGCCTCGACCGTCCGAACTCGCCCCGGGCCCAGCTCCTGTCGGGGATAATCCCCCGAGAGGGCGGTTTTTTGCTGGATTCCCCGCGCTCCCGGGTTAGACTAAAAGTTCAGAGCGGGGCCCAACCGCCCCAGAGGAGAAGAGATCCATGCGTATCGCTGTAGCTGTTGTCACCGTCGCCGCGTGCGCCGGGTTGTCGCACGCCACCGTCAACTACGGCGACTTCAACGCCACGCACTACGTCTTCCAGGGCGTCACGGAGAACTCCACCAGCCCCGGCCATGTCGGGCAGGTGCTCTTCGGCGCTCCAACGGTCTCCGACGATTCGCTCAAGTTCAGCCCGCTCAACTTCGCCTCGCAGTCCACGGCGGCGCCGGGCGGCTTCGCCACCGACACCGTGGACGGCCTGCTGCAGTTCAACATCTGCGCCAACCAGGGCTCGTTCATCGGCCAGTTCAACTTCAACGAGCGCGGCGACTACACGCTCAACGGCCTGCCGACGGCCTTCGCCAACGCCACCGTCGGGTGCGCCGTGAACATTCTCGTCTCCGAGGTCAACGGCGTGGCCATCTCGCCCGTCGGGTTCAACGGCTCGCTGGCCTTCAGCAACGGCGGCAACTACGTCTTCCCGGTCAACGCCGGCACGGCCGTGACATGGACGGGCACGGGCAGTTTCAACGTCGACGCCTTCCTCGCCTCCCTGAGCATCCCCGGCCACGCCACCAAGGTCGAGATCTCCATCGACAACGTCCTCACCACGCTCGCCTCCGACGGCTCGACCGCCCGCATCGTCAAGAAGCAGGCCGAGGGTGTGACCATCGACGTCATCCCCGCCCCCGGCGCGGGCACGCTGCTGGGCCTGGGCGGTCTGCTCGCCGCGCGCCGCCGCCGCCGCCGGGCCTGAGCACCAGACTCCAACGCACTCCACCCCCCAC